>NZ_CAKZRO010000069.1 GCF_937146585.1 uncultured Halorubrum sp. | reverse complement strand
ATCAAGATCATCCAGCCGAAGTACGCCGAGGTGCGCTCGTCGGTCGGGAAGATGAACTCCCGGCTGGAGAACAACCTCGGCGGCATTCAGGTGATCAAGTCGTCGAACACGGAACCGTACGAGTCGGACCGCGTCGACGACGTCTCGATGGACTACTTCGACGCTAACTGGGACGCGATCACGACCCGGATCAAGTTCTTCCCGGGGCTCCGCGTGCTCGCCGGCATCGGCTTCGTGGTGACGTTCATCATCGGCGGCCTCTGGGTGTTCCAGGAGACGCCGCCGGGGCCGTTCACCGGGGAGCTGTCGGTCGGGATGTTCGTCGTCTTCATCCTCTACACGCAGCGGTTCATCTGGCCGATGGCGCAGTTCGGCCAGATCATCAACATGTACCAGCGCGCCCGCGCCTCCTCCGCGCGGATCTTCGGGCTGATGGACGAGCCGTCGCGGCTCGCCGAGGACCCGGGCGCGGAGGACCTGACCGTCGGCGACGGCGACGTGGTGTACGACGACGTCTCCTTCGGCTACGACGACGAGACGATCATCGAGGACGTCGACTTCTCCGTCGAGGGCGGGGAGACGCTCGCCTTGGTCGGCCCGACCGGCGCGGGGAAATCGACCGTTCTCAAGCTGCTCCTCCGGATGTACGACGTCGACGAGGGGTCGATCGAGATCGACGGCCAGGACGTCCGCGACGTGACGCTCAAGTCGCTCCGCCGCTCGATCGGCTACGTCGGGCAGTCGTCGTACCTGTTCTACGGCACGGTCCGCGAGAACATCACCTACGGGACGTTCGACGCCACCGACGAGGAGGTCCGCGAGGCCGCCGAGGCCGCCGAGGCGCACGACTTCATCGAGAACCTGCCGGACGGCTACGACACCATGGTCGGCGAGCGCGGCGTGAAGCTCTCCGGCGGGCAGCGCCAGCGCGTCACCATCGCGCGGGCGGTGCTGAAGGACCCGGACATCCTCATCCTCGACGAGGCGACCTCCGACGTCGACACCGAGACCGAGATGCTGATCCAGCGCTCGCTCGACCGGCTCACCGAGGAGCGGACGACGTTCGCGATCGCCCACCGACTCTCGACGATCAAGGACGCGGACACGATCCTCGTGTTGGAGGGCGGCGAGATCGCCGAGCGCGGCACGCACGACGAGCTGCTCGACAACGACGGGCTGTACGCGCACCTCTGGGGGGTTCAGGCGGGCGAGATCGACGAGCTCCCGCAGGAGTTCATCGACCGCGCACAGGAGCGCACCGCCCGGATCGTCGAGGACGCCGAGAGCGACGACGACTGAGCGGCACCGGACCGTCGGGCGGGGCGACCCGCGAAACGACGCCGGGTCGCCGGCGCGACGCCCGGGTCAACGGGGCAGTTCCGTCCACTCGTCGGCGGCCGCCTCGAGCGGCGCCTCGTGGTCGAGCGCGCGGAGGACCGCCTCGCGGACCTCGGACGGGTCCCGGAACTGCGTCTCCTCGCAGCCCTCCAGCAGCGCGTCGAACCGCGCCGTCGCCGTGGGGGTCTCCAGCGTCGCCGCGCCGTACTGCTCGATGAGCTCCGCCGCCGTCACCGGGTAGCGGTGCTCGCGGAGCGCCCGCTTCAGCGGGCCGAACGTCACGGCGGGAGCCGGATCGTGCGCCTCCGTATCGTGATCCGCGTTGTCACCGCTCATACGGCCGCGATCCGCGGGGAGCGACATAATACCACGGGAGCGGCGGGCGGGCGGTGACCGCCGGCTATACGACGCCGGCCGCCGAGGTGAGGGTATGCGCCTCAGCGAGGTCGCCTGGACCGACGTGCGCGACGCCGACGTCGACGTCGCGTTCCTCCCGGTCGGGAGCACGGAGCAGCACGGACCGCACGCGCCGCTCGGCACCGACGCGCTGAACGCCGTCGCGGTCGCGGCGGCGGGCGCGGACGCCTACGAGGCGGGGGAGTCGGGCGGGGCCGACGGCTCGGCCGACGCGGACCGCGCCGGTCGCGACGACGTCCGCGGCGAGGTCGCGGTCGCGCCGCCGGTCTCGGTCGGCGTCGCCGAGGAGCACCGCGCGTTCGACGGGACGATGTGGGTCTCTCCGGAGACGTTCCGCGCGTACGTCCGGGAGTCCGCCGAGTCGCTCGTCTCGCACGGGATCGACCGCGTGGTGTTCGTCAACGGGCACGGGGGGAACGTCGAAGCGCTCGCGGAGGTCGCCCGCCGGTTCTCGCGCGACGACGCCCACGCGGGGTACGGGGTCGCGTTCACCTGGTTCGAGGCCGTCGGCGAGCACGCGAGCGACATGGGCCACGCGGGCCCGCTGGAGACGGCGCTGCTGCGCGCGACGAATCCGGACCTGGTCCGCGAGGAGCGCGTCGACGAGGCGAGCGCGGGCGCGGCCGACCGGTGGGGCGAGTGGGTCGCCGGCGTGAACCTCGCGCACGACGCCGACGAGTTCACCGACAACGGCGTCGTCGGCGACCCCGCGGGGGGCGACGCCGCGCGGGGCGCGGAGCTGCTCGACCGCGCGAGCGCGGCGCTCGCGGAGCTGGCGGACGCGGTCGTCGAGCGGGAGACGGACTGAGGACGGGGGAGGACGCGGGCGGGCGCTACTCGTCGTCGTCGGCCGCGTCCTGGAGCGCCCCGCGGATCGCGGGGACCGTGCCGGTGAGCGAGGCCACCTCGTCGGCGGCGCTCTCGATGTCGCCGACGAGCGACTCGAGCTCCTCGATGTCGGCCTTCAGGTCCTCGGCGTCCTCGAACGCGTCGGCGCGCTCGCCGAGGACGTACGCCTTCTTCGCCGAGCGCACGCTGTCTATCGCGTCGCCGGCGTCGAGCGCGGACTTCAGCCCGTTGAGCGCGCCGAGGACGTTGTCCGCGTCCGTCTCCCACACCGCGTCCGGGTCGGGGAGCTGGTCGCGCGCCGCCGCGAGGTGCTCTTCGACCTCCGCGCGAGTCTCCTCGGCCGCCTCGCCGAACAGGTCGTCGTCGTCGAACGTGGACTGGCTCATACCCGGACCGTCGTGCCCGGACCTTTTAAAAACGCGCCCGAAAGCGGAAGTGAAACCGACCGCGAGCGCGGACCCGTCGCCGGATCGAGAGGGGTCTCGCGTTCAGTTCCGGTCCGCCGCCGAGCTCAGATGCGAACGAGCAGCTCCACGGCGATCAGCGTCACCAGGAGGGCGAGCAGGCCGGCGAGGACGGCGAGCGTGCGGAGCTTTTCCAGCACCGCGTCGGTCCCGGGCGTCGCCGCGAGGAGGGCCGGGCGGTCGCGGGGGCCGGACTCGCCGCCGGGGTCCGCGTCGGCGCCGGGCGAGCCGTCGGCGGACGGACCGGCGTCGGACTGCGGGTTCGGGTCCGGCACGGGCGGGGATTCGACGTGGAGGCCCGTTAAACCGACTATGAGCCGTCAGTACCGGTATTGAGCGCTCCGGATATCAGTCGCGGTTCCAGGCGGCCCGCTCGAAGTCGACGATCCGCTCGCGGCGGTCGAGCGCGTCGATCCGGGCGATCTCCCCGTCGCGTAAGTCGATCTCGCGGGCCGCCCAGTTGTCCGCGACGTGCCCGAAGTCGGCCGCCTTCGGGATCGGCGCGACGCGCTCCTTCGAGAGCAGCCACGCGAGGCTCACCTGCGCCGGCGTCGCGTCGTGGGCCGCGGCGATCTCTCGGAGGACGTCGACCTCGGCGACCCGGTTGCGCGCGATCGGCGAGTAGGCGACGAGCCAGTGGTCGTGCTCGACGGCGTACTCGCGGAGTCGCTCCTGCGGGAGCAGGGGGTGACACTCCACCTGGTGGGCGAACACGTCGTGGTCGAGGCGGTCGAGCGCCTCGTCGAGCTGGTCGGGCTCGAAGTTCGAGAGCCCGATCCGGTCGATCACGCCGTCGTCGACGAGGTCGTCCAGGGCGGGCAGCGTCTCCGTCGGATCGTAGCTGTCGATCGGCCAGTGGACGTACAGCAGGTCGATCGAGTCGACGCCGAGGCGGTCGCGGCTGGCGCGCGCCGTCTCGACCGCGTCGTCGTACGAGAGGTTGTCCGTGGAGAGCTTCGTGGCGACGAACAGTTCCTCGCGGTCGACGTCGCTCCGGTCGATCCCGTCGCCGACCGAGGCCTCGTTGTCGTACCCCTGCGCGGTGTCGACGTGGCGGTACCCGGTCTCGATCGCGTGGGCGACGCCGGCCGCGCACTCCTCGCCGGCCGCCAGCTTGTACGTCCCGTACCCGAGTCTGTCGAAGGCGTCCGTCATGGCGGGTCGTACCGCGGGCCGCGGGAAAAATGCGCTCGTTCCGGCGGACGCGCCCGGGATCGGGACGGAACCGCTCGCGGGAGGTCGGTCCGGCCGCCGGACGCGCCCCGCGCCGCGGCCTACGCCGACTCCGAGTCCGGCGCGTCCGCGACGAGGTCCTCGTACCGCGCGCCGGTCTGTTTCAGCGTCTCGGTCGAGTAGAGTCGCTCGTGGTCGAACGGGAGGTGGTCGGTCGCCAGCTCGTCGATCTTCGCGTCGACCGCCTCCGCCTCCCGACCGTGGATCATCGTGAACAGGTTGTACTCCCACTCCTGGTCGGGGCGACGCGGGCGGTGGTAACAGAGCGTGACGTACGGGAGGCTGCCGACCGCCTCGCCGCGCTCGTCGAGCTCCTCGTCGGGCACGTCCCAGACCACCATACAGTTGTTCGTGAACCCGGTGACGACGTGGTTGACGACGCAGCCGATCCGCTTGATACAGCCGTCGGCGAGCAGGCGCTCGACCGCCGCGAGCACGTCGTCGACCGGCGCGTCGATCTCGGCCGCCACGTCGGCGTAGGGGGTCGCGGACAGCGGGAAGCCGTCCTGGATCGCGAGGAGGAGGTCGGCTTCGAGCGGGCTCAGGTCGCCGCGCGCGTCCTCGGAGATGCGGGTGGCGGAGACGTCGGTGTGGTCGAGCGACTCCCGCGCGAACCGGTCGGCGTTGACCACGGGGAACTCTAAGTCGATGTAGTAGTCCGTGAGCATCGGGAGCGCCAGCACCTCGCAGCCGGTGCGCGCCTCGATCTCTTCGAGGATCTCGTCGCGCTTCTCGCGGGAGCCCGCGGTGACGACGAACCACTGGTTCCACTCGTGGTCGCGCCGGTAGTTGTGGTTCACCTGCCGGTAGCCGTTGATCACCCCGGCGACCTCGTCGAACCGGTCGTCGGGCGCGCGCACCGCCGCGAGCGTCGACGACCCGATGACGGGCGGGTTGAGGACCGCGCCGAACCGCCGGAACACGCCGCGCTCGCGGAGGTCCCGGACGCGCTCGAGGAGCCCGTCGGCGTCGACCTCGGCGCCCGTCTCGGCCGCGATCTCGCTGGCGACCCGCTCGAACGGGCGGCGTTCGACGGGGAAGCCGCTCTGGTACTCGTCGACGAGGGCCGCGTCGACCGCGTCGAGGTCGGCCCGCCAGTCGGCGTCCAAACTCATTACGTCCGCTACGCGGCGGTCGTACCTACGAGTTTCGGGACGCTCGGCACGGCACTTATCATGGTGTGCGTGTACAATCCACATGATGTTCGAGCGTACGCGGTCCGCGCTCGCGTGGGCCGTCGACAGCTACGTCCTGTTCGTGCTCCTCGGCGTGCTCCTCGGAGCGGCCGTCGCGCCCGTCGCCGTGGACACGGCCACGGGACCGGACGGAACGGTCGCGGTCGTCCCGATCCAGGGGACGATCGACGGGGAACTGTCGACCGAGTACCAAGCCATGCTCGCCGAGGCCCGCGCGGAGGCCGACGCGGTCGTGATCGTCGCCAACAGCGGCGGCGGGTCGGCGGCCGCCAGCGAGGCGATGTACATGCAGACCCTGCGGCTGCGGGAGTCGATGCCGGTGGTCGCGACGGTCGACGGCGTCGCGGCGTCCGGCGCGTACTTCGCCATCGCGCCCGCCGACGAGGTGTACGTGAAGCCGAGTTCGTTCGTCGGGAGCGTCGGGGTGATCGGGAGCCTCCCGCCCGACGTCGAGCCGAACGACGTGGTCGGGACCACCGGCCCGAGGAAGGTGGAGGGGTTCGGCGACCGCGAGTTCTTCGCCACGCTCGAGACGTCGCGGAACGCCTTCGTCGGGTCCGTGGTCGAACACCGCGGCGACCGGCTCGGACTCACGGAGAACGAGGTCGCGACGGCGCGGGTCTTCGGCGGGTCGGTCGCGGTCGAGAACGGCATGGCCGACGCGATCGGCGACCGCCGGGCGGCGATCCGGGCGGCGGCCGACCGCGCCGGACTCGACCGCCCGTCGGTCGAGGTCATCACCCCGGCCGACGTCGGCGGCGGGGACTGGACCGCGACGTACGCGCTGCGGGCGGCGTACTACGCCGGAGGCGCCGACGAGAAGCGGTTCGAACCGATCCGGACCGCGAACACCCCGCGGCAGGGGTCGTTCCCGACCGTCCTGATGGCCCACCCCGGCGCCGTCGCGGCCGGCGACGCGACGCTGGTGACGCTCGACTCGCGGGGGGCGGTCGAGGTCGCGACGGCGGGCGACGAGCGGTCGGTCGGCGGGACCGGCTCCGGCGCGGACGCGGGGGCGAACGCGACCGACGAGAACGCGACCGACGCGGGCCGGATCGACGCCGCGGGGGTGTTCGGATGAACGACTCTCCCGGCGAGGAGTCAGAGGCCGACGCGTCCAGCGGCGGGGCGTTGGCGGGGCGGCGCGGCACCGTCGCGAAGGGGCTCCTCGTCACCGTCGTCCTCGCCGCGGCGATCGCGGTCGGGGCGGCCGTCGTCCCCTCGCTGGCCGTCGACTCGCCGCCGCAGCCGGAGTTCGAGACGTTCGACCCCGACCGGACCGTCACCGAGGGCCTCCCGTCGACGGGGACCATCGAGCCGGAGCCGCCGGTCGTTCCGGCGGGCGGGACGGTCGTGATCGACGCCGAGGGCGCCGACCGGAGCCGGCTCGGGCCGCTGTCGGAGGCGATCTCGAAGGCGAACCACGACGTGGAGTACGACCCCGACCGGCTCGAGTCCGCGATCGACGGCGCCGACGCGCTCGTGATCGTCGACCCGGACACCGACTACTCCGAGGACGAGCTCGACGCGATCGAGGCGTTCGCGGACGAGGGGGGTCGCGTCGTGATATTCGGCAACCCGAACCGGTTCGAGGTGACCGGCGGGGCCCTCGGGGCCTCGCTCGCGGAGCGGGAGAGCGACCTGCGCGGGCTCGGCGAGCGGTTCGACCTCTACTTCGACACGCGGTACGTGTACGACCAGGAGCGAAACGACGGGAACTACCGGCACGTCGTCGCCGCGCCGCCGGAGAACGCCTCGCTGACGGACGGGAACGGGTCGGTCGGCGACGCCGAGTCGGTGGTGTTGTACACCCCGACCGAGGTGCGCTCGACCGCCGACGCCGACCCGGTGTTGGTGACGGGCCCGAACGCGCGGACGGCCGACAGCGACACGCAGCGAGAGCACACGCTCGCCGTGCGGGACGGCAACGTGCTCGCGGTCGGCGACGCCCGGTTCATCGCCGCGGACCGGTACAACGTCGGCGACAACGACGAGTTCCTCGCCGGCGTGGTGGAGTTCCTCGTGAGCGGGGACCGGGACGCCGGACCCGGCGGAGGCGACGACGAGGAGGGCGGGAGCGACAGCGGGGGGGTCGAGACGGCGGTCGGCGCGCGCGACCCGGCGTGACGACCGCCGTCGGCGCGGTCGCCCTCAGTCGTCGGCGGGGGCCTCGCCCGGCGCGGGCGCGAACGCCCGGGCGCTCTCCTCGAGTTGGGCCGTCGAGCAGCCGCCGACGGTCGCGGCCTGTTCCAGCGTCAGCGTGCGGGACCGATACAGCGTGAGCGCGGTGGCGACGGATTTTGACGTCATCGGGTACGATAGCTAAACGGATGGACGTACATATAACTCTGACGCTATTTAGATACTGATACAGCGTACAAAGCGAGTGAAACTAGTGGTTTTTCTAGATATACGACTCGTGACGGCACGTTCGTCCGATAACTGTTTGGGAACGAGTACCACAGATCGGGCGAGAGCGGTCGTAGCGTCCCGGTTCGGCGCTCGCGCGCGGCGTCGTCGCGTCGGATCGGTCGGCGGGACGCGCCCCGGAGCCGTTCCCGCGACCCGGGAGTCGAACGGGGGACTTTTCGTCCGAGGAGCCCAACGGAGCGTATGGCTCAGGCGACCCAGGAGTTCGGCGACTGGCCCCTCAAGCGGCTGATGACCGAGGTCTGCGGCTCCGGCCACAAGTCGGCCGACGACCTGACGCGCGCGCAGGCGACCGAGGCGTTCGAGCGCATCCTCGCGGGCGAGCCCGACCCCACCACGCTCGGGGCGTTCTGGCTCGCGAACCGCTGGAAGCGGAACACGCCCGAGGAGCTCGGCGCGTACGTCGACGTGATGTGCGACCGCGTCGAGTACGCCGAACCCGACGCCGACCCCGTCGACTGCGGCGCGAACTACGACGGGAAAGGACGGACGGCGATCCTCGGCGTCGCGGCGGGCGCGGTCGCGGCCGCCGCAGGCACCCCCGTGGTCGTCCACTCGGGCGACCGCGTGCCCACGCAGAAGCAGGACTCGTACAAGCACGTCCTCGACGAGCTCGGCGTCCACACCGAGCTGACGCCCTCCGACTCCGCGGACATGGTCGACGAGACCGGCTTCGGCTTCTACTACCAGCCCGCGTTCAACCCCGCCGTCGACGACCTGTTCGACCGGCGCGACATGATGGGCGTCCGGTCGTTCGTCAACACCGTCGAGACGCTGGCGAACCCCGCCGGCGCGTCCGTCCACCTCGGCTCCTTCTACCACCTCGCGTTCGCGAAGAAGGTGGTCGACACGTTCGTCGAGAGCGAGTTCCACGACCTCGACCGCGTCCTGATGTTCCAGGGCATGGAGGGGTACGACGACGTGCGGCCCGGCTACACGAAGGTCGCCGAGTGGGACGCGGCCGGCGGCGACGGCGAGGGCAGCGAGGGCGCGTCCTTCGACGACTTCGAGATCGAGACCGCGGACTACGGGATGGACCTCGAAGAGGACGACCTCGCGGTCGACGACGTGGCGGCCGACTCCGCCGAGATCACGGAGGCGGTGCTGACGGGCGAACGCGACGGGCCCTTCGCGGACGCGGTCGCGGTCAACGCGGCCCTCCGCATCTACGCGGGCGGCGACGCCGGCTCCATCGAGGAGGGCCTCGACGCGGCGCGTGAGGTCATCGACGACGGCTCCGCGCGCGACGTGCTCGAAGCGATGCGGGACTTCTAACGCGGGCCGACCGAGACGTTACAGTCCGCGCTCGGGGGCGGGCGGCATCGCCCGCTTGTGGGCGCTGCGCTCGTAGAGGTCGACCACGCGGTCGACGGCTTCCTCCGGCACGTCGAGCTCGCTGACCGTCGCCGACCGCGAGAGGCCGCCGTCGACGTGGACCGCGAGGATGGCGTCGACCGTGTCGTAGTCGAGCCCCAGCTCCTCGGCGTCGGTCTGCCCCTCCCACATGCCCGCGGTCGGCTCCTGCATCACGAGCTCGCGGGGGACGCCGACGTGGGCGGCAAGCTGGCGCACCTGCTGTTTGTAGAGGTTGCCGACGGGGTTACAGTCGACCGCCTGGTCGCCGTACTTCGTGTAGTAGCCGGTCATCGCCTCGGCGCGGTTGCCCGTCCCGAGCACGACCCGGTTCTCGGCGTTGGCGACGAAGTAGTTCAACACGGCGCGGGTGCGGACGTAGACGTTCCCGGCCGCCATCTGGTCGGTCGCGGCCTCGGGGACCGCGTCGAAGAAGGCCTCCGCGATCGGCTGGATCTCGATCACGTCGTACTCGATCCCGAGGTCGTGTGCGACGCGCTCCGCGTCGCTCATCACGTCCGCGTCGTTCACCGCCGAGGGCATCGTGAGGCCGTGGAGGCCGTCCTCGCCGAGCGCCTCGACCGCGAGGTGGGCGGTGAGCGTCGAGTCGATACCGCCAGAGAGGCCGAGGACCGCGCCCTCCGCGCCGGCGTCGTCGACGACGTCGCGGATGAACGAGACGATGCGCTCGCGGGTCGCCGCCAGCTCGTCGTCCGAGAGGCGGAGGTCGAGCGGGGGATCGTCCGACAGCAACACCGACTGCTCCGAAGCGTGACTCATACGTCTACCGAGGGGCCGCAGCGACTAATACCTCCGCGTTGGCCCCGTGAACTGGACGCGCGTCGGGTTTTACGCGGCCCGACGGCGGGGCCTCACAGCAGCCCCTCGCGCTCGGCGAGGAGGAGGCCCTCGAGCGTCGCGTCGTTCGTCGGCGGCTCCCGGGCGAGCGCCAGCGCCTCGTCGACCGGCACCGCCCGCGGGGTGAGGAACTCGTTGCTGTCGTGGTCGACGTCGACCGGCTCCAGCCCCTCCGCGAACACGTAGCCGCGTTGGTGTCGCAACACGCCCGTCGAACACCACACCTCCTGGAGCAGCGACGTGGCGGACGGCTCGAAGCCGGTCTCCTCGGCGAGCTCTCGCGCCCCGGCCTCGGTGTACGACTCGCCCGACTCCACGATCCCCGCGGGCAGTTCGAGCTGGGTGTTCCGCACCGTGGGACGGTACTGCTCGACGAACAGCACCTGCCCGTCGGCGACCGCGACGATCACCGTCGCGGGCGACAGCTCCGCCCAGTAGTACCGCTTCTCCGTCCCGTCGGGCTGCTCGACGCGGTCGTAGCCGCCGACGAACCATCCCTCGTCGTACTCGACGACAACCTCGCGCACCGGCCACTCCGGCTCGCCCGGCAGCGAGTGGTTCCGCCCGTCGTCGAACGCGGGGAGGTCGCGGAGGTCGGCGGCGGGGGCCGACGTGGAATTGCCGTCCGCCGGGTCGGTCGGGGCCGGCGCGTCGTCGGGGTCGCCCGTCACGGGCGGACCACCTCGACGTGGTACGTCTCGCCGCCGCGACGCACCCGCACGCCGGTCTCCGTCGCGGCCGCCGGCGACTGTTGGGTGATCGCGTCGACCTCGTCGAACGGGGTGTGGGTGAACCACTCCTTCATGCCGAAGGGGCCGGTCTGGTAGCCGTCGGAGCGCCCGTCCGCGCTCTCTATCGCGCCGACGAGGTACGGGTACCGCCGGTCGGAGACGTTGTTCACGTCGGCGGTGGTCCCGTTCGTTTCGATCGGTTCGGCCGTGAGGTAGTACGGATCGCCGCTCCCGAGGTAGCTCGGGAGCGCGCCGAGCGCGAGCAGCGCGACGACGACCAAGGCGATGGCGACGAGGAGGTTCCGGGTGACCCGGCGCATGGTCGCCGTACGGTCCCCCGGGGAATACCGGTTTCGACCCGGGGCGCGGACGCAGTCGGCCGGAAGCCGAGCCGGGACGCGGGCGCGGCCGCCGACGCGTTTTACCCCGCGGCGTCCCTTCCGCCGACATGGAGTACCGGTTCGAGCTGGCACTGTGCGCCGCGCTCGAATCCCCGGACCGGGTCGTCGCCCGCCAGCTCGGCGCGGGCGTCGAGACGCCCGGCACGCGCATCGTCGACGTCTGCCTGCTGTCGCCGGGCGCGGGCTTCGACGACCGCGCCGCGATCAGCGCCGAGCGGATCCCCGACACCGCCATCGAGGCCGCGGTCGGCCCGGGCGAGGCGGTCCCCGTCGCCGACGCCTTCGGCCTGCCGCCGGACCGGGCCGCCGCCGTCGTCGAGCGCGCGGTCGAGGTCGGCTACCTCGAACGCGAGCGCCGGAACGGGCGACCGGTCGTGCGGGCGACGGCGCGCTACCCGGAGGACTGGGTCGGCGACCTCGTCGCGGTCGAGAACAAGCCGGACCTCGGCACGCCGGGCGACCTGGAGGCCCAGCTGCGGTACGACGTCGCGCTCGGCCTGTTCGACGAGGTGGTCCTCGCGACCGCCTCCTACGTCACCCGCGCACACCTCAACCGGATCCCGGAGCCGGTCGGCGTCTGGCGGTTCGACCCGGAGACGGGCGAACGCGAGGTCGTCCGCGAGCCGACGTCGCTCGACCCGGCCGCGCCGGGCGTCGAGATCCGCGACGAGCGACCCTCGCGCACGGACGTCGCGCTCGTCGGTCCCGCGGCGAAGGCGCGCAAGCGGCGGCGGATCGCCGAGCGCGCGTACGGGAAGGGGTGGCGGCCCGACCCGCCGGCGTGCGTCCACGGCGAGGCGACGGCCGACGGGCGGCCGCGCTGCGCGCACTTCGACCGCGTCGTCGACCCCGGTCGCGAGTGCGGCGACGGGTGTCCCGCGTTCGAGGCGGCCGACCCGCCGGCGGCGGACCGGGACCGCCTCCGCGACGAGCGGACGGCGTGGGTCGCCGCGCCCGAGGGGGACGGCCCGCGCCGCCAGTCGGGCCTCTCACGGTATCTGTGAGAACGCTTATACGGTGAGGGAGGGTGTTTCGGGTATGGACGAGATCGAAGACGTCTTCGTCGCGCGGCTGATGTCGTCGGACCTCCACACCGTGACGCCGGACACGCTGGTCGAGGACGCGGCCGCCGTGCTGCTCGAGAACGACATCAGCTCGGTGCTGGTCGTCGACGACGGCGGGTCGCTCGTCGGGATCCTCACCTCGACGGACTTCGTCGACATCGTCGCGAAGAGCCGGCCGAAGGCCGAGACGACCGTCGAGCGGTATATGACGCGCGACCCGATCACGGCGAGCGCGCAGGACGACGTGTCGGCGGTCGCCGCGACGATGCTCGAACACGGCTTCCACCACGTCCCGGTCGTCGACGGCGACGAGCCCATCGGGATCATCACGACCTCCGACTTCGCGGCGTACGTCTCGTCGCCGGAGTCCGTCTCGGCGTAGCGCGGTCGTCCGTCGACCGTCGCGACATCCGGTCGTCGCCGCGCCCCGCTCGCCGACCGTCCGCGACAGCGACAAGTGCCGCCACTTCCTGTGCCCGTATTACCCCGGAGCGCGTATCGAGCGCCGTGTCCGATCACCTACATCTCAACCTCTTCACCATGGCCTCGGTCGAGCACGTCTCGCCCGGGTCGTGGCGGT
>NZ_CAKZRO010000068.1 GCF_937146585.1 uncultured Halorubrum sp. | reverse complement strand
GCCGCGGCGGGCGACGCGGACGACGGCCGCGACGAGGACCGCTGGGCGCTCGCCGGCCGGATCGATCGACTCCACCGCCGCCGGGTGCGCGTCCCCGCCGACGCGCCCGCGGACCCGTGGGCCGCGGCCGGTCGCAGCGACCGGTTCTGATCCGGTGTCCGCGGACGCCGGCGACGCTCGCGAGCGAGACTCGCCGCTCGTCGGGCGGTCGACACGTCGAACCGAATCGCCGGACGCGGGGGCGTCCGGTCGCGTACATTCCCCCGACGGCGCGGCGGCGACCCGTCGCGCCGTCGACCCGGCCCCACCGCAGGGCGCGTTCGTTGCTACGTCCGCTGACATATATAGCTGTGGTAACCGCTCTCGCGGTCGCTCAGCGGGTCTCCTCGTCGGCGGCCTCCTCGCCCGCGGTCGCGCCGGCCGGGTCGTCGCCGTCGGCGAGGCCCGCCGACCCGCCGCGGTCGCCGAGCAGGCGGTTGAGGACCACCGGGACGACGGCCACGAACGCGAGGAGCGCGCCGACCCGGATCGGGAGCGATGCGTCGGTGGCGACCGTCAGCCCGAGGTAGACGGCGGCGCCGACGAGGACCGACGGCAGCACGTACGGGTTTCCCGCGTCGAGCATGCCTCAACGTGGTGCCCGCAGTCCTTTTAATTGTTTTCAGGCGCTAAGCCCGCTTTCTCAACGAACAACGCAGGCCGAAGACCGAGTCGCGTAGTATAGAGGGAATACAGCGTCTCCAGAAATTGGAGATCTCTAGAGTGTTAACGAATCGCAAAATGATTCGTCCACGCTGTTATCGTCTCACAAATATTCCGCGACGACTGGCCCGCAGCCCTCACCCCCGCAAACTACTTGTATGTAAATTACGTAAGTTATGATATGGCAACGCGAAAGACCATTTCCATCCGTGACGATCAAGAGGAGTGGATTCAGGACAATCACCTGAGCCTCTCCTCATTCGTCCAAGAGAAACTGGACGAACTCATCGAGGAACGAGAGTCATAGATGTACTACGGCTACAAGTATCGACTTAACCCACCGGAAGCCCTTACCGAGACGCTTCTACACCACGTCGATACTTGTAGGCAACTCTACAACCACGTCCTCTACAAACTCAAGGAGACAGACGAGATTCCAGCACGTTACAAGGTACAGGGACAACTCCCCGACCTCAAATCGTGGTGGGATGACCTGAATGACGTTCACTCGAAAGTCCTCCAAATGGTCGTCAAGCGTGTCTACGACAACCTCTCTACGCTCCGTGCGCAGAAGGAGAACGGACGCGCCGTGGGGATGCTCAAGTGGAAACCGCCTCGGGAGTATCGGTCGCTCACCTACAACCAGTCCGGCTTCGAACTCAAGAATACGAGTGGTCGGCCTGTCTTGCGGTTGAGCAAAATCGGCGAGATCCCGATTCACCTCCACCGAGACATCCCCGAGAACGCGACCATTAAGCAGGTCACGGTCAAACGAGAGCCCACGGGCGAGTGGTACGCCACGTTCGGTATCGACGTGGACGAAGCTACGTCAGAGAAACCGGAGAATCCTAGGGATGTGGTGGGTATTGACGTAGGTATTGTCAAGTACGCTCACGACACGGACGGCACTGCTGTCGAGTCGCCAGACTTCTCCGACGAGTGTGAGCGGTTGGAACGCGCTCAACGCAACCTCTCGCGGAAGGAACGCGGCTCTAATAATTGGGAGGATCAGCGCGAGATGGTCGCTCGACGCCACGCCGACCTGAAACGCAAGCGTCGAGATTTCCTCCACAAATTGTCGAACTACTACGCCCGAGAGTACGACTTGGTGGCCGTCGAGGACTTGGACGCGAAGGGACTAATCGAACTACCGGGCAACTCTCGGAACCGTGCCGGGGCCTCGTGGGGAACGTTCCTGCGAATGCTCGAATACAAATGTGAGCGTGAGGGGACGCACTTCGTTGCCGTAGACCCCGGTGGAACGACGAAAGAATGCGCGTCATGCGGGACAGAGACGGACAAACCGCTGTGGGTGCGTGAGCATTCGTGCCCATCATGTGGGTTTGTGGCGGACAGAGACGCGAATGCGTCGTGGAACATTCTTTCTCGCGGACTCGACAAAGTAGGAGTGGGACACTCCGAATCACCGCCTGTGGAGACTGCGCTCCCTACGGACACCACTTCGGTGTCTGCAAAGCGCGTCGTGGAAACAGGAAGCCCCACCCTCAAGGAGCGAACCGCGTCAGCGGTAAGCGAGTAGGATGGGGTAGTTCACTCGTCCCGGCACGGACCGACAGAGTTTGGTAGCAGTTGGTGGAAGAACCGACAGGAATGTTCGATAAGGTTCTCGTGGCGAACCGCGGCGAGATCGCGGTCCGCGTGATGCGCGCCTGTGAGGAGCTCGGCGTCGACACCGTCGCCGTCTACAGCGACGCCGACAAACACGGCGGCCACGTCCGGTACGCGGACGAGGCGTACAACGTCGGGCCCGCCCGCGCGGCGGACTCTTACCTCGACGGCGAGGCGGTCGTCGAGGCGGCGCGCTCGGCCGGCGCCGACGCGATACACCCCGGCTACGGCTTCCTCGCCGAGAACGCCGACTTCGCGGCCCGCGTCGAGGCGGCCGACGGGATCACGTGGGTCGGCCCCGCCAGCGACGCGATGGAGCGGCTCGGCGAGAAGACCCACGCGCGCCGCGTGATGGACGACGCCGACGTGCCCATCGTCCCCGGGACGACGGAGCCCGTGACCGACGTCGAGGCCGTCACGGAGTTCGGCGACGAGTACGGCTACCCCGTCGCGATCAAGGCCGAGGGCGGCGGCGGCGGTCGCGGGATGAAGGTCGTCGAGAGCGCCGACGAGGCCGAGGAGGCCCTCGAGTCGGCGAAGCGGGAGGGCGAGGCGTACTTCTCGAACGACTCGGTGTACCTCGAACGCTACCTCCAGACCCCCCGCCACGTGGAGGTCCAGATCGTCGCGGACGACCCGGACGGGTCGGTGACCGAGAGCGACGTGGTCCACCTCGGCGAGCGCGACTGCTCGCTCCAGCGCCGCCACCAGAAGGTGATCGAGGAGGGCCCCTCGCCCGCGCTCTCCGACGAGCTGCGCGAGAAGATCGGCGAGGCCGCCCGCCGCGGCGTCGCCGCCGCCGACTACACCAACGCCGGGACGGTCGAGTTCCTCGTCGAGGAGGACCCCGACCGCGACCCGGCCGAACCGCTCGGCCCCGACACGCCGTTCTACTTCCTCGAAGTGAACACGCGGATCCAGGTCGAACACACCGTCACTGAGGAGCTGACGGGGATCGACATCGTCAGGGAGCAGCTCCGGGTCGCCAGCGGCGAGGGGCTCTCGGTCTCGCAGGACGACGTCGAGCTGGAGGGCCACGCCATCGAGTTCCGGATCAACGCCGAGAACGCCGCCGACGAGTTCCAGCCCGCCAACGAGGGGTCGCTGGAGACGTACGATCCGCCGGGCGGGATCGGCGTCCGCGTCGACGACGCGCTCCGGCAGGGCGACGAGCTGGTCACCGACTACGACTCGATGATCGCCAAGCTGATCGTGCGCGCCGGCGACCGCGAGGCCTGCCTCGCGCGCTCGAAGCGCGCGCTCGCGGAGTACGACATCGACGGCGTCGTCACCATCGTCCCGTTCCACCGGCTCATGCTCGACGACGAGCGCTTCGTCGACGGGACGCACACGACGAAGTACCTCGACGAGGAGCTCGACCGGGAGCTCGTCGCCGACGCGCAGGAGCGCTGGGGCTCCGAGACGGTCGACGCCGCGGACGACGACGAGGAGGTGACCGAACGCGAGTTCACCGTCGAGGTGAACGGCAAGCGCTTCGACGTCGAGTTAGAGGAGCGCGGCGCGCCCGCCATCCCGGTCCCCGAGAGCGGCGGGAGCGGCGGCGGTCAAGAGCGTCCGCCGCAGGCGACCGACGACGACGGCGGCGACGGCTCGGTCGACGTCGCGGAGGGCGGCGAGTCCGTCGACGCGGAGATGCAGGGGACGATCCTCTCGGTCGACGTCGCGGAGGGCGACGAGGTCGCCGCCGGCGACGTGGTCTGCGTCCTCGAGGCGATGAAGATGGAGAACGACGTGGTCGCCGAGCGCGGCGGCACCGTCGCGGGCGTCCACGTCGGCGAGGGCGACAGCGTCGACATGGGCGACGTGCTGATCGTGTTGGAGTAGTCGGACTCCCGTCTCCGCGAGTCGCTTCGCGCGTCTCCTCTGTGACGAACCCGTCACTCACGGCTCTCTCGGTGCCTCTATCACTGGAAATAATCGGCGGGAATGATTGATACGACCGCGTCGCCGAGAGCCCGTAATGGAACACCCGAGCGACGAACACCCGGAGCGGATTCGCGTGCTGTACGTGAACGGCGACGCCGACTTCGCCGAACTCGCCCGGGCGAAACTCGAACGGATCGCTCCGCGAGTCACGGTGACGACCGTCGGCGACGCCCGGGCCGCCGTCGATCGGGCGATCGAGGGCTCCGTCGACTGCCTCGTCACCTCGTACTCGCTGCCGGAGGGGACCGGGATCGACCTCGTCTCGCGGGTCGAGACCGAGCGCCCCGACCTGCCGACGGTCCTCTTCACCGGACGGGGCAGCGAACGGATCGCCAGCGAGGCGACCCAGGCCGGCGTGTCGGACTACATCCCGATCCACGGGACTCAGGACAGCTTCGAACTGCTCGCCGGGCGGATCCGAACGCTGGTCGACGCGGCGCGCAAGCAGGCGGCCGCCGAGCGGCTGTCGGACCGCTTCCAGCGGACGCTCGAACGCGCCACCGACGCGATCTACGCGGTCGACGACGACTGGCGGGTGGAGTACATGAACGACACGATGGCCGAGCGGATCGACCGCGACCCGGAGCGGCTGGTCGGGAAGACGATCTGGGAGGCGTTCCCGTCGATCGTGGGGACGGAGCTCGAAGAGCGGTATCGCACGGCGATGGCGACCGGCGAACCGGCGTCGTTCGAGCAGCGGCTCGGCGAGCCGTTCGACTACTGGGTCGAGGTGCGGGCGTTCCCGGACGAGGACGGGCTCACCGTCTTCTCGCGCGAGATCACTGACGACCGGGAGCGCGAACTGGAGCTGGAGCGCAGCGAAGCGGTACTGGAGAACGTCCACGACGCGGTGACGGTCGTCGACGAGGACCGGTCCGTCGCGTTCGCGAACGCGGCCGCGGGCCGACTGCTGTCGGACGATCGGTCGGCGGACCTCACGGGGGAGCGGCTCTCCGACCTCGTCGGCGACCGCGTCGGCGAGGCGGACGCCCGCGCGTTCTCCGAGGCGGTCGACCTGACGCTCGACGAGATGGAGAGCGACGGCGGGACCTCCGGGTTCTACGACGCAGACCTCCAGATGGACGTCGCCGTCGGAGGCGGCCAGCGGACGTTCGACATCCGGCTGACGCCGTTCCAGCGCCGATCGACCAACCAGGTGCTCGTCGTCGCCCGCGACGTGACCGAACAGACCGGGGCGAAACGCCGGCTGGAACGGGAGCGAGACGCGCTCCGAGAGCTCCAGACCGTCATGGGGAAAAACGACATCTCGGCCACGGCTCGCCTCCGGGACCTCCTCCGTGTCGGCTGCCGGACGCTCGGGCTCGAGATCGGCATCGTCTCGCGGATCCGCGACGACGACTACGCGGTCGAAGCGGTTCACGCGCCGGACGCCGACCTCGAGGCCGGCGATCGGTTCGACCTCGAGACGACGTACTGCGCGGAAGTGGTCGAGACCGACTCCGTCTGCTCGTTCGCCGACGCGGTCAGCGACGGGAAGGAGACGCATCCCGCGTACCGCGACCTCGAACTCGAGTCGTACATCGGCGTGCCGCTCGTCGTCGACGACGCCCGCTACGGGACGGTCAACTTCTCGAGCCCGACGACGCGGGTGGCCCCGTTCGAGGCGCTCGAACGGACGTTCGTCGAGCTGTTGGCCGAGCTCGTGAGCGCCGAGCTCTCCCGGGCGCGAGACCGCGCCGAACTGGAGCGACAGGAGTTCCTCTTCGACCGCGTCCAGGACATCGCGGACATCGGCGTCTGGGAGTACTTCCCGTCGCGAGAGGAGCTCACGTGGTCGGACGGGACGCGCCGGATCCACGGCGTCGACGCGGGATACGAGCCGTCGATCGACCACGCGATCGAGTTCTACCACCCGGACGACCGCGCGGCGATCACCGACGCGGTCGAGACCGCGGTCGAGGACGGGGAGCGGTACGACCTCGACCTCCGGATCGAGCGGGCGGACGGCGAGGTGCGCGACGTCCGGGCGTGGGGGGAGCACGTCGAGGACGCGCGGCGGGGCGACGCGGCGCTTCGCGGCGTGTTCCAAGACGTGACGGAGCGGGAGGCGAAGCGGCGCGAACACCAGGCGCTCGCGGAGGAGTACGCGGCGCTGCTGGAGACGTCCGGCGACGCGATATTCCTGCTCGACGTCGACGCCGCCGGCGACGAGCCGTCGTTCGAGTTCGCCCGACTCAGCCCCGGCTACGAGTCGCAGACCGGGATCAAGACCGCGGACGTCCGGGGCGAGACGCCGCGGGCGGTGTTCGGGGAGGAGCAGGGGGCCGAACTCGCGGCCAACTACGCCCGCTGCGTCGCGGAGGGCGAGCCGATATCGTACAGCGAGGAGCTCGAGACCGTCGCCGACGGCCGCTTCTGGGAGACCAGCCTCGCACCGGTGATCGTCGACGGCGAGACGGTCCGGCTCGTGGGCATCGCCCGGAACGTGACCGAGCGGGTCGAGCGGGAGCGGGAGCTGGAGGCGACGAACCAGCGGCTGGAGTCGCTCATCGAGGCGACCCCGCTCACCGTCATGGAAGTCGACGCCGACGGGAGCGTCGTCCGCTGGAACGAGGAGGCCGAGACCATGTTCGGCTGGTCCCACGAGGAGGTGCGCGGCGAGGAGAACCCGCTCGTCTCGGCGGAGCGGTGGGACGAGTTCGCCGCGCACCGGCGACGGGCGCTCCGCGGCGAGCGGGTCCGTGCCGAGGAGGTGCGGCTGGAGACGAAGGCCGGGACGGAGCTGGATCTCCTCCTGTCTATCGCCCCGATCACGGGTCCCGACGCCGAGGTCACGGGCACGCTCGCCGTCGTCGAGGACATCTCCGACCAGAAGCGGCTGGAGGGCCGGCTCCGGGCGCTCCAGGAGACCGCCCAGCGGCTCAGCAGCGCCGAGTCCGCCGAGGCGATCGGCTCCGTCGCCGTCGACGCCGCGGCCGACGTGCTCGGCCTCGACGTCACCGCGGCGTGGGAGCACGACGAGCGGGCGGACGCGCTCGTCCCGATCAGCGAAACGGCCGCGGCGACGGACCTGCTCGGAGCGGCCCCCCGGTTCGACAGCGGCGAGGGGCTCGCGTGGGACGCGTTCGAGTCGGGAGAGACGCGGGTGTACGACGACGTCGGCGACGCGGAGCGCCGACACAACCCCGACACGGCGATCCAGAGCGAGGTCATCGTCCCGTTGGGCGAGTACGGCGTCATGATCACCGGGTCGACGTCGCCCCGCGAGTTCTCCGAGACCGACGTCGACCTGTTCCGGATCCTCGGCGCGACCGTCGAGGCGGCCTTCGCGCGGGCGAGCCGGGAGGCGGAGCTCCAGCGGCAGAACGAGCGGCTCGACGAGTTCGCGAGCGTCGTCGCCCACGACCTCAGGAACCCGATCACCGTCGCGCAGGGGTTCCTCGAACTCGCGGCGGAGACGGGCGACCCGGACCACTTCGACCGGGTACAGTCGGCGCACGACCGGACCGAGCGGCTCATCGACGACCTGCTCGCGCTGGCTCGCGGCGAGACCGCGGTCGAGGACGCCGAGACCGTGGACCTCGGGACCGTGACGACGGAGGCGTGGGGGTACGTCGACACGGACGAGGCGGCGCTCGCGGTCGCGGACGCCGTCCCGACGGTCACCGGCGATCCGGGGCGCCTGACGCAGCTCTTCGAGAACCTCTTCCGGAACGCGGTCGAGCACGGCGGGCCGACCGTCTCGGTGACCGTGGGGCGGCTGGACGGTGCCGGGGGCTTCTACGTGGAGGACGACGGGAGCGGGATCCCGCCGGATCGACGCGACGAGGTGCTTCGCCACGGCGTCACGTCCAGCGACGGGGGGACCGGCTTCGGGCTCTCGATCGTGGCCGACGTCGCGGAGGCGCACGGCTGGACGGTCTCCGTGACGGAGGGGAGCGACGGCGGCGCGCGGTTCGAGTTCGACGCGGCCGCGTAGGGCCGCACCCGAGTCGGAGCGGGGGACCGCGACGCCGGTCGGGCCGATCTGACCGACGCTGTTTAACCGACCGCCCGAGAACGAGGGGGTATGGAACCGGTCGACGACTGGCGGTCGGCGATCGACGAGGCCGGCGAGCTGACCGGCCCGATCGCCGCGGCCATCGTCGAGGCCCACGGCGACCGCGGCCAGCGCGCCATCGAGGCCGTCGGCGAGGGGCGCGTGAAGCGCTACCGCGACTTCACCGTCGTCGTGGGCCACGAAGACGAGTACGTGGTCGAGGACGGGGAGTGTACCTGCGCGGACGCGACGTACAACCTCGACGCCGACGACCCCGACGAGCGCTGCTGGCACGCCATCGCGGTCGACGTCGCGGACGGGCTCGACGCCGTCGACCACCACGACATGTGGTACTCCGAGGTCCGGGAGTTCCTCTGAGGCCGCCGCCCGCGCCGCCGAGCGTCGAAGCTTCTCTGCCGCCGCTCCGCGCCGTCGGACCCCACCGAAACAGCCGCCGCTCGCCCGCGTGAGTCGGCGTTTTTCGCGAACTCCGGTCTGAGAGTCGAAAACGTTTACAACAGCGGCCGGTCTCCCCTACGGTATGGCGGACTGTCCACTCGCCGACGACTGCCCCAGCTTCGACGAACGGATCCAGGGGATGGGGTGTCAACACTACGGCAACAAAGGCGGCGCGGAGTGGTGTAACCACTACGACATGCCGATCTACGAGCTGAAACAGCAGCCGGTCCAGCCCGGCGAGGCGGTCGTCGTCGAGGTCGACGACATCCACGAGAGCGGTGCCGGCGTCGGCCGCACCGACGACGGGTTCATCGTCCTCGTCGACGGGCTCCTCCCCCCGGCGCGCGCCGAGGTCAAGATCCACCGCGTGAAGTCCAGTCACGCGACGGCCCGGGACGTGATCGAGCGCCTCCCCGACGACCCGGACGCCGAGGAGTCCGACGACGAGGACGCGGACGCCGAGGGCGAGGGCGACGACGAGGAGGACGACGACGAGGGGCGCAGTCGCCGCGACCGCCCGGACCGCGAACGGCTCGGCAGCCGCGAGAACTTCTGGGGCAAGTGACGGCGTCTCGGGGGAGCCCCGCCCCACGGACAGTCCGGACGCCGTCGATCCGTCGCGCGATCCTCCGCCGACCGACTCCACGGACGGTCGTTCCCGAAACCGCCGTTTTTTGACCGACCGGCCCGTCGGTGCCGACATGGTGGCAGACGACGAGCAGCCGGAGCCGGCCGACGTCGACGCCGACTCGATCCTCGAAGGGGCCGGGTTCGACGCCGACGAGAGCGTGCTCACGCACCGGCAGGCCGAGGTGTTGGCGCTCCGCGAGCGCGGGCTCCGACAGTCGGACATCGCCGACCGGCTCGGCACCTCCCGCGCGAACGTCTCCAGCGTGGAGGCGAGCGCCCGCGACAACGTCGAGCGCGCCCGCGAGACGGTCGCGTTCGCGGAGGCGCTCTCCGCGCCGGTCCGCGTCGAGATCGAGGCGGGAACCGACCTCTACGACGCGCCGAAGCGGGTGTACGACGCCTGCGACGAGGCGGGCGTCAAGGTGAACCAGACCGCGCCCGAGCTGATGAAGGCGATCGGCGACCGCGCGGGCGACGCGGTCCACGGCCGCGAGGTCCGCAGCCGGCTGTTCGTCACGGTCGCCGCCGACGGACAGATCCGCGTCCGGCGGCCGTAGGCTCGCACCGCGGGCCGACCTCTCTCCCTCTCACTCCCCGTCGATCCGCTCCGCGACGCCGACGAGCGTCGCGCCCGCGGTGACGGTCGACTCCCGCGCGACGGAGTACGCGATGCCGTCGCGGTCGGCGCGCGCGACCTGGAGCGTCTCGAACGTCGTCGGGTCGAACACCTCGCCGACGCGCTCGCCGTCCGTCACCCGGTCGCCGACGCCGAGGTCGGGGTCGGGAACGAACAGCCCGGAGTCGGCCGCGGTCACCCGCCCGAGGTGGTTGCGCGCGACGACGCCGTCCCACGGCTCGGGCTCGCCGGCGAGGACGCCCTCGCGTCGCAGCGCGCCGACCATCCCCGCCACGCCGGTCTCGACCGCCGCGGGGACGACCTCCCGGCTGTGGGCGAGTTCGGGCGTGATCGTCGGGATCCCCTCCCGGGTGGCGGCGACCCGGAACTTCCCGGCGAACCCGCGCTCGTCCCACTCGGTGTCGGCGTCGTCTCCGGCCGCCTCCGCGAGCAGGAGGTCGGTGCCGAACGCCTCCGCGAGCCCGCGGCAGTCCTCGTCGCCGCGCATGTACACCGTGTGCGTCGCCATCGACGGCGAGCCGGTGTGGAGGTCGACCACGGCGTCCGCCTCGCTCGCGAACGCCCAGAGCCGGGCGGCCATCCGCTCGTGGAGCGACCCCTCCGGGTCGCCGGGCCAGCAGCGGTTCATGTTCGGCTGGCGCGAGTCGAGCGTCTCCGGCGTCGTGTACGAGACGCGGTCGAAGGTGAGCGGGTCGGCGACCGGCACCGTCACCAGCGTCCCGGCGAGGTCGGCGGCCGTCGGACCGGCTTCGGGCCCGTCCGCCGCCTCGTCGCCGACGAGCCGGTCGTGGAGCCGCCGGAGGACCGCGGTCCCGTTCACCTCTCGGCCGTGCTGAGCCGCCTGCGCGTAGATCACGGGGGCGTCGTCGGGGGCGTCGAGCTCGGGGCCGTCGTCGCCGTCGACGAGTTCGCCCTCGCCGTACGCGTGGACGGTCGTCCGGATCGGCACGCCGGAGGGGAGCCGCGCGAGGGTGAGGCTGCGACTGGTGTGCATGCGTGCGGCTCGGGTCGGCTCGGGGTTATACGTCGGGGGTGTGGCCCCGGCCGTCGGCGGGGCGACCGCCCTCGGTCCCGACCGCCACGACCGCGGACGCTAAGGCCGTGGCCCGCGCACGACGTTCCATGCGGGTCACCCTGCTCGGGACGGGCGACACGACGGGGACGCCGACGGTCGGCTGCGACTGCGACACCTGCGAGACGGCCCGCGAGCGCGGGGTGTCGCGGTCGCGCTTCTCCGTCCACGTCGCCAACGAGCGCACCGGCGAGTCGCTGCTCGTCGACTTCAGCCCCGACTTCAGACAGCAGTTCCTCGCGGCCGACGTCCCGCTGCCGGACGCCGGCCTCGTGACGCACATCCACTTCGACCACCTCGACGGGCTGGGGAACGTCTACCGGCTCGTCGACGGCCTCCCCGTCCACGCGCCCGCGGAGACCGACCCCGCGACCGACGAGAGCGTCGCGGAGACGATCCGGCGCAAGTACGACTACCTCGAGGACCGGATCGGCGTCCACGCCCGCGACCCCTTCGAGCCGTTCGAGACCTGCGGCTTCGAGGTGCGGTTCGTCCCCGTCGACCACCCCCCGCTCGTCTGTTACGGGGTCGTCGTCCGGGACCCGGAGACCGGCGCGAAGCTCTCGCTCACGGGCGACACCAGCTACGACGTCCCCGACCGCTCCCGCGAGGCGCTCGCCGGCGCGGACCTGCTCCTCGCCGACGCCATCGTCCCCGCCTCGCTCTGCGAACACCACCCGATCGGCGGCCGCCACGAGGGGCCGGACGGCGTCCCGCGCACGTTCGGCACGAAGCACATGACCCGGGAGGGGGCGCTCGCGCTCGCGGACGAGCTGGACCCCGACCGGACGCGGCTCGTCCACCTCGCGCACTACTACCCCGCCGACGAGGCGTTCGCGGAGCCGCTCGCCGTCGACGGCGAGACGTACGAGCTGTAGCCTTTTGTCTCGCTAGCACGTACCGGACGTAGATGGCCGCGACGGACCGCATCCGGACAGTGCTCGACCGCCTGGAGCCGCCGCCGCGCGCGGTCGACTGGTCGCTGTTCGCGTTCGTCCTCGCCGAGACGGCGACCGGGCTGGTCTCGTTCACCGTCGGCGTCCCCGAGGGGTGGCCGCTGTTCTGGCTCCACCGCGCGCTCGGCGTCGGCATCGTCGCGCTGCTGGCCTGGAAGCTCGCGCGGGTCCGCCGCCGGCTCACCGACCCGAACCTGTGGCGGCGGTCGACCGCGCTCTCCGCCCTGACGCTCGTCGCCGCCGTCGGCGCGCTCGCGACCGGCACCGCGTGGGTGTTCGGCCTCGACGTGCGGCTCTCGTACTGGACCCTGCTGTCGGTCCACGTCGGCTTCGGGCTCGCCTTGGTCCCGCTCGTGGCCGCGCACGCCTCCACCCGATTCCGGCTCCCGCGCCGCGTCGACTTCGAGCGGCGGCGGACCGCCGTCACCTACTTCGCGCTGCTCGCGGCCGGCGGCGCGACCTACCGGCTCCAGCAGGGGGTCAACGACGCGCTCGACACCGCCGGGGCAGACCGGCGGTTCACCGGCTCGCAGCCCCGCGAGGGCACCGGAAACGCCGCCTTCCCGATCACCTCGTGGGTCGCCGACGACCCCGACCCGATCGACCGCGACGACTATCGATTGACCGTCGACGGCCTCGTGAACGACCCGGTCGAGCTGACCGCCGACGAGCTGGCGGCGGGCCACCAGACGGAGGCGCTGCTCGACTGTACGAGCGGCTGGTACACGGTCCAGGAGTGGGGCGGGATCCGCGTCGGCGACCTGCTGGACGCGGCCGGCGGGGTCGAACCCGAAGCGAGCGACGGCGACGCCCCCGATCGCGAGGCCGCCTACGTCCGGTTCACCTCCGTCACGGGGTACCGGTGGAGCCTCCCGCTGGCGGAGGCCGAGGACGCCCTGCTCGCGACTCACGTCGGCGGCGAGCGGCTGAGTCACGGGCACGGCGCGCCGGCGCGGCTGGTCGCGCCGAACAGGCGGGGGTTCCAGTGGGTGAAGTGGGTGACGCGCGTGGAGGTCCGGTCGGAGTACGACCTCGGGCAGTGGGTCGTGACGCTCGTGAGCGGCTTCGACTGATCCGGCGGCGGCCCGGGTCCCGGACCGGCCTATTCGTACTCGCTCCCGACGACCTCGCGGATGCGCTCCGCGGTCACCGGGCCGACGCCGTCGACCTCCAGTAAGTCGTCCTCCCGTGCGGTCATCACGGCCTCGACGGTGCCGAAGTGTCCGAGGAGCGTGCGGGCCGTGACCGGGCCGATGTCGGCGATGGCGGAGACGACGTACTCCTGCTGTTCGGCGCGGGTCTTCGTCGTCTTCTCGCCGTGGACGCTCACCTCGCGGTCGCGCGTCTCCTGCTCGCGCTTGGCGATGGTGGCGAGCAGCTCCGTGGTGTCGTCCTCGCCCTCGGTGCGGAGGACGCTCACGTCGAAGTCGACCGCGAGCGACGCGAGCGCGCCGCGGATCGCGTTGGGGTCGATGTCGCGCTGGCCGTAGAGGTTCGTCCCCTCGACGATCATGACGGGGCGGGCGTACGCCCGCGAGAGCTCGCCCACCTGCTCGAACATCGACCGGTCGGAATCGAGCATCGAGTCGACGAAGTCCGCCGCCGACTTGCGCTCGACCGCGACGCGGTCGGAGAGCACGTAGTCGCCGACGGCGAGCGTCTCCAGCCGCGTGACGAGCCCGTCGCGCGTCGAGAGGTCCTTCGCGATGGAGGAGTCGAGCTCGCGCTGGTCGACGACGACCTCGACGCCCTCGTCGACGCCCGCGGTCGCGACGACGCCGTCGTCGCCCTCGTCCGTCTCCGCGTCGTCGGCGCCAGTCGCCGCCTCACCGTCGTCGCCCTCGTCCGCGTCGTCGTCCCCGCCGCTCCGCGACTCCGCCGCGAAGTCGGTGAGGCCGGCGTCGCCGTCGGGCTCGCCGTCGTCGACTTCGGCCGCGGAACTCGCCTCCTCGTCGCCCGATTCGTCCTCGGTCTCCGACCCACCGGCGAACGCGTCGAGGCCCGCCTGGCCGTCGTCGCCGACCGTCTCCTCGATGTCGTCGGTGGCCTCCTTCAGCTCCGTGAGCTGGCTGGCCATCTTCTTCTCGCGCCGCCGCGAGATCCAGAAGAACGCCTCGTCGCGGGTGTCCTCGGCCATCAGGACGACGACCTTCCCCTCGGCCTGCCGGCCGGTCCGGCCCTTGCGCTGGATCGAGCGGATCGCGGTCGGGACCGGCTCGTAGAAGCAGACGAGGTCGACCTCCGGGACGTCGAGGCCCTCCTCGGCGACCGACGTGGAGACGAGTACCTCGAACTCCCCCGACTTGAACTCGTCGAGCGTCTCCTGTTGCTGCTTCTGGGTCATCCCGTCCGAGCCGTCCTTGTCGCCCTGTCCGACGAACTTCCGCACGTCGAAGCTCGCGGAGAGGAACTCCACGAGCGCCTCGGCGGTGTCGCGGGACTCGGTGAACAAGATTGCGCGCTCGCCCCCGTCGATGCCGAGGGTCTCCGCGAGCAGGATGCGGGCCTTCGAGAACTTCGGGTGGAGCCCGTCGAACGACTCCGCCTTGCGCATCGCCTCGCGCACCTTCGGGTCCGCGACCATGCGCTGGCTCGCCTTCGACGCGCCCGACGAGCGGGCGGCCTCGCGCTGGCGCTCGAAGTAGCGCCGGACGGACTCGACGGACTGCGTCTCGACCAGCTCGGTCGCGCGCCGGAGCTTCATCACCTCGGCGTGGGTACTCATCCCCTTGTACCCCTCCGACTGGTCGTTGTCCATCATCTGTTTCAGCTGCCCCCGCATCTTGTTGAGGTCCTTCTGCGAGAGGTCGGGGTTCGTCGTGTTCGTCACGCCCAGCTGTTTCAGCTTCTCCAACCGGTCCGTGATCACCTCGTTGAGCGCGTCGCGGATGTCGAGGACCTCGTCCGGCAGGGTGACTTGCTCCCACTGGACGTCGGTGTCGTGGGTGTACTCGTCGACGTCGGCGTCCTCCTCGGTCATCACCTCGACGTTGACCAGCCCGAGGTTCTCACAGACCGTCTCGATCTCCTCGGTGTCGCCGCCGGGCGAGGCCGACATCCCGGTGACGAGGGGATCGGCCGCGTCGGCGTGGTAGCGCTCCGCGATGTAGACGTACGCGTAGTCGCCGGTCGCGCGGTGGCACTCGTCGAAGGTGAGGTGGGTCACGTTACGCAGCGAGATCCGGTTGCCGACGAGGTCGTTCTCGACGACCTGCGGGGTCGCGATCACGATGCGCGCGTCGTCCCACAGCGCGGCGCGGTCGTCGGGCTTCACGTCGCCGGTGAAGACGACAATCTCGTCGTCCGGAATCTGTAGCGCCTCGCGGTAGAAGTCCGCGTGCTGCTGGACGAGGGGTTTCGTGGGGGCCAAGAAGAGCGCCTTGCCGCCCGCCCCGTGGAGGCGCTCGGCGGTGACCAGCAGGCTGACCGTCGTCTTGCCGAGGCCGGTCGGGAGACAGACGAGGGTGTGTTCGTCGGCGGCGGCGTCCGCGAGTTCCAGTTGGTAGCGGCGTCGCTGGAGGAACCCGTCGACGAGCAGGTCTCGGTCGATCTCGGCGGCCTCGGTCGCCATCGGCGGTGCTTCGCCGCCGCCGGCCTAAAGCCTTCGCGAAGCGGGGTGAAAGTTATCTGTCGCCGGGGCGGTCCTCTCGGAGCTCCTCCGGAACGTCCTCGTCGACCAGCTGTGCCCACTCGACGAGCCGGTCGCCGGATCTGCTCTGCGTACTCATCACGCGGTGGATCTCCGTGATACGTATTAACAGTTGCCCCGATTCTACACAATCTATCATCGGTTCGGCGGATCGCCGCCTCGCGGTCGGCCCCGAGACGGTCCGGCGCCGCTCGGCCCGACACGCACGCCTTTTACGCCTCACGCGCCTCCGGCCGCCATGAGCAACCTCGACGAGTTCCTCGCGGGCGAGCGGCTCGACGACGTGGTCTTCTACCTGAGCGACGCGTACCTCGACGACGACTCGCGGCTGCGCGAGGTCGGCACCGAGACCGACGGCGGCGTCCGGTTGATCCTCGACGGCGAGACCGGCCGGTCCGCGTTCCAGGCCGGCACTGGCATGGGCGCGATGGAGTTCGCGAAGACGGCGATGGGCGCGGAGGGCGAGATCGCGCGCTCGCTCGACGACGGCGCGTGTCCGTTCGCGGACGGCCCGGACGCGGACGACGACCACGACATCCAGTTCATCTTCGCGTTCGCCGAGGCGCAGAACGAGGAGGTCGGCGGCCTCTACGCCGAGGGGGACGTGGTCCACGCGTACGCCCACTGTACGTGCGGCGAGAGCTACTCGCACAAGTGGGTCGTCGGCGACCGCGCCGAATAAGAAATCGCCCCGCGGTTGACCGCTGCGCGGTCCGCGACCGCGACGCTCCCGGCGCTTCCCTCCCGCCGGCGTTACTCCTGTTCCGGCGCGTCGTCTTCCGGGACCGCCCCCTCGACGAGCGACTGGTCGCCGTACTGCTCCCGGAGGTCCTTCTTCGAGAACTTCCCGGTGGCGGTCTTGGGCACCTCGTCGATGAACTCCACCGCGTCCGGAACCCACCACTTGGGGTACTCCTCGCGGAGCCCGGTCTCGATCCGCTCAACGAGTTCGTCGCGGTCGACGCCGTCGGCGACGACGATGAACGCCACGGGGCGCTCCTGCCAGCGCTCGTGGGGGACGCCGACCACGGCCGCCTCGCTGACGCCGTCGTAGGCCATGATCGCGTTCTCCAGCTCGACGCTGGAGATCCACTCGCCGCCCGACTTGATCACGTCCTTCGTCCGGTCGACGAGCTGCATGTAGCCGTCCTCGTCGACGGTGACCACGTCGCCGGTCTTCAGCCAGCCGTCGACGAACTCCTCCTCGTTGGCCTCCGGGCGCTTGAAGTACTCCTTCGTCACCCAGGGGCCGCGGATCCGGAGTTCGCCGAACTCCTCGCCGTCCCACGCGATCTCCTCCCCGTTCTCGTCGATGACCTCGAACTCCAGGCCGGGGGCGACGAGGCCCTGCTTCGACCGCTTGTTCACCTGCGTGTCGTAGTCGGCCTCGCGAAGGTCGCTCTTGAGGTGCGAGACGGTGCCGATCGGCGACAGCTCCGTCATCCCCCACGCGTGGAGCACCTCGACGTCGCGCTCGTCGTACCACTCGATGAGCGCCTGCGGCGCGGCCGCCCCGCCGATGATCACGGTGTCGAGCGTCGAGAGGTCGACCTCGTTGCCGCCCTCGATGTACTCGCGCAGGCCGAGCCACACCGTCGGGACGCCCGCGGAGATGGTGACACCCTCCTCCTCGATCAGCGCCGCGAGGTCGCTCGGGTCCGGCGACGGCCCGGGGTAGACGTGTTTCGCGCCCGCGGCGGCCGCGGTGAACGGCATCCCCCACGCGTTGACGTGGAACATGGGGACGACGGGCATCACGACGTCCGAGTCCTCCATCGGGATCCCCTGCGGCGTCTGGGAGGCCATCGTGTGGCTCCACAGCATCGACTGGGTGTACTCGACGCCCTTCGGCTTCCCCGTCGTGCCGGAGGTGTAACAGAGGCCGGCGGGCTGGTCGCCGTCGAGGTCGGGCCAGTCGTACTCGGTCGAGCGGTCCGCGATGAACTCCTCGTAGGCGGGCGCGTCGAGCGCGTCGATCCCCTCGGAGCCCATCGCGACGAAGTCGACGCCCTCGAACTCTTCCGCTCCCTCCGCGGCACCCGCGATCTTCTCGGCGAGCGACGGGTCGACGAAGATGATCTCGTCGTCGGCGTCGTCGACGATGTACCGGATGTGCTCGTCGGGCAGCAGCGGGTTGATCGTGTGGAGCTGCGCGCCCGTGTTCGGGACGCCGAAGTACGTCTCGAAGTGGCGCGTGTGGTTCCAGCAGAACGTCGCGACGCGGTCGCCGCGCTCGATCCCGTGGTCGTCCAAGGCGTTCGCGAGCCGCGCGGTGCGGTCGGCGTACTCGGCGTACGTGTGCCGCGTCCGCCCCTCGTGGGTCCGCGAGACGATCTCGGTGTCCGGGTACAGTCGTTCCGCGCGCCACATGAACGGTCGCAGGGTCTGCGCGTGTCCGCCTGGCATACCTCACACACCACGAGGTCGGGAACTATGAACGTTATCATGATTGATCGTGAATCTTCAGAGAGTGAGATATTTCCGCGTCGATCGCTCGGTTATCCTTCGTCGTTGCTCCCGCGGAGACCGCTCCCGAAGCCCCAGCCGCGAGGCGGGCGCACGCTCGCCGCGCTCCTCGGTCGCTCACTCCGTTCTCCCTGCGGTGCTCGCGTCGCCTGCGACCGCCTCGCGGCTGCCCCTTCGATTTCCTCCCTCGATCCGCAACCGCACCTCACGCCTCCCCAGCCTCGTCGGTGGTCCTCCACTTCGCTTCGGACCACCGACTCCCTCGCGCGTGCGACTTCGCGCCCTCCGGGCGCTCGTCGGCACGCGCCACCGCAGAACCGGCTGGCAAAAACGAACCGGCTATCCCCGGAACAGGCTCGCGTGGACCGGCGCGTGGTCCGAGTCGGGCCGCGGGTCGTCGCCGTCGTCGCCGTCGTCGGAGACCGCGCGGCCGTCGACGCCGTCGGCGAGGAAGTCGCGGACCGGCGGGCCGACGTGCTCCGGCTCGACGAGGAACGCGTCGTGGCCGTGGTCGGAGTCGACCACGTGGTGTGCGACCGGCACGGCGGTCTCGCGGAAGGCGTCGGCGAGCGACGCCGACTGCTCGACGGTGAAGTGCCAGTCGGCGGTGAAGCTCATCAGCAGCGTCTCGCCCTCGAAGGCTGCGAGGGCGTCGGCGTCGGTGCCGTGCCCGGCGGCGAGGTCGTACTCGTCCATCGCGCGCGTCAGGTAGAGGTAGCTGTTCGCGTCGAACCGGTCGCCGAACCCCTCCGCCTGGTAGTCGAGGTACGACTCCACCTCGCGGTACGGGAAGAACCCGGCCGTCGGCTCCGGCGGCAGCCCGAGGTCGCCGTCCTCGCGGGTGAGCGAGTCGCGGCCGGCCGACCGCCGCCCGAACTTGCGCTCCATCGACGCCTTCGAGAGGTACATGATGTGCCCGATCTGCCGGGCGATCGCGAGCCCCTCGGTCGGGGCCGGCCGGTCCTCGCCGTAGTAGTCGCCGCCGTTCCAGTCCGCGTCCGCGCGGATCGACCGCCGCGCGACCGCGTCGAGCGCGAGGCACTGCGCGTCGAGGCGCCCGGCGGTGGCGATGGCCACCACGCGATCGACGTCGTCGGGGTAGCGCTTCGCCCACTCCAGGGCGTTCATCCCCCCGACGCTGCCGCCGACGACCGCCCGGAGCCGCCCCACGCCGAGGTGGTCGAGCAGCCGGCGCTGCGCGCGCGCCCAGTCCTCGACCTGGACCGGCGGGAAGGCGGTCCCCCACCGGTCGTGGTCGGGCTCCTCGCGGAGGTCGAGGTCCGCGGGCCGCTCGCTGGCCGGGCCGGTCGTCCCGTAACAGGAGCCGGGGACGTTCGCGCAGACGACGTAGTACTCCGTCGTGTCGATCGCCTTCCCCGGGCCGACGACGTCGTCCCACCACGCGCGGGCCTGCCCCGCCTGCCCGGCCCCCGCGGTCCCCGCGTCCTGCTCCGGCTCGGGGGAGCGCGCGACGTTCTGGCTCCCGGTGAGCGCGTGGCAGACGAGCACGACGTTGTCGCCGTCGAACTCGCCGTGGGTCTCGTAGGCGACCTCGAAGTCGGGGACCGACTGCCCGCACTCGAAGGTGAACTCCCCGAGCGAGGCGACGCCGTGGTCGGTCGGGACGGCGCTCATCGGTCCGCCCCCTCGTCCGCGGCCCGCTCCTCCTCGCTCCGGCCCGCCGCGGCGCGCTCGCCCGCGGCCAGCCCGGCGTCGAGGTCGGCGATCACGTCGTCGGGATCTTCGATGCCGACGGAGAGCCGAAGCATCTCGGGGTAGACGCCCGCGAGCCGCTGCTCGTCCGCGTCCATCTGCGCGTGGGTCGTCGAAGCCGGGTGGATGACGAGCGTCTTCGCGTCGCCGATGTTCGCGAGGAAGCTCGTCAGGTCGACCGACTCGCAGAAGGTCTTCGCGGCCTCGTAGCCGCCGTCGACGCCGAACGTCACCATCCCGCCGAAGCCGTCGAGGTACTCGGCGGCGTTGTCGTGGCTGTCGTGGTCCGCGAACCCGGGGTAGCTCACCCAGTCGACGCGGTCGTCGTCCCGGAGGAACTCGGCCACCCGCCGCGCGTTCTCGCAGTGGCGCTCCATCCGCAGCGGGAGCGTGTTCAGCCCCTGGATCGTCTGCCACGCGTCGAAGGGGGACTGCTGGCCGCCGGTCGGTCGCACGCCGCGCTGGCGGGCGACGTTGGCGAACGCGGCGTCGCCGAACCGCTCGACGAAGTCGATCGGGTACGCGGGCGACTCGCCGTCGAGCTCCGCGTAGTCCGCGTCGGGGTGGTCCCACGGGAACTGCCCGCCGTCGATCACGACGCCGCCGACGGTGGTGCCGCTGCCCGTGATCCACTTCGTCGTCGACTCCCAAATGATATCAGCGCCGTGTTCGATCGGGCGACAGCAGTACGGCGTGGCGAACGTGTTGTCGACGACGAGCGGCACCGCGTGCTCGTGGGCGATCGCGGCCAGCCGCTCGAAGTCGGGCGTGACGAGCGAGGGGTTCGCGATCGTCTCGACGTGGACGAACGCGGTGTCGCCGTCGATCGCGTCGGCGTACGCCTCGTACTCGAGCGTCTCGACCAGCCGCGTCTCGATCCCGCGGCGGTCCGCGACGCTGGTGAGGTACGCGGCCGTCCCGCCGTACATCTCCGAGCTGGCGACGACGTTGTCGCCCGCGCTCGCGAGGACGGTCGTTATCGCGTCGAACGCGGCCATCCCCGAGCCGGTCGCGACCGCGTCCGACCCGCCCTCGAGGTCGGCGAGCCGCTCTTCCAAGACGTTCACCGTCGGGTTCGAGAGCCGCGAGTAGACGTGGCCGTCCGCCCGGAGCGCGTACAGTTCTGCCGCCGTGTCCGCGTCGTCGAAGACGTACGACGTCGTCTGGTGGATCGGCGTGGCCCGGGCGCCGGTGGCCGCGTCGGGCCCGCCGCCGGCGTGGAGGCTCCGGGTCGAAAACCCGCGTGTCATGTTTGTTGCTCATACGTCTACGCACGTCTATAACTGTCAGTTACGGCAATTGATGCCCCCTTCGCGGTCGCGCCGCCCGAAGCGTGCGTTTATGCCCGATCGGGCGCCATGCGGTGGTAATGGCAGTCGCCGCTTCCGTCCCCGACCTCGCCGCCCGCGCGACCGACTGCGCCGACCGCCTGCGCGAGGCCGACCGGGTGCTGCTCGCTTCCCACATCGACGCCGACGGGATCACGAGCGCCGCGATCGCGTCCACCGCGTTCGCCCGGGCCGATATCGACCACGAGGTCGTCTTCGAGAAGCAGCTGGACGCCGACTCGATCGCCGGGATCGCCGCCCGCGAGTTCGACGTCGTCTGCTTCACCGACTTCGGCTCCGGCCAGCTCGACGTCATCGCCGAGCACGAGGCCCGAGGCGACTTCGTCCCGGTCATCGCGGACCACCACCAGCCCGCCGACAGCGACACGCGCTACCACCTCAACCCCCTTCTGGAGGGGATCGACGGCGCGAGCGAGCTGTCTGGCGCCGGCGCGAGCTACCTTCTCGCCCGCGCGCTGGAGGGCCCCGACGGCGACAACCGCGACCTCGCCGGGCTCGCCGTCGTCGGGGCGGTCGGCGACATGCAGGACTCGACGGACGGCCTCGTCGGCGCGAACGAATCGATCGTCGCCGACGGCGTCGACGCGGGCGTGCTCGACGCGCGGACCGATCTGGACCTGTACGGCAGACAGACCCGCCCGCTCCCGAAGTTCCTGGAGTACGCCTCCGACGTCCGTATCCCGGGGATCACCAACGACGAAGCGGGGGCCATCTCCTTCCTCGCGGACGTCGACGTCGACGCGAAACGCGACGGCGAGTGGCGGCGCTGGGTCGACCTCGACGCCGAGGAGCGCCAGCGGCTCGCCTCCGCGCTGATGCGCCGCGCGGTCGCCTCCGGCGTCCCGGCCGACCGGATCGAGTCGCTCGTCGGCACCGCCTACACCCTCGTCGACGAGGAGCCGGGGACCGAGCTGCGCGACGTCAGCGAGTTCTCCACGCTGCTCAACGCCACCGCGCGCTACGAGCGCGGCGACGTCGGGCTCGCGGTGTGTCTCGGTGACCGCGGTGATGCGCTCGCGGAAGCCCGGCGACTCCTCCGCACGCACCGCAAAAACCTCTCCGAGGGGCTCCAGTGGGTCAAGACGGAGGGCGTCACCCACGAGGACAACCTCCAGTGGTTCGACGCGGGGTCGCGCATCCGCGAGACCATCGTCGGCATCGTCGCGGGGATGGCGGTGGGCTCCCCCGCAGTCGACCGATCGAAGCCGGTGATCGCCTTCGCCGAGGAGAGCGCCGAGGAACTGAAGGTGTCCTCGCGCGGCTCGCACGCGCTCGTCCGGCAGGGGCTCGACCTCTCCGCGGTGATGCGCGAGGCGAGCCGGTCGGTCGGCGGCGACGGCGGGGGGCACGACGTGGCCGCGGGCGCGACGATCCCCATCGACGAGCGCGACGCGTTCCTCGCCGCGGCCGACCGGATCGTCGGCGACCAGCTCTCGTGAGCCGCGGCGCTCCCCGCTCGCGGGGACGCGGTCGCCTCGTCAACTCACCGCCGCCCCGATCACCTGACCGTCGCGTAGGTCAGTAGCGACACCGCGAGCAGTTCCAGCACGCTCATCGCGAGGACCACCCGCCCCACGAGCGGGTCCATCGCGTACAGCGTCCGCATGCTCGCGAAGAAGAAGGCGACCGAGACGAGGTTCTCGACCAGGAGCACGCCGCTGAACCCGACCAGCCCGAGCAGCAGCGTCGACCCGAACTCGCGGTAGTTGCGGAGCCAGACCGAACCCAGAACCGCCAGCAGGGCGCTGTTGACGACCGCGATCAGCACGGCGACGCCGGTCGGCGACGCGGGGTTCATTCCGCGTCCACCTCCGCGGTGATCTCCTCGAACGTCTCCGCGTGGCGCTCGAAGCGGTCGGTCAGGAAGTACAGCTTCCCGTAGTCGTGGTCGCTCGGCTCGACGACGTCGTGGTCTTTCAGCATGTCGAGGTGGTGTGTGATCGTGTTGTAGTCGACGTCCAGCGCCTCCGCGAGCTCGTTCGCGTTCCGCGGGCGGTCGCGGAGCCGCCGGACGATCCGGACCCTGTTGGCGCCACCGCGGCTCGCGACGAACAGGTACCACAGGGCTTTGTCCATCTGACGTACTGGTGTGTCTGGTATGTGATAAAATTCGTTTCGCCTCGGGTCGGTCCCGGCGAGCGCACCGAGCGCGGCGGCCACGTCAGCCGACCGTCCGCCGGACCCACCCCGACGCGCCGCTCGGGACGGAGCCCGACTCCTCGCCCGACTGGAGGGTCCCCGTCCCGTCGGTGGCGCGGACGACGACCTCGTGTTCCCCGTCGGGCTCGAAGACGTGGCGCCACTGCCGCCAGACGTCCCCGTCGGGCAGCGCGTCGGAGAGGGCGGCGTCCGTCCACGAGTCGCCGCCGTCGGTCGACACCTCGACGCGCTCGATCCCGCGGGTCCCGGCGTAGGCGTGGCCGGCCAGTTCGACTCGCCCGTCGCCGAGTTCGGTGATCCCCTCGTCCCAGAGCTTGGCGACCGTCTTCACCTCGCCGGTCCCCTCCCAGCCGCGCTCCTCCCAGTAGCCGTCGTCCTCGACGCTGAGGAGCTCGATCTCCGAGAGCCACTTCACGTTCGTCTCGCCCCAGTGGCCCGGGATCAGCACCCTGACGGGGTGCCCGTGGCCGGAGGGGAGTTCTTTCCCGTTCATCCCCCACGCGAGGAACCCCTCGGCGAGCACGTCGACCGGGAACTGGACGTAGTAGCCGTCCTCGCCGCGTAACATCGCGCAGTCGCACTCGCCCTGCGGGTCGACGGATTCGAGGAGCGGCCGGATCGGAGTTCCGGTCCAGACGGCGTTGTCCAGCTTCCGCCCGTTCAGGTCCTCGCCGACGCACCGCAGCGTGACCGCGCGGTGTTCGACCGGCCGGTCGATCAGCTCGTCGAAGGTGACCGTCCGGTCGGTCTCGGTCTCGCCGGTGAACGTCAGCGACCACTCGGCCGCGGTGACCTCCGGGTCGAACTCCGCGATGTCGACGTTGTAGAACTCCCCGATCGGGCTCACCATGTCGTGGAGGTCGTCGCTCTCGAACGCCAGCCCGGCGGCGTCGAGCTCCTGGAGCCGGGCGGCGGCGCCCTCGGAGCGCGGTGCGTCGGCGAGCGGGTCGTCGCCCCCGACGAACAGTCGCCGGCCGCCGGCCGCCGCGACGACGAACCCGAGCGCCCCCGCGACGACGCCGAGCGTCCGGCGGCGCACCGCGTCGAAGCCCGCTGGGAGCCGACTCGCTCCCTCGGGGCTCCCCTCCTCAGCCACGTCGGCGTCGTCCGGGTCCGACTCCGACGGGGACAGAGACGCGTAGCCGCCGCTCGATCGGTCGGCCCACGCGGGCAACCAGCCGATCCCGGTGACCGCCGCCGCGGGGAGCGCCGCGCCGAGCGCGCCGACTGAGACGCCGGTCAGCGCCGCCGCGAGGAGCCACGTCCAGCCGCCGGCGACGGCCGCCGCGGTCGCCAGGCGGTCGGTGCGCGCGGCG
>NZ_CAKZRO010000067.1 GCF_937146585.1 uncultured Halorubrum sp. | reverse complement strand
GTCAGGGGCTCTCCGCGAGCGACAGCATCGGCGACTTGGTGCGCGCCGCCGAGGAGGAAGGCGGCTTCCGACTCGAGTAAGTTGCCCCTGTTCCATCGTTAGACTCCTATGAGCTGACAGCGATTCCCTGGCGGTTTCCCCGGCGAAAACCGCTCAAACCCGGTATATCCGCGGTGTTACACCGACTGCGTCCCGCCGCAGTACCTCCTCTCAAAAACGGGTGTGACACTCCCGCTACGGTTGATTGCGTCAGCGCGACGCGGCGATCCGCTCTTCGTCCGATGCTGTCAGTCGCCGCGTCGCCGAAAACCGCCAGCGGCTGCGGAGGTCGAAGTCAGAGTCCAGCCACCGAGTCGGTCGCCCGCTCGCCGCAGGCGCGGCATATGTCACAAAAAGGAGATCGCAGATCCGCTCGAACACCCCCGGTGGTCCCGGGGTGTTCCGGCAGAACGGATTCAGCAGGTCACGTGTCGTAGGTATTTGTCGGTGAGCGCCGGGCCCGTTCTCGTTGAGAGGGGACCCGTGATATTCTCGTTTTCCCGTCTCTGACGGCGCGTCTCGACAGATCCGGGCTGCGAGCAAGCGCTCAGTGACGGTGCCAAAGGGGCGCTAGCGCGGGATGACACGCGTCCAGCCACAGACATACTGCGGCGGGGCAAACGGGTGTAACTCGGGCTGTCATCGGCCAGTTCTCCGTCTGGACGGCTGAAGCGACAGACACCATCTGTCCGTCTCGTTTCACACCGGGGGCGCCCTCGCCCACGGCGGAGCGTCCGGATCACCCACCGCTCGCCAGTGTCGTACCGGGTGGTGGTTCACAGCCCGCGTCTCATAACGGCGCTATCGCCTCACAACAGCACGAACAGCGCGATACCGATCAGCGCGAACACCGCGTAGATCCCCGCCATCACCTCGCGCTTCAGCGGGCTGCCGAGCGGCTCGGCGGTGAGCCGGCGGATCGGCGGGAGGATCGCGATTCCCCCGAGAAGCAGGGGCCACGACTCCGCGGCCGGAACCCGCGTGAGCGCGACGACGACCGTGCCGTACCCGACGACGTACGACCCCCGCCGCCAGAGCTGCTCGCGGTCGGAGAGCTCCTCCATGGACGGGAACGCGTCGCTCGCGCTCGACTCACCTCCCGCGGACCCGCCGCCGCCACCCCCGCCGATCTGCTCCGCCTGCCGCTGAACGTACTCGTCTAACTCCTCGGCCGCGTCCTCCGTCTGCGGGGCACCGCACTGAGCGCAGTACCGCGCCTCGTCGCCGACCGGAGCGTCACAGCGGGGACACGATGGCATGTTGGCGTGGATCGGGTGACGACCGGGCTTAATTCTTCGGACCGAGGACTCCGCTCGCGTCGGGCGATTCCCGCGTTTTCCACCCGTTTCCCTCGACTCTTGTTACACGCCCTGATAATCGGGTGCGTACGCTTTAGTCGGTGACCCGCCGAGTCGTCGTCAACAGACCGCGGGCCGCGAGCAGGCCCGCCCCCGTTGAACACGCCCTCATGACGATGGAACACGACGACGCCACCGACACCACCACGACGCGCTCGACGGCGACCGAAAGTGACCGCACGGTCAGTTCCGGCGACGAGGAGGGGGGCCGAGCGGCGCCGCTCGGGCTGTCGGCGTTCCAGGCGAGCGTGATCGGGCTCACGCTCCTCGTCGCGCTCGGCGGCGTCGTCGCGACCGTCCCGGCCGCAGCGGGCGTGTCGGCCGGCCCGTCCGCTCCGTCTCTCGACGCCGGCGCATCGGGGCCCGCAGCGATCGAGGCTTCCGGCGCCGGCTCCGACGACCGCCCCGAGGTCAGCGGCGGCTTCTCCCGGTCGACGTACACCGGCGTCGCGGGCGATCCGGTCGAGATCAGATACACCGCCGACAACTCGAACGGTGACGTGTACCTCCTCGTGGGCGGGAACCGACTCACTGACACGGGCCAGCCCGTCGGCTTCGTCGACGTCGTCAAGATCTCGGGCACCAGTGAGGTGACTATCAACACGCGGACGCTCGGCACCGACGCGAGCAACGTCAAGAGCTGCGGTCTCGAAGACACGACGTGCGACTTGGAGTTCGTCGACGAGCGCGGCGACACGGTCGCCGAGAACCTCAGCGCGCTCTCGAGTTCGACCGGCGCGGGCGGGCTCGCCCGGCCCTTGGTCCCGCATCGGTATCGGCTCGCGATCACCAACGGGACGTTCGTCGTGGACGACTCCGGCGTGGTGACGCCGACCGAGAGCGCGGACCAAGCGGACCTCGTGTTGGAGAAGCCGGAGTTCCGCGAAGACGTCGAGGTGTTCACCAGCATCGATCCGGACTACCTCGACGAGGACGCGGAGACCGAGTCGCTCAACGCGCTCCGAGACAACGGGCTCGAACGGACCGCGGTGACGAAGGGCAACCGGGTCGTCCTCGGGTTCGAAGCGACCGGCATCTGGGGGGCGCTGTCGCACTTCGCGGCGAAACGCGACGCGGGTCCAATCGAGGCGGGCGAACCGATCGACCACCGAGTGCTGGTCGACCTCTTGGAGGCCAATGAGGGTGTTTCGCTCCGGGTCAGAGAGACGAACCCGGAGATGAATGAACCACCGGCAAAGCTCGACCTGTCGCGGGCTGACTCGGACGATGTCTCACTCATCGTGGCGGACGCGACGGAACTAGAGACTCCCGATGCTCCCGGCCGATTCTATCTCGTATTAGACACGGGCGAGGCGACAGGCGCCGAGCCGGGCGACGAGTTCGCCGTCGAGTTCGCGCTGGAGGGCACCGAGGGCGAGCGGTACGCGTTCGCGGACGGCGCGGAGCCGCCGGCGGCGTTCAACGCCACTTCGGCGATCGACGACGGCGTCTCACAGCAGTTCCCCTACTGGGAGGCGTCGGACGGGACGGTGCGCGCCGAGGCGACGTTCACCGTGCGGGAGCGGTTCCTCCGGTACGACCACGTCACCGACGACGGGGAGCTCCTCGTCGAGGTCGAGGACGGACAGCTCACGGGAACGACCTCGCTGCTCCCGGTGCGCGAGATGTCCGCGACGTTCGTGAACGACGCCGGCGACGCCCCGTTCCGCACGGAGTCGCCGCTCGAGATCTCTGACGGGAACTTCACGGTCGACGTCGATCTCGACGAGGTTTCCCCCGGAACGCGCCTGAACTACGAGCTGTACGAGGGGTCCAGGCTGCGCGACAGCCGGACGGTCATCGTCGTCGCCGACGCCGACAACCCGGACGAGCTGGTGATCGAGGACGCGCCCGAGAACGTCACCGTCACCGAGGGCGAGAACCTGTCGTCGATCCGCGCCACGACGCGTAACACCGGCGGCATCACGGGCGAGGGCGAGCTCACCCTCTCGATCGACAACGGGAGCGCCGCGGGCTCGTGGGGTGTGCGCCTCGAGCCGGGCGAGTCCCGGACGTACGACTTCGCGTCCGTGACCCCCGACCTCGACCCAGGCACGTACCCCTTCACGCTTCGACTCGACGGCGACACTCACGGCGGCACCCTCGTCGTCGAGGCCGACCCGGCGACGACGACGATCGACGACGACGACCCGTCCGGCACCGACGGCGGCGCGGTGAGCGGCGACGAGGCGACCGACACCGACGGCAACAGCACGGCGTCCGAGGCGGACGGGCCGGAGACGGGCTCCGGGAACACGTCCGACACCGACGGGGGGACCGACGCCGGAGGGAACTCTGACGAGACGACGAACGACAGCGCACCTGCGAACGAGACGCCCGCCGACGGCGAGTCCGACAGCGTGGGGATGATCCCGCTTCCGTTCGGGACCCGCGAGGCGTTCGGCGGCACCGTCCTCGTCGGGGCCATCCACCTCCTCGGCCACTGGGTCTAACCGCCGCCACCGCTCGGCGGCGCGCCCCGCCGACTCGCGATTCTTCCGATCGTCCGCGACCGCGAGGCGAGCGCCCGCTTCGAGCGTTCGACCGTCGCACCGGCTCGCCGCTCCGTTCTCAGCGCTGAGAACCGCGGGCGAGCGATTAAGTGCTCGCTGTGCCCCCCTTCAGACAACAATGGCTACGCGGGTACTCATCGCCGACGACTCGGAGTTCATGCGGAACCTCCTCCGGGAGATCCTCGAGGGCGAGTTCGAGATCGTCGGGGAGGCGGAGAACGGCGTGGAAGCGGTCAACATGTACGAGGAGCACGGTCCGGACCTCGTGATGATGGACATCGTGATGCCGATCCGCGACGGGATCGAGGCGACGACGGAGATCCTCGAGGAGAACCCCGACGCGACGGTGATCATGTGTACCAGCGTCGGGCAGGAGGAGAAGATGAAGGCGGCCATCAAGGCCGGCGCGGAGGGGTACATCACGAAGCCGTTCCAGAAGCCGAACGTGCTCGACGCCATCGGCTCGGCGGTATAATGCGCGTCGACGTTCGCGCGCTGGGCGCCTGTAACCGCCTCGCGGAGCGGGGGGCGAAACAGGCCGCCGGCGCGCTCTCGGACCTGACCGGGACCGATCTGGCCGTGGAGGTGACGGGCGCGAGCGTCGCCAGCGGCGAGGACCTCGCGGAGTCGTTCGCGGGTCGGGAGTCGATCGGCGTGAGCGTCGGCCTCCGGGGCGGGCTGGACGGCGAGGCGGTCCTCGCGTTCGACGCCGTCAACGCCGACGCCCTGCTCTCGCTGCTCCCCGGCGGGCAGTCGATGGAGCGCAGCGCGGTGACGGAGGTCGGCAACATCGCGCTCGGCGGCTTCCTCGACGGGTGGGCGAACTACCTCGGCAAGGCGATCGACATGTCGCCGCCGCGCTACTTCGAGGCGGACGGCGCGGCGGTGCTGCCGGACGGCGCGCTCGCCGGCGACGGCGTCTTCCTCTTCGAGAGCCGCCTCGACGCGACGACGACCGACCTCGACTTCTCGATCTACATGCTGCCCGACTCCGGCCCCTTCCGCGACCTCATCGTCGGGAAGACCGCGCCCGCGGTGACGGCCGGCGGCGAGGCGGACGGCGGCACGACGAGCACGGCGGTCCCCTACGAGTCGCTGTCGACGTTCTCGTCGCTCGCGAAGCGGGGGTCGGCCAACGCCGCCGACAACATCTCCATGATGACCGGGCTGGAGACGAGCGTCGACGTGAGTCGGCTCCGGTTCGTGCCGCTCGCGGACGTGCCGGCGGAGGTCGGCACCGAGCCCCACGCGGGCACGGTGTTCGAACTACAGGGCGAGCCGAGCGGCTACCTCGCCATCCTCTTCGAGGAGTCCTCTGCGGCGGCCGTCGCCGACGCGATGCTCCCGATGGAGACGGACGAGCCGCTGGGCGAGATGGCCCAGAACGCCCTCTGCGAGCTCGGCAACGTGATGACGAGCGGGTTCATCGACGGGTGGGCGAACGTGCTCGGCACGACGATCACCCACTCCCCGCCGGAGTTCGTCCACGACATCGGCGCGTCGACGATCAGTCCGCTCGTCGCGAAGCTCAGCCAGCGGCAGGACTACGGGTTCGTGATCGACACCGCGATACAGACGGAGGGGATCCAGGCGCGCTGCGACGTGTACGCGCTCCCCGACGAGCGCGAACTGGCCCGGGCGCTCGACCGACTCTCGGAGTCGTGACCCGCTCGCTCCCCGACGATCGACCGGACGATCCGGCGACGTCGACGGGGAGCGACGCGGTCACCGACGCCGATCCCGCGACCGTCACCGGCGGGTCGGCCGCGGACGACCGCGGGCGCATCAAGGTCGGCGTGGGCGAACTCGCGGTCGCGACCGACGAGTCGACGCTGACGACCAGCGGGCTCGGCTCCTGCGTCGCGGTCGCGCTCGTCGACGAGCGGGCGGGCGTCCGCGGGCTCCTCCACGCCATGCTGCCCACGGGCGAGGGGCGGCCGACCGCCGCCTCGCGGCCCGCGAAGTACGTCGACACCGGCGTCGACACGCTGATCGGCGCGCTCGACGACGCCGGCGCGGACCCCCGCCGCCTGGAAGCGCGCGTCGCCGGCGGGGCCGAGATGCTCGACCTCACCGACGCGGTCGGCCCGCGGAACGTCGAACGGGTCGGCGAGGTGCTCGACAGCGTCGGCGTCCCGATCGTCGCCAGCGACGTCGGCGACACCGTGGGGCGGACGGTCAGGTTCGACCCGGACGGCCGGCTCGTCATCCGCGCCGCGGACGGCTTCGAACGGGCGATCTGACGCTCGATCGGTCGTTCGGGGGACGCTTCGCCGGCCGGCTCTCTCGTCCCGATTCGGACCACGGCCGATCTCCGTCCCGTGGCGTGTTTTCTCACGGTTGATATTTTGAGGGGTGAATTGAAGTGTGCTCTGCGGGTCGTACACGGTAATGGGCCTCGAACTACCGGTGTGGGGAGCTCCAACCGCCGCCTGGGCAGTCGCCACGCTGGGGCTCGTCGGTGCGAGCGTCCTCGACAGGTTCCTCGACGACGACGGATCCGACGACGACGGTTCCGGTGGCATGGACGGCGATAACGACCCCTTCGGCGGCGACATGGGCGGCGGCGGTGGCGGCGGAGGGATGGGCGGCGGCATGGGCGGCGACATGGGCGGCGGTGGCGGTGGCGGCGGTGACGGCTTCGACGACTTCGACGGCATGGACGAGTGGGACGACGAGTTCGACGACGGCGGCGGCGGTGGCGGCGGCGGCGCGGCCACCGACGAGCTCGAGAACCGGCTCGACGAGCTCGAGAACGAGGTCGCCTCGCTCTCCTCGACCGTCTCGACGGTCCGCTCTGAGAACGAAGAGATCTCGAACGCCGTCGACGACATCGAGGAGGACGTCCGCAACCTCCTCGACATCTACGAGATGGTCACCCGCGGCATCAACCCCTTCGTCGACGACTCCGGCGGCTTCGACAGCGTCGCCGGCGGCGGCGAGGGGTCGTTCGGCATCTTCGACGACGAGGACGGCGGCGAAGAGGAGGACCTCGACGAGGACGTTGCGAACGCCGACGCGGACGGCTTCTTCGACGACGACCTCCTCGACGAGGAGGAAGACGCGGAGGCGGACGAGTTCGAGGACGACGACGAGTTCGACGACATCGACGACGGCGGCTTCGACGACCTCGACGAGGACCTCGACGACGACGGGTTCGACGACCTCGACGACGACTTCGAGGAACTGGACGACGACAACACGGGCGACGCCGCGTCCGAGACCGAAACGGCGGACGACGGAGACGATATGAACGACGACGGAAAGAGCTTCAGCGAACTGAAAGAAGAGTACGACTCCGGGGAGGCCGACTGGGCCGAGGAGGGCGACGACGCCGCGGACGACGACCCGTTCGACGACGGGGACGACTCGTTCGACGACCCCGCAGACGAAACCGACTCCTTCGGCGAGGCCGACGACGGCTTCGGCGACGACGACCTCGACGGTGTCGGAGACGACGGCGTCGGGTTCGACGAACCCGCCGACTCCGAGCCGGCGGGCGCGGCCGATCCGGAGCCCACGGCCGATCCGGAGCCCGCGCCCGACCGGCAGCCCGGCGGCGACCCCGCCGAGGCGTCCGGCGGCTTCGAGTACGTCGGCCAGGACGACCTCTCGGGGAGCAGCGGCCGCGGCAAGCCGTACCTCACAGAACTCCCCGGCGACTACGTCGGCGACCTCCTCGTGATGGAGTGGCTGGAGTTCCTCGTCTCCGAGAGCGACGTCACCGACGCGGTGCGCGCCATCAACTACTACGAGCGGATCGAGTGGATCGGCCCCGACGCCGCCGCGCGGCTCCGGGACTTCCTCTCCGGGTTCGGCACGATCGACCGCAACCTCGTCGACCGGCCGGGCACCGACCGGCTCGTCCGCGAGCACCACACCCGCAGCCTGCGGTACGTGACCCAGCTCAACGGGACCAGCAGCCACACGGTCCTCCTCGACCGCTGGGACGACCTCGCCGGCGGCTCGATCGTCGGCGGCGGACCGGTCCGCGGTCGCCGCGGCGGCCGTCGCGGCGGGCGCGCGGAGACCGGCCGCAACGGCCGCAGCGGACGGAACGGGCGCAACGGTCGGTCGGAGCGCCCCGAGCCGAGCCGGAACGGCCACGACTCGTCGGGCCGGCGCGACGCGCCCGACGAGCGCGAGCGGCGGACGAACGGCGCGGACCACGAGGCGACGGAGCGCGGCGACGCGGCCCGCGGGACCGACGCGGACCGACGCGACGACCGGCGCGACCGGAACGGCTCGACGCGACCGATGAACGACCCGAATCCCCGTTCCGACCGCGCCGATCCGGCCGACGGAGGGTGGGGAGATGGGCGTTAGCGTCTCCGCGTCCACGGCCATCATCGTCGCGGGGCTGTTCTTCGCGTTCACGACGTTCTACCCCGTGGCCGCCAACGGGCTCGACCGCGTCTCCGACGCGCAGCACGGCATCAACGAGCGCGCGCTCGAACGGCAGAACACCGACTTCGTGGTGACGAACGCGACATACAACACCAGCACTAGCAACCTCACCGTCACCGCCGCGAACGAGGGGTCGATCGGGCTCGTCGCCGACGACGCGACGCTCGTCGTCGGCAACGAGTACGTCGACGTGGGCGGCCGGAACGCGACCACGACCGTCGACGGCGACGGCGACACCGCGCTCTGGCTCGGCGACGAGACGCTCACCGTGCGGGTCGCACAGGGCGACACGGCGACGACCATCGACAACGGGACGCGCGTCGTCCTCGTCGTCGAGTCCGGCGTCCGCGACGCCGCCACCGTGACCGAGGTGAGCGCGTAGATGGCCAGCGTCCCCGTCTCGCACCTCATCCTGTTCATCGCCAGCCTGGTCATCGCCGCCGGCGTCGTCGGCACGATCACCACGGGCGTCGACCGCGTGAGCGCGGCCGTCGACGACGCGGGCCTCGACGCGACGGAGCAGCTCCGGACCGACGTGACGATCATCTCGGACGCCAGCGCGGGGGTGTACAACGCGAGCGGCGACCGGAACGTGACGCTGTTGATAAAGAACACCGGCACCTATCGGCTCGCGCCCGACGGCTCCGACCTCGACGTCGTCTTCGACGGCGCGTACGTCCGGCCGGACGCGCTCTCCGGCACGCTGGTCTCAGCTGACGGCGCGAACGCGTGGAGCCGCGGCGACGTCCTGCGGCTCACGATCGACGTCAGCGAGATCGACGGCGTGAGCGGCGGCCTCGCCGACGGCGACCACCGGGTGTTCCTCTCGGTGAACGGCGACGAGGAGCTGTTCCAGTTCCGCGTGGAGGGGGGGAACTGAGATGCCTCACGACAACCTCCTCTCGCTCGGCCTCGGCGAGCGGGACCGACTCAACAAGGAGCTGGGCGGCGGCATCCCCCGCGGCAGCATCGTCCTCATGGAGGGCGACTACGGGGCCGGCAAGAGCGCCATCTCCCAGCGGTTCGCCTACGGGCTCGTCGAGGAGGGCGCGTCGGTGACGATGATGTCGACGGAGCTCACCGTCCGCGGGTTCATCGACCAGATGCACTCGCTGGAGTACGACATGGTGAAGCCGCTCCTCCAGGAGGAGCTGCTCTTCCTCCACGCCGACTTCGACTCCGGCGGCGCGTTCTCCGACGGCGACGGCGAGCGCAAGGAGCTGCTCAAGCGCCTGATGAACGCCGAGGCGATGTGGAACTCCGACGTCGTCTTCCTCGACACGTTCGACGCCATCTTCCGGAACGACCCCACCTTCGAGGCGCTCGTCCGGAAGAACGAGGAGCGGCAGGCCGCCCTGGAGATCATCTCCTTCTTCCGCGAGATCATCTCGCAGGGGAAGGTGGTGGTGCTCACGGTCGACCCCTCGGCGGTCGACGACGAGGCGATCGGGCCGTTCCGCTCCATCGCCGACGTGTTCCTCGAACTGGAGATGATCGAGGTCGGCAACGACATCCGCCGGCAGATCAACGTGAAGCGGTTCGCGGGCATGGGCGAACAGGTCGGCGACACGATCGGGTTCTCGGTGCGGTCCGGAACCGGAATCGTCATCGAGAGCCGGAGCGTCGCCTAACACATGACCCGCAGCCGCACAGTCGGTCCGCACGACCGGACCGCGACCAACCCAATACGGTGTGAGCGATGACCGAACACGGCACCGCACAACCGTCCGAAGAGCTCCGGAAGGCCGCCATGCGCCGGCCGCACCTCCGGGAGCACCTCCGCGAGTTCAAACAGATCACGGGGGAGTTCCCGCAGTTCATCGAGGAGCCGAAAGACGAGTACGAGTCCAACCGGCCGAACGTCATCTACCCGGTCGGCGGCCCCATCTACAGCCACATCTACGGCGACCTCGGGCAGGACACGAAGTACTACGCCATCGAGCCGGAGGTCACCGGGCCGCAGGCGGAGATACTCAACGAGGTGAAAAACCGGCTGCTCACCGTGAGCGGCCAGCACAGCGCGCCGGAGAACGAGGCCGAGTACGACGACCTCATCGAGGAGCTGTTAGAGGAGGTGACCCACGTCGACGACTCCTCCTCGGGGTGGCGGCGCAGCCTCTCGAAGATCACGAACATGGGGAAGCTGTCGGTCACCGAGGAGACGTACGAGAACATCCGGTACCGGCTCAACCGCGACATCGTCGGGCTCGGCCCGCTCGAACCGGTGATGCGCGACCCGGCCAACGAGGACATTCACGTCATCGGCCCCAAGGAGTGCCACGTCGACCACGGCACGTACGGCATGCTGGAGACGACCGTCGACTTCGGCACGCCCCAGGAGTTCGACAACTGGCTGCGCAACATGGGCGAGCGGATCGGCGACCCGCTCTCCGACTCGGACCCCATCGTCGACTCCACGCTGCCCGACGGGTCGCGTATCAACATCATCTACTCCGACGACGTGTCGCTGAAGGGCTCCTCGCTCACGATCCGGCAGGGCGAGGAGGTGCCGCTGTCGATCAACCAGATCACCAACTGGGGGACGCTCTCGCCGGAGCTGGCGGCGTACCTCTGGCTCTGCCTGGAGAACGAGCAGACGGTGTTCGTGGTCGGGGAGACGGCGTCCGGGAAGACGACGACGCTGAACGCGATCCTCTCGTACATCCCCGACGACTCGAAGATCTACACCGCGGAGGACACCGCGGAGGTCATCCCGCCGCACAACACCTGGCAGCAGCTGCTGACCCGGGAGGGCGGCGGCGAGGGCTCCTCCGACGTCGACATGTTCGACCTGGTCGCGGCCGCGCTGCGGTCGCGCCCCGACTACATCATCGTGGGCGAGGTCCGCGGCGCCGAGGGGCGCATGGCGTTCCAGGCGGCCCAGACCGGCCACCCCGTGATGCTGACGTTCCACGCGTCCGACATCGTCTCGATGATCCAGCGGTTCACCTCCGAGCCGATCAACGTCCCGGAGACGTTCATGGACAACGCCGACGTGGCGCTGTTCCAGAACCGCGTGAAACAGGGTGACCAAGTCCTGCGGCGCGTGACCAGCGTCCAGGAGATCGAGGGGTACTCCAAGGAGATGGAGGGGGTCGTCACCCGCGAGGTGTTCAGCTGGGACCCCGTGGAAGACGAGATCGTCTTCCAGGGGATGAACAACTCCTACGTGTTAGAAGAGCAGATCGCGACGCTGCTCGGCTACGCCGACACCCGCGACATCTACGACGACCTCGACTTCCGCGCGGAGCTGATCGAGCGGATGATCCAGGAGGGAATCCTCGGCTACCACGAGGTCAACGACGCGATCAACTCCTTCCAGCGCGACGGCGTCGAGGGGCTCCCCTTCGACATGCACCGGAACACGAGGTGACCGCGATGGGGGCGAGCACCGCATGACCGCGACCGAGGGGCGCTGACGATGGCCGTGAAACAGATGGGCGACGGGCTCGCGACGGCCGCCAAGCTGACCTCGGAGGTGATGGAGTCGTACGACCAGCTCGACATCTCCAAGCGGAAGTACGTCGGCCTGGTGCTCCTGCCGGCCCTGTTCGTGTTCCTCGGCAGCGTCGTCGGCCTGGTCGTGCTGCCGCTCCCCTTCGCCGCCCGGGTGCCGATCCCGATGTTCGGCGGGCTCGTGCTGTTCGCGGCCGTCATCTACCCGAAGATCTACCTCTCCAGCCTGGAGACGAAGATCGACAACCAGCTACACCTCGTGATGACCCACATGACGGTGCTGTCGACGACGAACATCGACCGGATGGAGGTGTTCCGGACGCTGGCGAAGGAGGAGGAGTACGGCGTCGCCGCCGAGGAGATCGGTCGCGTCGTCCACCTCGTCGACACGTGGAACCAGAGCCTCGACGACGCCTGTCGCCGCCGCGCACAGGAGGTCCCCTCCGACGCGATGGCCGACTTCTTCGACCGCCTCGGCTACACGATGGGCGCGGGGCAGTCGTTAGAGGAGTTCCTCGTCTCCGAGCAGGACGTGATGCTCGCGCAGTACGAGACCCGGTACGAGTCCGCGCTCTCGAACCTGGAGGTGATGAAGGACCTGTACATGTCGATGATCCTCTCGATGACGTTCGCCCTCGTCTTCGCCGTCGTCCTCCCGATCCTCACCGGCAACGACCCGACCGCGACGGTCGCGGCCGTCATCGTCCTCTTCGTCTTCGTCCAGCTCGGCTTCTACGCGATGATCCGCGCGACCTCGCCGTACGACCCCATCTGGTACCACCCCGACGAGCGGGCCCCCGGCGACCTCAAGTTGTGGGGGTCGCTGATCGGCGGCGGCGCGCTCTCGTTCCTCATCATCGGGATCACGGCCGCCGGGATGTTCGGGTACGGCCCCGGGCTCCCCGGCATCCTCTTTTTCATCGACGACGTGCGGCTGCCGCTGTACCTCGCGGTCCCCATCTCGCCGCTCATCATCACCGGGGTCGTCCTCCGGAGCGAGGAGCAGGCGATCACGGCCCGCGACGGCGAGTTCCCGTCGTTCGTGCGCGCGCTGGGGGCGACCGAGAGCGCGAAGCAGTCGACGACCACGGACGTGCTGACGACGCTGCGCGACAAGAACTTCGGCGAGCTATCGGAGTCGATCGAACGGCTCTACCGCCGGCTCAACATGCGGATCAGCACCGAGGGCGCGTGGCGGGCGTTCACGCGTGACACGCGCTCGTACCTCATCCAGAAGTTCTCCGAGATGTACCTCGTCGGCCGGCGGATGGGGGGCGACCCGAAGATGCTCGGCGAGCTGATCTCGCGGAACATGAACGCCGTCAACCAGCTCCGCGAGCAGCGCCGGCAGGCGGCGATGACGTTCATCGGGCTGCTGTACGGGATCACCGCGGCCGCGACGTTCGCCTTCTTCATCGGGCTGGAGATCGTCGCGATCCTGGCGGACCTGACCGCCGACTTCGGGCTCGAGGAGATGGACATCGGGCAGATCGTCTACCCCGGCGCCTACGACATCCCGCTCATCGAGTACCTCCTGCTCACCGTCGTGCTGTTCAACGCGGCGCTCTCCTCGCAGATGATCCGCCGGATCGACGGCGGCAACCCCGCGAACGGCTACATCCACTTCGTCCTCCTGACGTGGCTCGGCTCCGTGACCGCCATCGCGACGCGGACGCTCGTCAACGCGATCCTATCGATCTGACGGGATTCGTCGCCGTCGACGGGGACCCGCCACGACTCCCGTCGTACGGTCACTCCGCGAACAGCGTCGGCTCGGCGACCGCCTCGTCGGCCGCGTCGCGCCACGACCGCGACGGCGTCCACCCGAACAGTCGTTCCGCCTTCGCGACCGCGTACGCGCCGCGGTCGTCGCGCGCGGCGAACGCGCCCTCGTCGACCGCGCAGTCGTCCGGGATCTCGCCGTACGACTCGCGCAGGAGGTCGCGCAGGGGCCGGCCGAGCGCGTTGTCGGCCGCGACGCAGTTGACCGCCTCGTGGGTGCCCGGCTCGACGGCCGGACTCGCTCCGAGGAGGTCCGCGAGCGCGGCCGCGACGAGGTCCGCGACGTCGCGGGCGTCGACGTACGACCAGAAGTTGCCCGCGCCGGCGTCGAGGTCGGTCACGTACTCCTCCGCGCGACAGGCGTACGCGCCGGGGTACTGGATCCACGAGGGACGCACCGAGACCGCGGGGACACCGTGGCGGCGCGCGGCCGCGCCCGCCGCCGCCTCAGCGGTCACCTTCGAGAGCCCGTACGGGTCCTCGGGGCGGAGCGGGTGGGCCTCGGTGACCGGCAGCTCGTCCGGGAACGGCGTCGGTTCGGCGAAGAAGAAGCCGTACGCGCCGTCGCTGGAGGCCTGGACGACCGGCGCGTCCGCCCGGCCGGCCGCGTCGAGGACGTGTTTCGCCGCGAGCGCGTTCGTCTCGAACACCCGGCCTTCGGGGTGCGTGCCGGCGACCGGGATCGCCGCCCAGTGGACCACCGCGTCGGGGTCGACGGCGGCGACGACGTCGAGCGCCTGGTCGCGCTCGGCGAGGTCGGCCGCCCGGAACGAGACGTGCGGGGCGGGGTCGACGCCGAGCCCGGGGTGGTCGTAGTCGACGACGACGACCTCGTAGTCGCCGGCGAGGCGGTCGACGACCCAGCGCCCGGACGCGCCGCGGCCGCCGGTGACGAGGACTGTCTCCATGCGTCGGCGTCGCCGTCGCGGGGGAAAAACGCACCGTTGCGACGAAAATCGCACCGCCGCGGGCGGGTGGCTCCCCCCTCCGTCGTCCCCGGCTCCGGCAGGCTTTAACGCGCCGAGCGGTAACTTGGAGGCATGGACTGGAAGACAGACTGGGGACTCCGTGGACGGATGGGGTTCACGATGTTCCTGCTCTTTGCCCTCTACGTCGTGTTCATCGGCGTCCTGATCGAGGTGTTCAACGTCGGGATCATCTTCACGCTCGCGATGTTCGGCGCGTTCTCGCTCGCGCAGTACTTCTTCAGCGACAAGCTCGCGCTGCGGAGCATGGGCGCCCACGAGGTCGACCCCGACGAGTACCCGGACCTCCACCGCCGGGTGGAGCGACTGAGCCAGCAGGCCGACCTGCCGAAGCCGACGATCGCGGTCGCGAACACCCGCGTCCCGAACGCGTTCGCCACCGGCCGGAACAAGAAGAACGCCACCGTCGCGGTGACGACCGGGCTCCTCGACAGCCTCGACGCGGACGAGCTCGACGGCGTGCTCGCCCACGAGCTCGCCCACGTCAAGAACCGCGACGTGATGGTGATGACCATCGCGTCGTTCCTCTCGACCATCGCGTTCTTCATCGTGCGGTGGGGCTGGCTGCTCGGCGGCGACAACCGGCAGGGCGCGCCCGTCATCGTGGCGATCGTCGCGTCGCTTCTGGTGTGGGTGATCTCGTTCCTGCTCATCCGCGCGCTCTCGCGGTACCGCGAGTACTCGGCCGACCGCGGCGCGGCGCTCATCACCGGGAAGCCCGGCGCGCTCGCCTCGGCGCTGATGACCATCGACGGCCGGATGGACAGGGTTCCGGAGGAGGACCTCCGCGAGGAGGCGGAGATGAACGCGTTCTTCATCATCCCGATCAAGGCCGGCTTCGTCGGGAAGATCGCCTCCACGCACCCCTCGACGGAGAACCGCATCGAGCGCCTCCGCGAACTCGAAAAGGAGATGGAGACGGCCTGATACTGAGCCGAATCTGAATTTCCGGGCAGTCGGTTACGAACTGTTGAGAGCGGATCGGTGATGAACACCGCCGAAGCCCCAGCCGCGAGGGCGGCGCACGCTCGCTGCGCGCCTCGCTCGGTCGCTCGCGCTCCCTCGTTCGGTGCTTCCGTCGCCTGCGCCGCCCTCGCGGCTGCCCCTTCGAGTCCCTCCCGGCACAGCACCGCGGCCTCACGCCTCCCCAGCCTCGCGGTTCGCGCTCTCCGAGCGCTCACCGCTCCCTCGCGCGTGCCCCTCGCGGCCGCCTCCGGCGGCCACTCGGAGGCACGCGCCACCGCAGTTCGGTGTCTCAGTAATCGCGGGACGGCCGCGTCGCTGGTCGGTGTGAGCGGACTGAGGGGAGTAAGCCCCCTTCGGTTCGTCCCGACATTCGGCTGAGCGTCCGCGCCGCGGCCGGACTACCTTGTGGCGCGGACTTGCACCGGCGAGGATTCGCCGTTCCATCCGTTCCCGCCCGTCGGTCCTCCTCGGGTTAACTCCCTTCCCTCGCGGGTCGGTTCGCGCGAATCACGGGTCGGGGCGGGGGGTGTCGTTGCTGTTCCAGAGCCAGCCGTCTCCGACTCCGGGCGTGTGCCCGGTCGCCTGTCCGGCCGGTGGGGGGACTTTCCTCATGCCAGCGGCACGGGAGTCGGGCTCCCTCTGTCCGATCCGTCGTTGCGCCCGCCGGCGAATAAGCGGTTCGGTCGGGCGCCTCTCGGCCGAGACGGCGCGAGCGCCGCGAGCGCGGTCCCACAAGGGAAGCGTTCAAGTCGTCAGCAACGTAATGGACTCTCATGTCCGAGGCCCAGACCGTTCAGCTGTCGTACGACGACGGTGCACGAGCGGTCGAACTCGCGCGGGAGGCGGTGGAGTCGTTCGTTCGACACGGGCAACGCGAACAGCCCGGGAGCATGCGAGAGGCGTTCTACGCTCGCACCGGCGCCTTCGTCCGCCTCCAGTCGACGCGGGGCCGGGGCCGACTCCGCGGCTGCGCCGGCGCGTGGGACACCTCCGATCAGCTCGGCCACGCCATCGTGGAGGCCGCGATCAAGGCGGCGTCCGGCGACTCCTGCGGCTCCGAGGTCGAGCCGAAGGAGCTCGACAACATCACCGTCTCGGTGTTCGTCGTCTCGAACACCGTCCTCACCAACGACCCGGCCGAGGACCTCGAGATCGGCACCCACGGCGTCGCCGTCGACAGCGGGAACGCCCACGGCTGGCTCTACCCGACGGTCCCCGTCGAGAACGGCTGGTCGGGCGCGGAGTTCCTCTCGCGCACCTGCCGGAAGGCGAAGCTGTCGCCCACCGCGTGGCAGGACGAGGACACGATGGTGACGCTCATCGAGGGACAGGTCTTCCGGGAGCGCGCCGACGGCGGCGCCGTCGAAGAGCTGTAACCGTCCGCGTCGCGTTCCTTTTCAGTCGTCCGCGCCGTACCCCACCGCCTCCGCGTCCGCGAGCGCCCGCTCCGCCGCCGCCGACAGGTCGGCCGCGTCGCCGTCGACGACCTCTCCGTCACGGATCACCGGCTCCATGAGCGATTCCGCACCGTTTGGGCCCGACCGGTCCGCGAGCCCGACCGCGTGGCCCCCGTCGGCGGTGCGGTAGACCGCCTTCGCGCCCGAGAGCTTCCCCCGCTTGGCGGCCGGCTCGCCGTCCACTTCGACGATGTCGAGCGCGAAGTCGACCGGGTCCGCGTTGGAGACGTACCCGCCGACGCCGAACCCGTCGACCACGTCGCGTAGCGCCCGGAGGTCCGCGGGACCGAGCCCGCCGGAGACGTACACGTCGACGTCGCCGCGCCCCCGGACGTCGAGCTCCCACTGGACCTCGCGGACGATGTGCCGGAAGTCGCCGCGCCGGGAGCCCGTCGTGTCGAGGCGGACGCCGTCGAGGTCGTCGCCGAGCGTCTCGACGGCCCGCAGCACCTCGTCGACCTCGTCGGAGTAGGTGTCACACAGCGCGATCCGGGGCGCGTCCGCGGGGACGCCCTCGTCGTAGGCGCGCCACGCGGCCTCCTGCTCGCCGCGGCCGAAGCAGATGGCGAGCGCGTGGGGCATCGTCCCGGACGCCTCGCGCCCGAGCAGCTCGCCGGCCGCGACGTGCGAGAAGCCGTCGAACCCGCCGACGAGCGCCGACCGCTCGACCGCCGCGGTCATCGCGGGGTGGACGTGGCGCGCGCCGAACGAGAGCACCGACGCGTCCGGCGCGGCGACCCGGCAGTCGAGCGCCGCCGTCGCCATCCCGGAGGCGTGCGAGAGGAAGCCGAGCAGCGACGTCTCCAGCCGCGCGAACGCGCGGTACGGCCCCTCGATCCGCATCACCGGCCCGCCGTCGAACAGGCGGCCCTCCGGGACCGCGTCCACGTCGACGCCGCGACCGGCGAGCAGTTCGACGGCGTCGCCGAGCCCGGCGAACACCTCGAACGCCCCGTCCGGGAACTGGTCCGCGGTCACCTCGGCGACGACGCGGGGGTTCCGCCCCGCCGCCTCCAGCGCCGCCTCGGTCCGCTCGAAGTACGCGTCGGTCGCGCGGCCGTCCCGGATCGCGACCGCGTCGACGATGTCGAAGTCGCTCATGGCCGGGCGTTCGACCGCGGGGACGAAAAGCCACCCGTGTCGCGCCGCCACCGCCGCGCCCCCGCGACGACCGCGGCGCCGGACGTGGGGCGAACGAACCCCTAGACCGTCCGTCGCGCGACCAGCGCGAGCGCCGCCACGAGGGCGACGAGCGCCGCCGGGACGCCGAACCCGGGGGTGCTGCCCTCCGTACTCCCGCCGTCGCCGCCGTCGCCGCCGTCACTGCCGTCACTGCCGTCGCCGCCCTCGTCGGTGGTATTCTCGTCGTCGTCGGTCCCGTCGCCGTCGGTGGTGTTGCCGTCACCGCCGTCGGTTCCGTCGTCGTCGGTCCCGTCGTCCGCGTCCGGGAGCGCGAGGTCGGCGTCCGGACGGAGTTCGAGGACGCCCGCCGGCGAGGGCGCGTGCGTTATCGTCACGCTCGTCCCGTCCTTCTCGACGCCGTACGCGCCGGGGAAGTCGCTCTCATCGCCGATCTCGTACACGGTCCCCGCGGCGTACTCGTCGTCGCCGTGCGCGGTCAGCATCCGGACGTAGGCGTCGCGGAACGCCGCGGCGTCCTCTTCGGTCTGCCACTCGGTCGCCCAGACGTAGCCGTCGCGGTCCCCGTTCCGGTAGGGGTACAGCTCGTCGCCCGCCCAGCCGTCGGTCACCGGGTGCGCGTAGTTGTAGCTCGCCCGAGTCTGGAGCTGGGCCTCCGCGTCGAGGTGGATCTGGACGTTCTCGCGAACGGTCGCGTCGGGCTCTAACACGGCGTTCCGGTACTCGAGGCTCTGGTACCAGAACATCACGAACATCGACGCCTCGCCGGCGGTCTCCGCGCCGCCGACCCCCTGGTCCGCGTACGTCTCCCACCCGCCGGTCGCGGCGTCCTCGAACGTGACGTTCCCCTCCTCGTAGTCGGGGTTCCGGTGGATGACCTCCGCCGTCGAGGCCGGCGGGTCGTTCATCGTCTCGTTGACGGCCGCCCAGCCCCCTTCGTCGCGGAGCTCGCGGACGTACACGGCTCCGTCGCCGTACGGCTGGAGGACGGTCTGGAGGATGCCGAAGTTGAACTCCTGGCCGTCGCCCCCGCCTCCACCGTCGCTCTCGGGCGCCTCGGCGCAGGTCCAGTTGGCGTCACAGCGGGCGGCGTAGCGCTCCTCGACGTGGACCGCCTCGCCCTCCACGACGCCGTCGACCGCGAGGTCGCCGTCCTGGGTCGCGCCGACGTAGCGCGGGTCGGTGAGGTCGTGGTACTGGTCTTGCATCGCGTGGAGCAGCTCGTGCGCGAGCGTCGAGGGGTCGATGTCGGGCGACTCGCCGTCGGGGACGACGATGACGATCCGGTCCTGCGAGGGCGAGTAGAAGCCGGAGACCGCGCCGCCGAACACCGAGTCGATCTCGTCGTTCGCGTTCGTCTCGTCGCCGACGACGAACAGCGCCTCCCACACCTGGTCGTTCCAGCGCCGGAACGCCTCGGAGCCGTTCCCGCTCGCGGTGTCGTTGGCGTACTCGCTCCGCGTGACCGTCTCGACCGGCACGTCCTCGCGGAAGGGGCGCTGGCGGACGTGCTCGACCCGGGCCATCGTCAGGTCGGTCAGGGCCGCTAGCTGCGTCTCGTTGAGGCCGTCGGTCTCCGCGAAGTCGACGGAGTCCTCGTAGTGGGTTCCGTTCCAACAGCCCACCAGCCCGGTCCCGTCGCCGGCGTCGCACGCCTCGGCCGAGACGGAGGGCGCTGTCGGCCCGCCGTCGGACGCGGCGGCGACCGAGCCGGCGTCGGGGGCGGCGGCGACGCCGGCGGTGAACGCGACACACAGGACGACGACAGCGGCGACGACCGCGGCCGCGGTCGGGAGGGTGGGAACCCGTCGCATAGGAATCGTATCGGACGCCCCGGTAAGTAGTTTGTCGGTTCCTTCGCCGCCGCGGCCGGCGAATTTTTCGGACGGGTCCGCGGCGCGGACGACGCTTTTTGCCCCCCGCGCGCTAACCGTCGGTATGGCGTTCGATCCGACAGCAACCGCGGTGGTCGTCGTCGACATGCAAAACGGGTTCTGCCACCCGGACGGGAGCCTCTACGCCGAGCCGAGCGAGGCCGCCGTCGAGCCGGTGACGGCGCTCGTCGACCGCGCCCGCGAGGCCGGCGCGTCCGTCGTCTACACCCGCGACGTCCACCCGCCCGAACAGTTCGACGAGACCCACTACTACGACGAGTTCGACCGCTGGGGCGAACACGTCGTCGAGGGGTCGTGGGACGCCGAGCTCGTCGCCGACCTCGACGTCCGCGACGACGACCACGTCGTCGAGAAGCACACCTACGACGCATTCTACCGAACGGACCTGGAGGGGTACCTCGACGCGCACGGGATCGACGACCTGCTGATCTGCGGCACGCTCGCGAACGTCTGCGTCCTCCACACCGCCGGCAGCGCTGGCCTCCGGGACTACCGTCCGGTCGTCGTCGAGGACGCGCTCGGCTACATCACCGCGGAGCACCGCGAGTACGCCGTCGACCACGCCGACTGGCTGTTCGGCGAGACGGCGACCCGCGCCGAGGTCGCCTTCGCGTCCGAGTGACCGGCGGCGAACGTTCCGGATTTCCGTAATTATCGCGCGCGGAAATCGGCGTGTAATCCTTTTCACCGCTCGCCGGAACCGCGAGGTATGGACATCTCTCGACGGGGCGTGCTCGGCGGCCTCGGCGCGGCCTGTGCGGTCGGCGCCGTCGGCTTCGCGGGCGCGGCCACGGTGACTGACGGCGAGGCGCTCGGCGGCGTCGGCGGCGACGGCCCCGGGCCGACGGGCGGCGACTCCGACGCCGCCGCCGGCCCGCGGTCGGCGGCCGTCGACCCGGACGCGCCGTTCGTCGCGCGCCTGACCGGCGACGACGGGACCGACGCGCTGCTGTTCGACGCGAGCGACCTCGACCGCGTCAAGGGGGTCTTCGCCGAGGAGGGCGAGTACCTCGTCCAGGTCGCGCTCCCCGACGCGGGCGTCGAGTCGTTCCGGACTCGCCTCGACGAGGCCGGCGCGACGGACGACCCGGCGGCGTTCGTCGTGTCGATGACGCTCGACGGGACCGAGGTGCGGCGCGTCGAACTCGACCGCCAGACGGTCGACGCCCTCACCGGCGCCGAGTGGGAGGGCGTGTTGACGCTCCCGTTCGGCGAGGAGTCGGTCGCCCGGTCCGTGTTCGACCGGCTGGCGGACGACTGACGCGTCACCGGACCGACGCTGACTGGTCAGGGTCGCGGCGGGCGATCGTCGGATAGCGTTTTGCCCCTCGACCGCGTACTCCGCCCGTGAGCGACGAACCCGCCCGCGACGGTGGCCGCCCCTGTCCGGTCTGTGAGACGCCGATGTACCACCGCCACTGTAAGTACGTCTGCCCGGCTCACGGCGTCGTCTACGACTGTAGCGACACGTTCTACTGAGCCGGCGGTTCCCCCGCGCGCCGCGGCGGTCGCCGGAATTCGCCGCCCCGACCGAGACCCGAACTGTGTTGTGCGAACTGTTATGTTCTTGGAGGCCGACCTTTCTTTTATGATGGGCGACCCGTACGTGACCCTCCTTGCCGACCGTCCGAGGTCAGCATGGTAGAGCAAAACCAGGTTGCCCGGAGCAAGCGGATCCAGCGCCGCACCGGGAAGACCTTCCACGTCGCCACCCGGCTGCTGCCCCAGCGGATTCGCCATCCGACGTACGTGCTGTACGGATTCTTCCGGATCGCCGACGAGGTCGTCGACGCCGAAGACACCGCGCCGCCGGACGAGCAGCGGGCCGAACTCGACCGGCTCCGGGCCGCCGCGCTCGGGGAGGAGCCGACCGACGACCCCGTGTTGGAGGCGTTCTCCGACGTGCGCGAGCGCAACGGCATCCGCGACGCGGACGTCCACTCGTTCGTGGACGCGATGGCGAGCGACATCGACACCGACCGGTACGAGACGTACGCCGACCTGGAGGAGTACATGGACGGCTCCGCGGCCGCCGTCGGACGGATGATGACGGCGATCATGGACCTCGATGCCGAGGAGGAGGCCGAGGCGCTCCCGCACGCCACGAAGCTCGGCGAGGCGTTCCAGATGACGAACTTCCTCCGGGACGTCCGCGAGGACGTCGTCGAGCGCGACCGGATCTACCTCCCGCTGGAGACGCTCCGGCGCCACGGCGTGAGCGAACAGCAGATCCTCGACCTGGAGTTCGACGAGGACGTCGCGGCCGCGATCCGCGAGGAGATGGCCCGCACCGAGCGCCTCTACGAGGAGGGCGTCGCGGGGATCAAGTACCTCCCCGAGGACTGCCAGCTCGGTGTCCTGCTCGCGGCGGTGCTGTACGTCGACCACCACCGGCTCATCCGCAACCTCGGGTACGACACCGTCTCGACCACCCCGGAGCTGTCGCTCACCCGGAAGCTGTCGCTGCTCGTCCGGACCCGCTGGAAGTGGCAGTGGAACCGCGACCCCGAGGCGGTGTTCTACGACATGTGTACCGACTTCGACCCCAGCCGCGAGCCTCACGGCCACGGCCCCCACGGGACCGGCGTCCCACAGACGGACTGAGCGCCCGGATGGATCGCTCCCGGTTCGTCGCGCTCGCGTTCGCCGCGTTCGGCCTCGTGTTCATCTCCTTCCTCATCCGCGGCACGACGCGCTTGGTGGCCCCGTACGGCGTTGCCGTCGCCGCGTCCGCCCCCGTCCTCTTCGCGGCGGCGGCGCTGCTGGCCGCGCTCCTCGTCCTCGCCCTGCTCGACGTCGCCGGGATCCGTCCGCTGACCTGAGTGCCGGCGCGGTCGGCCCGCGCCGTTCGACCGAGTCGGAACGCCCTTGCCCCGCCGTCCCCGACGACGCGTATGGACGTACGAACCGTCGCGGACCTCTCGCCGGCCGAACGGCGCGCCTTCTTCGAGCGCGACGCCGGCGTCGAGGGGGTCCGCGAAGACGTGCGGGAGATCGTCGATCGGGTCCGCGAGGAGGGCGACGTCGCGGTCCGCGAGTTCGCCGAGGAGTTCGACGGGGTCGCCGTCGGCAACGTGGACATCACCGACGACGCGGCGCGGGCGCACGAGGAGCTGGCCGACGCCGACGACCCGGTCCTCGACGCGGTCCGGGAGGCGGCCGCCAACGTCCGCGAGTTCCACGAGCGACAGCGCCCGGACGACTGGCGCGACGACTTCGGCGGCCGCGAGCTCGGCCGGCGCTTCCGCCCGATCGACCGCGTCGGGGTGTACGTGCCCGGCGGCGCGGCCGCGTACCCCTCCAGCGCGCTGATGGGCGTCATCCCCGCGGTCGTCGCCGGCGTCGACCACGTCGCGGTCGCCACGCCGCCGGCGGCGGACCTGAACCCGGTCACCCTCGCGGCGATCCACGAGGCGGGGGCCGACGCGGTGTACCAGGTCGGCGGCGCGCAGGCCATCGGCGCGCTCGCGTACGGCACGGAGACGGTGACGCGGACCCAGAAGATCGTGGGCCCCGGTAACAAGTGGGTCACCGCCGCGAAGTCGATCGTCCAGGGCGACGTCGAGATCGACTTCCTCGCCGGCCCGAGCGAGGTGCTCGTCCTCGCGGACGAGACCGCGGACCCCGACCTCGTCGCGGCCGACCTCGTCGCGCAGGCCGAACACGACCCGAACGCCTCCGTGGTCGCGGTCACGGACGACGCCGACCTCGCCGCCGCCGTCGCCGACGCGATCGATGCGCAGGCGGCCGAGCGCGAGCGCGAGGAGACGATCCGGGCCGCCCTCGACAACGAGGCCTCGGGCGTCCTCCACGCCCGGTCGATGCCCGAGGCCGTGCTGTTCGCCGAGGAGTACGCCGCCGAGCACCTCTCGATCGTGGCCGACGACGACGAGGCGCTCTTAGACCGGATCACCAACGCGGGCTCCGTCTTCCTCGGCCCGTACTCGCCGGTCGCCGCGGGCGACTACGCGGCCGGGACGAACCACGTGCTGCCGACGAACGGCGGCGCGAAGCGGTACGGCGGGCTCTCCGTGGACACGTTCCTCCGCTCCTCGACGGTCCAGCGGCTCGACCGCGACGCGCTCGACGACCTCTCGGGGACGATCACGGGCCTCGCCGAGGCGGAGGGGCTGGAGGCGCACGCGGAGAGCGTCCGGAAGCGGTTCGAGTAGCGACGGATCCGGGAAATCGGCTGGCAGCAACGGTTATGCCGCGGAGCCGCCTCGGGACGGTATGTTTCCGTCGCCGCTGACGCTGTTCGAGGGGTTCACCGCGCTGGAGGCGACGGTCGCGGTCCTCGTCGTCTCGGTCGTCGCCGCGGTGGGGATGGAGTACGCGATCCTGCGGGTCGCCCGTCGGTACGTCGCGAGCACCGACTCCGCGTACGACGACATCGTCGTCTCCTCGCTCCGCCCGCCGCTCGTCGTCACCGCCGCGCTCGCCGGCGTGTTCCTCCTCACGCAGGTGCCGGCGGTCCGGTCGTCGGTGCTCGTGAGCCCGCAGCTGCTCGACGCGGTGTTCGGTCGGCCGTCGCTGTCGCTCATCGTCCTCGTCTGGGCGTACGGGGCGAACACCGTCGTCAACCGACTCGTCGCCGCGGTCAACGCCGAGGGCGGCCGGTTCGACTTCGCACCCGTCTTCTCGAACGTCTGGACGCTGGCGGTGCTCGTCGGGAGCGTCGGCACCCTGCTGTGGCTCTGGGGCATCGAGATCACGCCCCTGCTCGGCGCGGCGGGAGTCGCCGGCATCGCGGTCGGCTTCGCCGCGAAAGACACCGTCGCGAACTTCTTCGGCGGGATCGCGCTGTACTTCGACGACACCTACAAGATCGGCGACTACATCGTCCTCGACGACGGCACGGCCGGGACCGTGATCAAGGTGGGCGTCCGCTCGACGACGCTGCTCACCCGCGACGAGGTGCTCGTGACGGTGCCGAACGCGGCGCTCAACGCCGCGAAGGTGACCAACGAGTCCGCGCCCCAGCGCCGCCGCCGCGTCCGGGTCCCGATCGGCGTCGCCTACGGGACCGACGTGGACGAGTTCGAGGCGCTCGCTTTGGAAGTCGTGGCGGCCGAGCCGCTGGTCCTCGACTCCCCGAAGCCCCGGGCGCGGTTCCGGTCGTTCGGCGACTCGGCGCTCCAGTACGAGATCCTCTGTTGGGTGAACGGGCCGACCCGTCGCCGCCGCGCGCAACACGAGCTCAACCGGGCGCTGTACGTCGCGCTCGGCGACGCCGACATCGAGATCCCGTACCCGAAGCGGGACGTAACGGTCAGCGGGGCCGTCGGGCCCGCGGCGGCCGCCCGCGACGGTGCGCCCGAGTCCGACCCGGACCCGGGCGTCGACGCCGCGACCTGACGGCTCCCGCCGGCAGGGTTTTGAGTGTCGACGCCGAACGCGTTCGCATGAGTACCGAACCGGCCGACACCGGGACCGAGGGGAACGACCCGGCGATCGAGGTGACTCCGGACGCCGCCGAGGAGGCGCTCTCGCTCCTGGAGGGCGAGGGGCTCGACACCGACATCGCCGGACTGCGGCTGTTCGTCCAGCAGGGCGGCTGCGCGGGGCTGTCGTACGGCATGCGCTTCGACACCGAGCCGGAGGAAGACGACCTCGTCGTGGAACACCACGACCTCCGGGTGTTCGTCGACCCCGCGAGCAAGAACTACATCGGCGGGAGCACGCTCGACTACGAACACGGCCTCCAGGCGGCCGGCTTCGAGGTCGAGAACCCGAACGTCGTCTCCGAGTGCGGCTGCGGCGAGTCGTTCCGGACGTAGCCGTCCGCCCGCGGTCCGAGAACCGAACTTTCCTCACCCTCGGCTCCCCGTTTCTCCCGACTCCCGAGTCCGCCGCTTAAGTCGCTCGGGCGGGTACGGGCTCCCATGAGCCTGGAAGCGTCGACGACGGCGAGCGGGGAGCGGGTGTACACCGACCGGTCGCGCACGGAGCGCGGCGCGGACGGCCCCTTCTACCTCGTGTTCGCGGACGAGGCGGCCGAGTCCCGCTGGGGGTTCCGCTGCGGTAACTGCGGTTCGTTCGACACGGCGATGGACACGATGGGCCGGATCCAGTGTACCGAGTGCGGCAACCTCCGGAAGCCGGACGAGTGGGACGCGGCCCACGAGTGAGCCGCCGGCGACGAGGCGCGCTCGCGGCTCTCCCCGGCGTTCCCGACCGCACCGCAGATTCTCCCCGTCCGAAATCGTGAGAAACTTTATCACGGATGGAGCCGAACTTCGAGGTAGATGGCCACTGCGAGCATCCCCCCGACGACCGAGGCCAGAGACGTCTTCCGCGAACTGGGATACACCGTCTCCGACGGCGGACGAGAGTTCGTCGCGGAACGAAAGTGGCGGCGCGTGTTCGTGACGGTGCTGTGTATGGACGACGACGACCTCGACCCGTATCTCGCAGACGGCGGTGACGACGCGCGCCTCCGGTGTTTCGTCACCTGGCGCGACCGCGCGGCCGACCTCCAGGAGCGGCTCCTCGCTTCGAAACCGCCCTACGACTGGGCGGTGATCGGCGTCGATCACGACGGCGAGGACTTCGCCGTGATGGAAGGCGCGCCGGGCAGCCCCTGACTCCCCGCGGCTACGGCTATTTGCGCACCCGCCGCGTACGGTCCCCATGGAACACGTCGAGTACGTCTACACGAGCGGCATGACCGAGTCGGACGTCGACGCCCGCCTCCGGACCGGCGAGCACGGCGTCCTGGGGCTGGCGGACGGCGACGACGCGTACGCCGTCCCGCTGAGCTACCACTACGACGGCGACCGCTTCCTCCTCCGCGTGAGCGCTCACGGCGACGACGGCGAGAAGGGGCGGTTCGTCGAGACCACCGACACCGCCACGTTCGTGTGCTACGAGTCGTCGACCGAGGAGTCGTGGAGCGTCCACGCCCGCGGGCCGATCCGGAAGTACGAGCGAGACGTCGACGAGGCGACGCTCAACGAGTGGTTCCAGCCGTTCCGGCTCTTCGACGAGGCGGTCGAAGCCGTCGAGTTCACCCTGTACGAGCTGCGGCCGGAGACCGTCATCGGTCGCGCGACCGCGGACAGGTAGCCGGTGAACCGGCGCGGATAGAACGGGGCCGCCGCGGCCCCGCCCGCGGAGACGCCTATTTTTATCTCCCCATGCGTCTTACCAGCACGTGACATGGTGTTCAAGAAGATCACGCTGATCGGGACGAGCGAGGAGAGCTTCGACGCCGCGGCCGACGACGCCATCGACCGCGCCGAGGACACGCTGGACAACGTCTACTGGGTCGAAGTCGAGGAGTTCGGCGTCGAGTTACAGGGGGCGACCGACCGCGAGTATCAGGCCGAAGTCGAGGTCGCGTTCGAACTGGAGGGATAACCGGGAGGCGGTCCTTCTGATCGTTTATCGGTAGCCGCGAGCGGCGCTGGGGCCCGTTTATAAACGGTGGTTCACGGATTGTCGACGAACACCGCCTCGCGACTGCCCCTTCGAGTCCCGCCCCGCACAGCGACCGCAGCCTCACGCCTCCCCAACCTCGTCGGCCGGCCTCCGCTTCGCTCCGGCCGCCCGACTCCCTCGCACGCGCTCCTCGCGCCCTTTCGGGCGCTCGGAGGCGCGCGCCACCGCAGTTCGTTTACGTTGGATACCGCGGCGGTCACCTATTTACCCGCCCGCGCCCACGACCCGGCAATGACCGCTTCACGCGCGCCGGCCGAGCCGACGGTCCGGGAGTTCGAAGCGACGGTCGACCGCGTCGACGGCCGCGAGGTCGTCCTCGACGAGACGTACTTCTACGCCGAGTCCGGCGGCCAGCCGGCCGACAGGGGGACCGTCGACGGCCACCTCGTCGCCGACGTCACCGAGCGGGACGGGGACGTGGTCCACGTCCTCGACCCCGACGCCGACCCCGACCTCGCGCCCGGCGACGAGGTCACGGGCCTGATCGACGACGCGTTCCGGACCTACTGCGCCCGGGCGCACACCGCCTCCCACGTGCTGTACGGGGCCGCGCGCCGTATCGCCGAGGACCTCGGCTACGCCGGCTTCGACATCTCGGAGACGAAGGTCCGCGTCGACCTGACGACCGCCGAGCCGTTAGACGACGGCGACCTGATCGAGCTAGAGCGGCTCGCCAACCGCGCCGTCTGGGACTCGCTACCCGTCTCGTGGGAGATCCACTCGGCCGAGGAGGCCCGCGACGTCGACGGGATCGCGTTCAACACGAAGACGGAGGAGGGCGCGATGAGCGGTGGCGCGGTCCGGGTCGTGACGGTTGGCGAGGCGGACGACCCGTGGGACGTCGCCGCCTGCGGCGGGACTCACGTCGAGAACACCGCGGATATCGGGCCGATCGCGGTTCTGGACCGGTCGAACCCGGGCGAGGGGGTCACCCGCGTCGAGTTCGCGGTCGGCCCGACCGCCATCGACGAGATCGGCGCGGTCCACGCCGCCGCGCTCGACGCCGCGACGACGCTGGACGCACGCGTCGGTGACCTCCCCGACGCCGTCTCTCGCCTCCTCGAGGAGGCCGACCGGCTGGAGGCGGACCTCCGCGAGGCGCGCGGGGAACTCCTCGCCGCCCGCCTGCGCGACCTCCCGACGACCGAGGTCGACGGCGCGCGGTGGGCGATCGGGACCGTCGCCGACGCCGACCCGAACGAGCTCCGGGAGCCGGCGACCGAGGCGGTCGGAAGTGACACCGCCGTCGACGCCCTCGCCGCGGTCGGCGCGGGAGACGCCCCCTTCGTCGTGGTCGCGGCCGCGGGCGACGCGGCCGTCGACGCGGGCGACGTCGTCGGCGCGGTCACCGACGAGTTCGGCGGGGGCGGCGGCGGCGGCCCGACGTTCGCGCAGGGCGGCGGGCTCGACGCGGACCCCGACGCCGTCGCGGCGTGGCTCCGCGAGCGATGACCGGGAAACTGGGGCCGGAGGCGCTCGCCGCGGCGCTCGCGGCGACCGGCGCGCCCGACGCCGCGGTGACGCAGGGGCCGGCCTACGGGGAGGACGCGGCCGCGATCGACCTGGCCGACGCGGGCGAGACGCTCGTCGTCGCGAGCGACCCGCTGTCGCTGGCGGCCGAGTCTGTCGGGACGCTGGCGGTCCACGTCGCCTGTAACGACGTCGCCGCGAGCGGGGCCGACCCGCGGTGGCTCACGCACACGCTCTTCCTCCCGGACGACGACCCCGACCGGCTCCGGGCCGTCGTCGACCAGGTCGACGCGACCGCGAGCGCCCTCGGCGCGTCGGTCGTCGGGGGCCACACCGAGGTGCTCGACGCGCTCGACCGGCCGCTCTGCTCGATGACGGCGATGGGGACGACGGACCGCTTCGTGTCGAGCGGCGGGGCCGAGCCGGGCGACCGCCTCCTCCTCACCAAGGGGGCGGCGATCGAGGCGACGGCGATCCTCGCGACCGACTTCCGCGAGGAGTGTCTGGAGGCGGGCGTCTCGGCCGCGACGCTCGACGCCGCCGCCGGCTTCCTCGACGAGGTGAGCGTCGTCCCCGACGCGGCCGCGGTCCGCGACGCCGCGACCGCGCTCCACGACCCGACCGAGGGGGGCGTGGCGACGGCGCTGGTCGAGATGGCGGCGGCGAGCGGGGCGGTCTTCGCCGTCGACCGCGACGCGGTCCCGGTCCGCCCCGAGACGCGCGCCTGCTGTGACGCGCTCGGCGTCGACCCCCTCGCGACGTTCGGTTCGGGCGCGCTGCTGGCGGCCGTCCCGCCGGACCGGGTCGACGGCGCGCTCGACGCGCTCGACGCGGCCGGGATCGCGGGCGCGGCGATCGGGTCGGTCGAATCGCCCTCTAGGGACGGCGGCGACCCGGACGACGCCGCGGGTACCGTCCGGCTCGACGGGGAGACGCTCGCCGAGCCGCCGCGGGACGACCTGTACCCGCTCTGGGCGGCGCGCGACGCGGGCGAGTAGGCGGTGACGCCGTCCGAGACGCCGAGGCGGACGGTCTCGCCGATCGCTCACCTTTTTCGGTGAGGGACCGAAGTCGGTGACATGACCGGAGCACGTGTCGGGTCGGCGCTCACCGACGAACAGCAGGCGGTCCGCGACCTCGTCGAGGAGTTCGCGGCCGAGGAGGTCCGACCGACGGCGGCCGAGGCCGACGAGACCGAGACGTTCCCCGAGGAGGTGTGGGACGGGCTCGCCGAACTCGGGCTGACAGGACTGACGGTCCCCGAGGAGTACGGCGGGTTCGGCGCGGACGAGACGACCTACGCGGTCGCCAACGAGGCGCTGGCGCACGGGTCGCTCGCGGTCGCGACCGCGCTCTCCGTCCACTGCCTCGCCACCTCCTGTATCGCCGAGTTCGGCAGCGAGGCCCAGCGCGAGGCGTGGCTCCCCGAGATGGCGGAGACCGGTCGCCCGGTGGGGATGTTCTGTCTCTCCGAGCCGCACGCGGGCTCGAACCCCGCGGAGATGTCGACGACCGCGACGTACGACCCCGCGACCGACGAGTACGCGCTGAACGGCGAGAAGCAGTGGATCACGAACGGGAAACGCGGCGGGGTGGCGATCGTCTTCGCGAAGGTCGTCGACGAGGCGCACGACCCCGACGACGACGCGATCACGCAGTTCCTCGTCCCGGCCGACACCGACGGGTTCGAGGTCGGCAAGAAGGAGGAGAAGCTGGGCCTCCGCGCGTCGGACACGACCGGGCTAACCTTCGACGACTGTCGGATCCCCGCGGAGAACCGGCTCACCGAGCCGGGGAGGGGGCTCTCCGCGGCCTTCCGGACGCTCACCGAGGGGCGGATCGGCATCGCGGCGCAGGCGGTCGGCGTCGCGCAGGCGGCGCTCGACGAGGCGACGTCCTACGCCGAGGAGCGCGAGCAGTTCGACCGGCCGATCGCCGACATCCAGACGATCCGGCACAAGCTCGCCGAGATGTCGACCGACGTGTCGGCGGCGCGGCTGCTCGTCCGCGAGGCGTGCCGGCAGGCGGAGGCGGGCGAGGACTACCGCGTCGCGGCCTCGAAGGCGAAGTACCGCGCCAGCGAGGCCGCGATGTCGGTGACGAACGAGGCGATCCAGGTCCACGGCGGCTACGGCTACACGACCGAGTTCGACGTCGAGCGCCTCTACCGCGACGCGAAGATCACGGAGATCTACGAGGGGACGACGGAGGTCCAGAAGACGATCATCGCCCGCGGGGTGTTCGACGAGTGAGCGACGGCGACGCCCCCCGGCTCGCCGCGTACGACGCGGTCGTCTACGACCTCGACGGGACGCTCGTCGAGCTCGCGGTCGACTGGGACGCCGTCGCGGACGCGGTCCTCGACGTCTACGCCGCGCACGCGCTCATCCCGCCGACCGAGGACCTGTGGGGGCTCCTCGGCGCGGCCGACGACTACGGGATCCGGGCCGAGGTCGAGGAGGCGATCGCGGGCCACGAGCGACACGGCGCCCGCGACTCCACGCGGCTTCCGCTCGCCGACCGACTCGCGGCCGGGAGCGAGGCGCACTCCGCCGACGGACCGGCCGCGGACGGCGGTCGCGACGCTCCCCACCCGCCCGCGGGCGTCTGTTCGCTCAACTGCGAGGACGCGTGTCGGATCGCGACCGAGACGCACGGCCTTGACGACGCCATCGTCGCGGACGCGATCGTCGGCCGCGACTCCGTCGGGAGCCACAAGCCCGACCCCGAGTCGCTGCTCGCGGCGATCGACCGGCTCGGGGCCGCCCCCGAGGACGCCCTGTTCGTCGGCGACTCCCGGACCGACGCGGTGGCCGCCGAGCGCGGCGGCGTCGACTTCGCGTGGGTCGCGGACCTGATCGCCGAGTAGCGACCCGCGCCGTCCGCGACGCTGCGATCCCCGCCGCTCTCGGGTCAGTCGCCCTTCTCTGCCCCGTCGGTCGGCCCGGCGGTCGAGCCGGCGGTCTCCGGCCCGTCGTCTCCGGTGACAGCGTCTCCGTCTCCGGCGGCAGCGTCGGCGTCTCGTTCCGCGCTGCTGTCAGCGTCGGCGTCTCGTTCCGCTCCAGCGGTGGCGTCGCCGTCCGAACCGCCGTCGCCGGCGTCCGACCGCCGCGCGTACAGCGCGACGGCGACCGCGGTGACGAACCAGATGGGCGCGCCGACCCGGACCGCGAACGCGGCGCGCGCCCCCCACGTCTCCAGCGTCACGAGCGTCGACAGCAGCGCCACGACGGGCGCCCCCACGAGGATGGTGACGACGAACGTCGTCTGCATCACCCACGCGTAGTCGACCCCCTCGTACTCGGCCCGCTCGACTGGTTGCACGCGAGCGACTCGGCGGCCGAGCGGCAAATCGGTGGCGGTCGCCGGCGGCGTCGGGGGCGCCGGCGTTCGGACGCGCCGCCCCGCCTTTCCGGTTCCCGACGATTTTACGGCGTCGCGCGGGTCACACCGAGGTATGACCACGACGCGGGGGCTGCGGGAGCGCGACGACCCGATCACGATGCTGACCGCCTACGACGCCCCGACGGCGGCGATCGTCGACGAGGCGGGGATCGACGTCGTCCTCGTCGGCGACAGCATGGGCAACGCCGCCTTGGGCTACGACTCCACGCTCCCCGTCACGTTCGACGAGGTTGCGAGCCGGACCGCGGCGGTGGCGCGCGCGACCGAGGACGCGCTGGTCGTCGCCGACATGCCGTTCCTCTCCTTCGGCGTCGACGAGGCCGAGTCCGTCCGCAACGCGGGCCGACTGCTGAAGGAGGCGAACGCGGACGCGGTGAAGATCGAGAGCGGGCCGCACACCGTCGACGTGACCCGCCGCATGACCGAGGTCGGCATCCCGGTGATGGCGCACCTCGGCCTGACGCCCCAGCACGTGAATCGGCTCGGCGGCTACACCCGGCAAGGGACCGACGAGGACGCCGCCGAGGAGATCATCGACCTCGCGGGGGCGCACGCCGACGCCGGGGCGTTCGCGCTCGTGCTGGAACACGTCCCCGCGAACCTCGCGGGCGCGGTGACCGAGGCGCTCGACGTCCCGACGATCGGCATCGGTGCGGGCCCCGACTGCGACGGACAGGTGCTCGTGATCAACGACGCGGTGGGGCTCGGCGAGTGGTCGCCGCCGTTCGCGAAGCGGTTCGGCGACGTGCGCGGCGAGATGGTCGACGCCGTCGAGGCGTACGAGGCGGCCGTGACGAGCGGCGAGTTCCCGGCCGAGGAACACTCGCACGTCGAGGAGGAGCTGGGCGACCTGTACTGAGCGCCCGACCGCTCGCGGATCAGACCGGCAGGAAGCCGAGGACCGCCGGCATCGCGTCCGTCTGTGTGACGGCGACGTAGAGCGCGGTGAACAGCACGGCGTTGTGGAGCCCGTGGAGCAGCGCGGGGACCACGAGGTTCTCGGTGTACTCGTACACCGCGCCGAACACCAGGCTCGGCACGAAGAGGATCCCGATCGTCGTCAGCCGCGCGGAGAGGCCGCCGGTCAGCGCCATCACGTGGATGGCCGCGAAGATGGCGGCGGAGAGGGCGATCGACGGGGCCGCCGGCAGCGACTCGCGGAGCCGCCCCTGGACCACGCCGCGGTAGAGGATCTCCTCGCAGGGGCCGATGACGAGGAACGACGCGGCGATGAAAAGCGGGATGATCGCGGGGTTCCCCATCGCCAGCTCCGCGCTCTGGTTCGACGCGGTCTCGGTGCCGAGCGCCTGGACGACCGTCGAGACCGCGAGGATCAAGATCAGGATGACGACCCAGCCGCCGAGGACGATTCCGACCTCCTTGAGGCTCGGCACCCGGACGCCGAGGTACGAGACGATCCCCTCGCGGTCGAACCCGCGCCACGCGAGGTAGGCGATCGCCAGCCCGCCGAACGCGACGTACTGGCCGAATATCAGGGTCAGAACGACGCTCGCAGCCAGCGAGAGCCCTCCGGTCAGGGCGCTGACACCGAAGACGATCCCGCCGCTCGCGATCGCGATCACGGGGCCGAGGATGCCGAGGGCCAGCGCCGTCACCACCGCGACGCCCGGCGAGCCGCCGGTCGTCCCCGGATCGCCAGCGTCGTCGGAGACGGCGTCCGGGTCGACCTCGTCGAACTCTTCGGGGACCCCGCCGTCCGGGGTCGGATCGCCGCTGGAGGGATCTGTCATCGTCCGAGGTAGGACCCCCGCGGCAAAATGATTGTCCGTGTCGGAAGCCGCGACGCCGTCACCCACCGGCCGCCCCGCGCTCGCGACCCGCGCGCCGCCCGCTATCGGTGGAGCAGTTCGTACCACAGCACCGCGGTGACGGCGCGCCCGTCGCGCAGGCCGCCGTCGACGACGGCGGCGAGGAGGTCGTCGTACGGCACCGTCTCCACCGCGATCGACTCGTTGTGGTCCAGTTCGCGCTCGGCGGTCGGCTCGCAGCCGGTCGCCAGCACGTGGTGGTGGACCGCGTTGGCCATCCCGTTCGTGGGCTCGACGGTCGTGAGCCGCTCGAAGCCCTCGGCCTCGTACCCGGTCTCCTCGGCGAGCTCGCGGGCCGCGGCGCGCTCGATCGCCCCGGTGGTCGCTCCGCCGCCGGTCGCCGTCGATCCCTCGTCCGTCGCCTCCGTGTCACCGTCTTCCGGCTCCATCGTCCCGGCGGGGATCCCGCGGTTCACCCGCCCGACCGCCTGTCGCCACTCGTCGATGACGACGACGTCGCCGCCGGGCGTCAGCGGGAGCACCACGACCGCCGGCGGCTCGTCGACGTAGTGATACCCGTCGGTCTCCCCGTCCGGGAACCGCACCTCGTCGCGCCGCACGTCGAAGCCGGGGCAGGCGTAGTCGACGGCCGAGTCGAGCGTCTCCCACGAGAGGTCGTCCATACGTTCGGGTCGGCGCTCGGGCATGTTAATCCCCGTACTCCGCGGGCGCGCCGCTCGGCGGGCGCGTCACTCCGGCGCGTCCCGCCGCCACGCTCGGGCCTCGGCGACCGCCCGGCTCACGACCGCGCCGGCGACCCACGCGATCGTCCCCAGCGCGAGCGCCTCGACCGCGACGAAGACGAGCCCGTCGAGTTCGAGGAGCGCGCCGACGCGCTCGCCGAGGGGCCGTCCGGGGAGTCCGAGGAGGTAGTGGTCGGCGTTGGCCCCGAGCAGCGCTCCGTAGGTGGCGGCCCACGCGAGCGCGACCCCGGCCCGTCGGTAGGCGAGGGCCGCGGCCGCGAGGAGGCCCACGGCCGCGGCGTCGACCGCGAGGAACACCACGCCGCCGGCGTGCGCGAAGACGCCGAGGCCGTAGCCGACGAAGACGACGAGGAAGGCCAGCGGCGGGGCGAGGAGGCGATACCGACGCGACGAGCCGTCCGGGTTCGCACCGAGGAGGACGCGGCGAGCGAGGGACATACGCCCGGATCGTCTCGATCGCGTGATAAATCCACGCGTCGAGCGCGGCTCACGACCAGTCGCCGAGCGACGCCTGTCCGTCGGCGGTCCGGCGCTCGTCGTCGCCCGCCGCCGAGTCGTCTTCCGACCCCGGTTCCCCGCCGACCCAGTCGGTGAGCTTCCCGCCGTCGCCGTCTGTGGCGACCGTCCGCGCGCCGGAGCCGCGGGCGTCGTCGCCCGCCCCGCGGTCTCCGTCTCCCCGTCCGTCGCCCGCGTCGAACCCCCCGAGCGTCGCCTGGTCGGTCTCGGCGAAGTCGAGGTTCGAGACGCGCACGCCGAGCTTCCGGACGCGGGTCTCGTCGAACTCGGCGAGCAGGTCGAGCGCCACCTCCTCGACGAGGTCGGGGTCGTCGACGGGGCCGGGGAGGCTCCGGGCGCGGGTGTTCACGTCGAACGGCGGCTCGACCGCCTTGATCCCGATGGTGCGGTAGAGGCAGCCGCGCTCGCGGGCGCGACGGGCCACGTCGGCGGCGAGCGCGGAGACGGTCTCCCGCTTCGTCCCCTCGTCGGCGGTCGTCGGCAGCGCCGACTCCCGCGAGAGGCTCTTCGGGAGGCCGGTCGGCGTCACCTCGCGGTCGTCGTCGCCGGCGGCGCGCCGGGAGAGCTCCGGGCCGCGCTCGCCGAGCGCCTCCGCCAGCCGGTCGCGGTCGGCGGCGGCCAGGTCGCCGGCGGTCTCTACGCCGAAGTCCGCGAGCGTCTCTTCGGTCACGGGTCCGACCCCGTGGACGTCGGCGGTCGGCAGCGGCGCGAGGAACTCGGCCACCGACCCCGGCGGCACGACGACGAGGCCGTCCGGCTTGTCGGCGTCGCTCGCCACCTTCGCGGCCGACATGTTCGGCGCGACGCCGACGCTCGCCGGCACCCCCGCCTCGCGCTCGATCCGGTCTTTCACGTGCCGGGCGTACCCCTCGGCGAGCGTCCGCGCCTCGGCGGGCCCGGCGGCGGCGCTCGGCGGCGGGTCGGCGGGGTCCTCGCCCGCGACCGTCCACGCGGTCCGGTCGGTGACGTCGAGGTACGCCTCGTCGATGCTCACCTCGCGGCGGGTGTCGGCGCAGTCGCGCAGCACGTCCTTCACCTCGCCCGCCACGTCCTCGTAGAAGTCGAGGTCGACCGGGACGTACCGGCCGGCCTCCGCCGGGTCCGGCGCGTCCGGGTCGTCCGGGTCCGCGTCGGCGCGGCGGGGCAGCAGCTCCAGCGCCTCCGAGATCGGCATCGCGCTCTCGACGCCGACCTCGCGGGCCTCGTAGCTCGCGGTCGCGACCGCGCCGATCGACTCGCCCGGCTCGTACCCCATCCCGACCACGACGGGTTCGCCCGCGAGGTCGGGGTGACGCAGCCGCTCGCAGGAGGCGTAAAAGCAGTCCATGTCGACGTGGCAGACGACGCGGTCCGCGGCGTCGTCGTCCCCGCCGCCGGCGCCCGGGAGCGTCTCCCCGGCGACTGGCGTCCCGCCGGTCATCGCCCCAATCTCCGCGCTCCGCGGACTTAAGAATCAGCCACGCGGACCGGAACTGAACGCGGGCCCCGGACCGCCGCGTCCACAGATCCAGATCCGATAGCCGGGTCGGTAGGCGTTTATTCGTCCCCGCCGTCTGATCGGGTATGTCCGCAGCGATCGACGTGCTACACGTCGACGACGACCCGTCGGTCCTGGACCTGACGGAGGCGTACCTCGAGCGGGAGCTCGACTCGGTAGCGGTGACGAGCGTGACCGACCCCGAGAGCGCCCTGGCCCGGCTCGACGAAGACGCCTTCGACTGCGTGATCAGCGACTACGACATGCCCGCGATGGACGGGCTGGAGCTGTTCGACGCGATCCCGGAGGAGTACCAGAAGATCCCCTTCGTGCTGTACACCGGCAAGGGGTCCGAAGAGATCGCGAGCCAGGCGATAAACGCCGGGGTCACCGGCTACTTCCAGAAGGGCGGCCCCGAGCAGCTCCGCCGGCTCGCGAACCGCGTCGATCAGGCCGTCGACGAGTACCGGACCAAGGAGATCGCGGAGCGCTACTCGACGGTCATCGAGGCGCTCGGCTACCCCGTCTACGTCGTCGATGAGACCGGCGAGTTCCGGTTCGTCAACGAGCCGTTCGCCGAGCTCACCGGCTACGAGCGCGAGGAGATCATCGGCGAGAAGCCCGGGTTCATCAAAGACGACGCGGCGGTCCAGGAGGCCGAGGACCGGCTCGGCACGATCCTCTCCTCGTCGGGCCCCGACGTCCAGCACTTCGGCGTCGACATCTTCCCGAAGGATGGCGAGCCGATCCCGTGCCGGGACCACATGGCGGCGCTCCCGTACGAGGGCGAAACCTTCGACGGCAGCGTCGGCATCCTCCGGGACGTCTCCGACGAGCGGGAGCGCCGCGAGGAGCTGGAGACGAAGACGCGCGCGCTCGACGAGGCGCCGGTCGGGATCACCGTCACTGACCCGCAACAGGAGGACAACCCGATGGTGTACGTCAACGACCGGTTCGTCGAGATGACCGGATACACCCGCGAGGAGTCGATCGGCGTCAACTGTCGGTTCCTCCAGGGACCGGACACCGAAGAGGCGTCCGTCCAGGAGCTCCGCGACGCGATCGACGCCGACGAGCCGACGTGCGTCGAGCTGCTGAACTACCGGAAGGACGGCACGGAGTTCTGGAACCGCGTCAGCATCGCGCCGATCTGCGACGCGGACGGCTCCGTCACCCACTGGGTCGGCTTCCAGGAGGACATCACGGAGTTCAAAGAGCGCGAGGAGGCCCTCGAACGCCAGAACGACCGGCTCGACTCCTTCGCCAGCATCGTCTCCCACGACCTTCGCAACCCGCTGAACGTCGCGCAGGGGCGCGTCGAGCTGGCCCGAGAGATGTCGGACGACGCGGAGAACCTCGACGCCGCGCTCGACGCGCTCGGACGGATGGAGTCGATCGTCGAGCGCACGCTCGCGCTCGCCCGCGAGGGCCACACGGTCGGCGACCCGGAGCACGTCGACCTCGCCGCGGTCGCCGACGACAGCTGGTCGACCGTCGACACCGGCTCGGCGACGCTCTCCGTCGAGACCGACCGCGAGGTGCTCGCGGACCCCGACCGCCTCCGGAACCTCTTCGAGAACCTGATGCGCAACGCCGTCGACCACGTCGGCGAGGACGTCTCGATCCGGGTCGGCGACCTGCCGGACGGGTTCTTCGTCGAGGACGACGGCCCGGGGGTCGACCCCTCGGTCGCCGACTCCCTCTTCGAGCCGGGCGAGAGCGGCACCGCGGGCAACACCGGGTTCGGCCTCGCCATCGTCGAAGAGATAGCCACGGCGCACGGCTGGTCCGTCGCGGCCACGTCCGGCCGCGACGGCGGCGCGCGGTTCGAGGTCCGCGGGGTCGACAAGCGGACGCCGGCGACCCACTGACGCGCGCGCCGTCGGCCTCCACCGGCGACCGTGCGCGCCGCCCGATCGCCTCGTAGCGCGCTGAACCGGGCGGAAAGCGGATCGACTCCCCCCGTTCACAAGCGCCTTTATCCTCCGTTTCGAACGATCGATAAATGGGGATCCTCTCCGGCGTCACCGACACCGACAGCCGCGTGATCGTGCTGGCGCTCGCGCGGATGGTCGGCGCGGCCGGGAACTCCTTCCTCATCGTGGTCCTCCCCTTATACATCACCAGCGACCTCGTCGACATCGAGGGGCTCCTCGGCGTCGAGGTCGGCGTCGGCGCGGCCGCGATCACGCTGACCGAGCCGCTGCTCATCGGGGTCGTCCTCTCGCTGTTCGGCTTCCTCAACAGCCTCTCGCAGCCGTTCACCGGGCGGCTCTCCGACCGCGTCGGGGCGAGGCGCCCCTTCGTGCTCGCCGGCATCCTCCTCTTGGGGACCGCAAGCGGCCTGTACACGGTGGCGACGAGCTATCCCGCCCTGGTCCTGCTGCGCGCGATCCAGGGGCTCGGCGCGGCGCTCATCATCCCCGCGACGGTCGCCCTCGTGAACGAGTACGCGGCGAGCGACGCCGACCGCGGCGGGAACTTCGGCGTGTACAACACGTTCCGGCTCATCGGCTTCGGCTTCGGACCGGTCCTCGCGGGCGCGGTCGTCGCGCGCGGACCGTACGACCTCTCGGTCGTCGGACTCCCGGTCCTCGACGGGTTCGACGCCGCCTTCGTCGCGGCCTGCGCCGGGGCGTACCTCAGCTTCACGCTGGTGTTCCTCCTCGTCAGGGACGCCGACGACACCGCGGAGGCGGGCGACGACGTCTCGATCCGCGTCCGCGGCGAGGACCGCCTGCTCGACCCCGTGTTCACGCTCGGGCTCGCGACCGTCGCCATGGGCGCGTGTATCGCGCTGTTCGCGACCCTCCAGAACCAGGTGAACGTCCGGCTCGACCAGCCGCCGGTGTGGTTCGGCGCGCAGTTCGCGGCCGTCACGATCGCCAACGTGATCTTCCAGGTCCCGGTGGGGCGCGCCAGCGACCGGATCGGTCGCCGGCCGTTCCTGCTCGCCGGCTTCGTCCTCCTCGTCCCGACGACGCTGCTCCAGGGGATCGTGACGGAGCCGGCGCTGATGATGCTCGTCCGGCTCGGGCAGGGGGTCGCGGTCGCGTGCGTGTTCGCGCCGTCGCTCGCGCTCGCCGGCGACCTCGCCCGCGAAGGCGAGTCCGGGACCACGCTGTCGGTGCTCACGATGGGGTTCGGCTTCGGCGTCGCGCTCGGCCCGCTGGCGTCCGGCTGGCTCTACGGCTTCGGGTTCGTCGTCCCCTTCGCGGTCGGGGCCGCGGCCGCCGCGATCGCGCTGGTCGCGGTGTTCACGCAGGTCGAGGAGACGCTGGACGTGGGCGACGAGCCGGCCGCGGCGGCGGGCGCGGACTGACGGAGCGCGGGATGGAGGCTGACCGACGAGCCGGCGTGAAATGGCGCCGACGGCGCGCGAACGGCGTTCGAGGAACGCTTATGACGCGCACCGTCGCATTGCGACCGTGCCCTCCCGACGAGCCCTCCTCGGAACGCTCGGTGTCGCGACGACGAGCGCCTTCGCCGGGTGTTCGCGGCTCCGGTCGCGCGACGACCGCGTCGACCTGACCGTGTTCAACCAGACGGACGACTCCTACGCCGTCGAGTTCGAATTCTTCGGCGACGGCGCCTCGGAGCGGGCGGCGAGAGCGTACAGCTCGTCGCTCGACGTCGGCCCGGACGGCGAGGCCACGCGGGAGGCGGTCGTCGAGGCCGGGCGGTACCTGGTCCGCTACCGCGCGTACGAAGACGACTCCCGACTCACCGACCACGGTCACGTACACCTCATACCCTCCGGAGACGGGACCGAGAGCGTCGCCTTCGACCTCCGCGAACCGGGCGAACTCGCCCGGCGGTGACGGCGGTTCCGCGGTCGGTTCCGGTCGGACCTCGCCGGTCAACAGAGCCATACCCGCCGCGGCCGAACGGGGGCGCGTGCCGAGCGACCGCGTCCACTGCGTCGAGTGCCGCGAGCCGATCCCGGGCGACGCGCGGATCTGCCCGCACTGTCGCACCATCCAGCCGTCGCCGCTGCTCGACGTCGGCGTCGTCGTCGCCGGCGTGTTCGCGCTGGTGTTCGGCGTCGTCCTGGCGGTGATGACCGTCGGGACGAGCCGGCTGCTCGGGTTCGTCCTGCTCGTCGTCGGCTTCGGCCTCGCCGTCGGCGGGTACACGCGCTACCTCGACCGGCAGGCGGCGAGCCGGGCGCGGTGAGCCGTGGCTTTCGCGTCGCCTCGGGCGCGACAATTTAAGTGCCAGCGCGCGCCACGGTACGGACATGCTCACCCCACTCAACGGCGGCCTGATCTTCGCGGGGCTCGCGCTCGCGTTCGTCGGCGCGGCGGTCTCGGTCTACGCGGTGACGCTGACGGGGCTGCTCGTCGGGGCCGGTGCCGGCTACCTGTTCGCCCCGAACGTCGTCGGCCTCGTCGCGGTCGACGGGACCGCCCTCACCGCCGGGGCGGTCGCCGTCGGCGGCCTCCTCGGGGGCTTCCTGGCGTACGCCGGGCTCTCCTTCGCGGTGTTGGGGATCGGCGGCGTCGTCGGCGGGTTCGCCGGGCGGTTCGCGGTGGGCCCGCTGTACGCGGCGGACGCGGCGGGGATCGAGGGGACGGTCCTCCTCGTCGGCGCGACGCTCGCGGGCGTCGCGGTCGGCGCGCTGTTCGGCTTCGTCCTCACGCGGACGACGCTCGTCGTCTCAACGGCGCTCATCGGCGCGGCGTTCGCCTCGCGGTCGCTCACGCCGGCGAGCTTCGAGACGGCCGCCGCCGAGACGACGGTTCAACCCCTCCTCTTCGATCTCTCCGCGCCGGCGTTCCTCGCGGTGTTCGTCCTCGGGGCGCTCTCGCAGCTCGGCCTGTTCCGGTTCGGCTACGTGACGAAGCTGGTCGGGCTCCTGCCCGGCGCCCGCCGGTGGACGGCCGACGACGACCGCGACGGCAAGGCCGAGGGGGCCTGACCGCCCGCGCCCTCGGTCGTTACTCGTACTCGTAGAAGCCGCGGCCGGTCTTCTTGCCGAGGTCGCCCGCCTCGACCTTGCGCTTGAGGAGGTACGCCGGCTTGTAGCGGTCGCCGAGCTCCTCGTGGAGCGTCTCGCTGGCGTCGAGCGCCACGTCGAGGCCGATGTGGTCGGCGAGCTCGAGCGGCCCCATCGGGACGTTCGTGCCGAGCTTCATCCCGCGGTCGATGTCGGCCTTGTCCGCGACGCCCTCGTCGTACGCGCGGATCCCCTCGTTTATCCACGGCATCAGGATGCGGTTGGTGACGAAGCCGGGCTTGTCGTCGGCCTCCCACGTCTCCTTGCCGAGGTCCTCGGCGAAGGCGTGCGCGAAGTCGACGACCGCCGGGTCGGTGCGCTCGCCCACCACGACCTCGACGCCGTCCATGATCGGCACGGGGTTCATGAAGTGGAGGCCGACCACGTCGCTTGCGCGCTCGGTCGCGCTCGCGATGGTCGTGATAGACAGCGTGGAAGTGTTCGTCGCGAGGATGACGTCGTCGTCGGTGACGCGGTCGAGGTCGGCGAACACGTCGCGTTTCACGTCGAGGTCCTCGATCACGGCCTCGACGACGAGGTCGGCGGCCGCGAGGTCGTCGAGGGCGGTCGTGCCCGTGATCCGGTCGCGGACCGCGTCGGGGTCCTCGTCGAGCGCGCCCTTCCCGGCGAGCCGGTCGAGGCTGTCCGCGACGCTGTCGAGGCCGCGTTCGACGTACTCGCCCTCGACGTCCCGCATCACCACGTCGTAGCCCGCCGTCGCCGCGACCTGCGCGATCCCGTTCCCCATCGTCCCGGCGCCGACGACGCCGACGACGTCGACCTCGGATAGTGCTCGCATGCGAACCGCTGCCGCGCCGCGGGGCGTAAGTATTGCGAAACCGCCCGTCGAACGCGTGCCGCGCGGAGAAATTAACAATTCGAGTAGTAACGAGTGGATTTGGCCGATCGCTCCTCGATCGGCGTGAACGGCCGCTCAATCGGCCGCTCGGTTTCTTTACGTCCGGCGGTTTCACCACAGCCCTTTTTATCGATGTAACGGAACTACGAACTGATGCTCCCACACGCCGCCGACAACATCTCGCGGGACGGTAAGTCGCTCATCCTGGCGTACGACCACGGCCTCGAACACGGGCCGGTCGACTTCGAGCCGAACCCGGACACGGCGGACCCGGAACGGATCTTCGAGCTCGCCACCCACGAGGCGGTCACCTCGCTGGCCGTCCAGAAGGGGCTCGCCGAGGCGTACTACCCGGCGTACGAGGACGAGGTAAACCTCCTGTTGAAGCTCAACGGGACCTCGAACCTCTGGATGGGCGAGCCGAACAGCGCGGTCAACTGTACGGCGGAGTACGCGGCCGAACTGGGGGCCGACGCGGTCGGGTTCACGATCTACGGCGGGTCGAACCACGAGGTCGAGATGGCAGAGGAGTTCCGCGAGGCGCAGGAGGGCGCCCGCGACAACGACATGGCGGTCGTCATGTGGTCGTACCCGCGCGGCCAGGGGCTCCGCAACGACGGGAGCCCGGACGTCATCTCGTACGGCGCGCGGCTCGGCCTGGAGCTCGGCGCCGACGTGGTGAAGGTGAAGTACCCCGGCTCCGCCGAGGCGATGGGCCACGCCGTCGAGATGGCCGGCCCCGCCGACGTCGTCATGTCCGGCGGGACGATGCGCGACGACAAGGCGTTCCTCCGGAACGTCTCGAACGCCATCGACGCGGGGGCCACCGGCATCGCCGTCGGCCGGAACGTCTTCCAGCGCGACGAGCCGGAACGCATCCTCGACGCCCTGGAGGCCGTGATCTTCCAGGAGGTCGACCCGGCCGAGGCGCTGGCCATCGCCGAGAGCGACGACTGATGGCGTCCCCCGACTCGACCGTCGACGCGGTGTTCGACGCGGTCGCGGCGACGGCCCCCGAGATCCGCGCCGCGCTCCCCGGCCGCCGCGTCGAGAGCGGGACGGAGAACGAGTCCGGCGAGTCGGTGCTGGCGGGCGACCTGTACGCCGACGAGCTGCTCGGCGACGCGATAACCGCGGTCGACGGCGTCGGCTCGTTCGTCAGCGAGGAGCGGGAGGCGGCGGTCGACGCGGGCGGCGCGGTCGGGAGCGGCGGAGACGAGGCGCTCGCCGTCGCAATCGACCCCCTCGACGGCTCGTCGAACCTCCGGTCGAACAACGCGATGGGCACCGTCGTCGGCGTGTACGACGCGCCGCTGCCCGCGAGCGGCCGCGACCTCGTCGCCGCCGGCTACGTCCTCTACGGCCCGATCACGACGATGGTCGTCGCCGACGAGGCGGGCGTCCGCGAGGAGGTGGTCACCGCCGACGGCGACGGCGTCGACAGGTCCGTCGTCGAGGCGGACCTGACGCTCCCGGCGACGCCGACCGTCTACGGGTTCGGGGGCCGGGTCCCCGACTGGCCCGCGGACTTCCGCGCGTACGCCCGGGCCATCGAGGACGACCTGAAGCTCCGGTACGGCGGCGCGATGGTCGGCGACGTGAACCAGGTGCTCACCTACGGCGGCGTGTTCGCCTACCCCGCCCTCCGGAGCGCGCCGGAGGGGAAGCTCCGCCTCCAGTTCGAGGCGAACCCCATCGCCTACATCGTCGAGCGCGCGGGGGGCGCGTCCTCGGACGGCTCGGGGTCGATCCTCGACGTCGAGCCCGAGGCGGTCCACCAGCGCACGCCGGTGCACGTCGGCAACGAGTCGCTGATCGAGCGGCTGGAAGCCGCCGTCGACGCGGAGTAGCGGCGCGGTGCCGCTCCGGACGAGCGGCGCGCCGCCCCGGGCTGCCGGACGACGCGAGCCGGCCGATCCCACATGGAAAACTGTTTAGGATCTACCGCAAGTCTTGCGTCCATGAAAGTCCACGTCGGCGCGGCGGCGACGCCCGAAGAGGCCGAAGCGATCGCGAAGTCGCTCGCCGAACACCTCGGCGTCGACGTCGACGTCCACGTCGGGGACGCGGAGACGCCGGCCGCCAGCGCCGAGCCGTCCGAGCCGAGCTACCCGCTCGACGACGACCTCGGCCCCACGGACCGCGAGCGCGACCTGCGCGCCGAGATAGCCGACATCCGCGAGGGCGGCCCGGAGAAGTACCGCGACCGGCTCTCAGAGCAGGGGAAGCTGTTCGTCCGCGACCGCCTCGACCTCTGGTTCGGCGGCGAGGACGGGACCCGAGGGACCGGCGACGCGGGCGCGACCGACGGCGACCCCGCGGGCGTGAAGTTCGAGGACGGGAAGTTCGCCGCCTTCGACGACTGGCACCCCGACGCCCCCGCCGGCGACGACGGCGAGGAGAACGAGCGCGGCGGCGACCGCCTCCCCGGCGACGGCCTGCTGACGGGCGCGGCCGAGTTCGAGGGGCGCGACGTCCACTTCATGGCCAACGACTTCACCGTGAAGGCGGGGTCGATGGCGTCGAAGGGCGTCGAGAAGTTTCTCCGGATGCAACAGCGCGCGCTGAAGACGGGGAACCCGGTGCTCTACCTGATGGACTCCTCCGGCGGCCGGATCGACCAGCAGACCGGCTTCTTCGCCAACCGCGAGGGGATCGGGAAGTACTACTACAACCACTCGATGCTCTCCGGCGCGGTGCCGCAGATCTGCGTCCTCTACGGGCCCTGTATCGCCGGGGCCGCCTACACGCCGGTGTTCGCGGACTTCACCGTGATGGTGGAGGGGATGTCCGCGATGGCGATCGCCTCCCCGCGGATGGTGGAGATGGTCACCGGCGAGGAGATCGATCTGGACGATCTCGGCGGGCCCCGCGTCCACGCCGAGGAGTCGGGGTCGGCGGACCTGATCGCCCGCGACGAGGAGCACGCCCGCGAGCTCGTCGCCGACCTGATCGGGTACCTCCCCGATCAGGCGGGGGAGAAGCCCCCGCAACGCGAGACGAAGCCGCCGAAGTTCTCGCCCGAGGGTATCGACGAGCTGATCCCCGAGTCGCCGAACCGCCCGTACGACGCCCACGACCTGATCGACCGGATCGCCGACGCCGAGTCGGTGTTCGAGCTGAAGGAGGGGTACGGGCCGGAGATCGTCACGGCGTTCTGCCGGATCGACGGGCGACCGGTCGGCGTCGTCGCCAACCAGCCGACGGAGCGGTCGGGCGCGATCTTCCCGGACGCCGCCGAGAAGGCCGCGGAGTTCATCTGGACCTGCGACGCCTACGAGATCCCCCTGCTGTACCTCTGTGACACGCCCGGCTTCATGGCGGGCTCGCAGGTGGAGAAGGACGCCATCTTAGAGAAGGGGAAGAAGATGATCTACGCCACCTCCTCGGCGACGGTGCCGAAACAGACCGTCGTCGTGCGGAAGGCGTACGGCGCGGGCATCTACGCGATGGGCGGCCCGGCGTACGACCCCGAGAGCGTCATCGGGCTCCCCTCCGGCGAGATCGGGATCATGGGCCCGGAGGCCGCGATCAACGCGGTGTACGCGCGGAAGCTCGCCGAGATCGACGACCCCGAGGAGCGCGCGGCCGAGGAGGAGCGGCTGCGCGCGGAGTACCGCGAGGGGATCGACGTCCACCGGATGGCCAGCGAGGTCGTCATCGACGAGATCGTGCCGCCCTCCGACCTGCGCGCCGAGCTCGCCGCGCGGTTCGACTTCTACGAGGACGTCCGGAAGGACCTGCCGGACAAGAAGCACGGGACGATCCTCTGACCGGACCAAAAGGTCGGGTTCCGGCTTACAGCGCCGCGACGAGGTCGCCGCCGAACAGCCCGACGGCGCTCTCGACGCCGAGCGCGACGGCCAGCCCGAGCCCCAAGAGCGCGCCGGCGTAGGCGGTCGACCCGAGCAGCGACGCGGCGGCGAACCGCGGCGCGGACACCGACGACGCGCTCGCGCTGGGCACCGCGAGCCACCCGCGCGTCCCGGGGACGGCGTTCGAGGCGGCGACCGCCGGGAGTCCCCACCGGTCGAGCCAACGCGTCGCGCCGTCGAGCCGGCCCGCGTCGACCGGGACGAGTCTGCTTCCGGTCGGGTCCACGTCGAACCGGCGGACGGCGACGAAGAGCAGCGACTGGCCGGTCGTCGCCCCGGCCACCGCCGCGACGAACACCGGGACGACCGCCACCGCGTCGACGCCCGCGGCGACGACCGCCGCGACGAACAGCGTCCGCGCCGGCAGCAGCTTCCCCACCAGCGCGCCCTCCAGCGCGAAGACGACGAAGACCGCGACGGCGCCGTAGGTGCCGACGAGGGCGAGCGCCGTCTCCGCGTGGGCTCCGATCACGACTGACTTCCGCGGCCCACGCGTAAAACATCCCCCGAGCCGGCTGCTCACACCTCTCAGGCCGCCCGGAACCCAACTTCGAGGCCGCCGCCCCCACCGGGAGTGGCTATTTGTCGGTCACCCGCCTCGTGGACGCATGGTCACCGTCGGCGACACCGCCCCCGACTTCGCCGCGCCAGCGGTCGACGCCGCTCCGGACGGCGACGCGGAGCGCACCGCCGCCGAGCTGGCGCTGTTCCGGCTCGTCGAGGCGCACGACGCGGTCGTCCTCTGCGTCGCGCCCGCGACGTTCGTCCCGCCCTGTACGGCGGCGCTCGCCGCGGTCCGCGACGCCGGCTGGCACGACCGCGACGACCTCGCCGCCGTCGCGCTCACCGGCGACTCGCTGTACGCGGCGTTCGCGTACGCCGACCGGTTCGCCCTCCCGTTCCCCGTCGTCGCCGACTACCACTGCGGCGTCGCCGACTCGTACGACCTCCTCGCCGACTCGTGGGAGGGGCACTCCGCTATCCCGCGGCGCGCGACGGTCGTGATCGACTGCGACTGGACGGTGCGGTTCGCCGAGACGACCGACGACCCCCTCGACCGCGCCGACCCCGCGCCGGTGGAGCGCGCGGCCGAGACGCTCCGCGAGATCGGCCTCGACGTCGACCGGCCGCGGGTGGACTACGACGGCCCGTGGTGAGCGCGGCGCGGACGACCGCGAGGGCGTCGCAGTACGTGACTCGCCCGCTGCCCCGCGGGTCGCCGTGGTTATTTGACGCCCCCGCGCGGAGGGGGCGACATGGACGCCGCCTTCGCGGAGTACCTCGACGAGTTCGCGCGCCGTGACTGGGAGACGCTCGACCCGAACGCCGTCGCCGACCCGATTCGGGTCGCGGTCGTCGGCCTCGGCTGGTTCGCTCGGGAGTGGGCGCTGCCCGGCATCGCGCGGTCGGCGTACACCGAGGCGACCGTCGTCAGCGACGTCGACGCCGGCGCGGTCGAGGCGACCGCCGCCGAGCGCGACCTGACGGGCGTCACGCCCGAGGAGCTGCGGTCGGGGACCGTCGCGGACGAGTACGACGCCGTCTACGTCGCGACGCCCAACGCGACGCACCTGGAGTACGTCGAGGCCGCCGCGGCGCAGGGGAAGGCGGTCCTCTGCGAGAAGCCGCTGGAGGTGACGCCGGAGCGCGCGCGGAAGCTGGTGGCGGCCTGTGACGACGCCGGCGTCCCCCTGATGGTCGGCTACCGGATGCAGACCGACCCCGCCGTCCGGCGGCTCCGCGACCTCCTCGACGCGGGCGTCGCCGGCGAGGTGATCCACGTCCACGCGACGATGTCGCAGACGATGCTCGGCGAACTCGGAAGCGACCACGACCAGTGGCGGCTCGACCCCGAGCTGTCCGGCGGCTGCGCGGTGATGGACCTCGGGGTCTACCCGCTCAACACGACGCGGTTCGCGCTCCGCGAGGACCCCGTTCGGGTGTCCGGGCGGACCCGCTCGGAGCACGAGGCGTTCGCCGACGTCGACGAGCACGCCTCGTTCCGACTGGAGTTCCCGGGCGACGTCGACGCATTCTGTACGGTGAGTCAGAACGCCCAGCACGCGAGTCGGCTGGAGATCACCGGGACGGACGCGAGACTCATCCTGGACCCGGCGTTCTACGAGCGCGAAGACCGGGGGTTCGCCGTCGTCCGCGACGGGACGCGGGTCGACGTCGACTTCGAGCAGGTCCACCAGATCGAAGAGGAGTTCGCCTACTTCGGCCACCAGCTGCTGGCGGACGAGCCGTTCCACGCGGACGGCAAGCACGCCCTCACGGATATGCGCGCGCTCGCCGGCGTCTACAAGTCGGCCGAGACCGGGCGGCCGGTCGAACTCAGCGACTGAATCGCGGCCTGAGGAGCGGGACCAGCGGCCGCCGACCTACCGTTCGATCCCGTACACGTCGCTCGTCCAGTCGCGGGCCGGGGTGTCGTACACCGGCGCGTCGCGGTCGCGCTCGTCGAGCCGCCGCCGGTCGGCCTCGTCGAGCTCCCAGTCGAGGTCGGCGTTGGCCCGGACGTGGTCCGGGGTCGACGAGCGCGGGAGGGGGACGACGCCGTTATCGATCGCCCACCGGACGACGACCTGTGCCGGATGCCTGTCGTACTTCTCGGCCAGCTCGGCGACGACCTCGTCGTCGAACACGTCCGTCCGCGCCAGCGGGGCCGCGGCCTCGATCACGGTGTCAGTCTCGCGGCAGTAGTCGACGAGATCCGGGCGCTGGAACCACGGGTGGAACTCGATCTGGTTGACGGCGATCGGCACGTCCGAGACGTGGTGTGCGCAGCTGAGTTGGTACGCGCTGAAGTTCGAGACGCCGACGTCGCGGACGAGCCCGCGGTCGCGAAGCTCCGCCATCGCCTGAAGCGTCTCGCGCAGTGAAATCGCGGGGTTCGGCCAGTGGATCAGGTATAAGTCGAGGTAGTCGGTGCCGAGTCGGTCGAGCGAGGTCTCGCACGACTCGATCACGGACTCGTAGTTGAGGTTCTTCGCGAGCACCTTCGAGGTCAGGAACACGTCGTCGCGGTCGACGTCGCTCTCGGCGAGGGCGTCGCCGATGGCTTCCTCGTTGTGATACCCCTCCGCGGTGTCGATATGCCCGTATCCGGCGTCGAGAGCCGCGCGCACGCTGTCTGCCGTCTCATCGTCGTCGAGGTCGTACGTGCCCAGTCCGAGCGCCGGCAGCTCCGCGCCGCTCGGGAGCGTCTTCGTTGGTACGGTCACGCGAGGGAGTTCGCCGGATCGCCGATTGAAACTACCGGTCGGGGAACTCCGTGCGACGAGGCCGGGGAGCCGTGAGGTGCCGTGCGGTCCGCGAGCGAACCCGTGTTTCCGCGGTGACTGCGACTGACACGAACCGCCCTCCGGGTCGGCTCACGACGTTAGGAACGGCACCGGCCGAGACTCCCGCGAGCGCAGCGAGCGGGAGTCAGGCCGGTGGATATTCGAGCGCAGCGAGAAGATGCACCGGCCGAGATTTGAACTCGGGTTGCAACCATGGCAAGGTTGCGTGATACCACTACACTACCGGTGCGTGCCTCGCATCCGATCGTAGCCCGGGTCGGAGATATAAGGGTTCCGAACGACGGCCGGCGGAAGGGTCATCGGTGCCGCGTCCCCACCTGTGAACCATGACTGACGGTCTCGATCGAATCGACAGACGCACCGCCCTCCGCGCGGCCGGCGGCCTCGCCGGAGCGACCGCCCTCCCCGCGCTCTCCGGCTGCCTCGGCGACTCCGGCGGCGGCGGGACCGACGGCTCCGACGGGGACGACGCCCCGCCGGACGACGGCGCGGACGTCGCGTACGACGTCGAAACCGTCGCCGAGGGGTTCGAGAACCCGTGGGGGCTCGCCTTCCTGCCCGACGACGGTCGCCTGCTGGTCACCGAGCGGACCGGAGGCATCTCGCTCGTCGACCCCGCGGACGGGGCGGTCGAGGCGGTCGCGGGTGCGCCCGAAGTGTTCGCGGAGGGGCAGGGCGGCCTGCTCGACGTTGCGGTCCACCCGGACTACCCGGACGACGCGCGCGTCTACCTCACGTACTCGGCGACGAACGGCGCGGGCGAGGCGACGACCCACGTCGGGGCCGGCCGGCTCTCGCTCGACACGAGCAACGGGCCGGCGCTGGCAGAGTTCAAGCCGATCCGCGTCGCCGAGCCGTTCCGTGGCGGCTCGAACCACTTCGGCTCGCGGGCGACGTTCGGCCCCGAGGGGTCGCTGTACGTCACGGTCGGCGACCGGCGCGACACGAACTTCGGGCCCGGCCACGTCTCGCAGGACCGGTCGAACGAACTGGGCGCGACGCTGCGGCTGACGCCCGACGGCGACCCCCACCCGGAGAACCCGTTCGTCGACGACCCGGACGCCGCGGACGCGCTGTACAGCTACGGGCACCGGAACCCGCAGGCGATGGCGGTGCGGCCCGAGACGGGGCGGATCTGGCAGTGCGAGCACGGCGAGGAGGACGGCGACGAGATCAACGTGATCGAGCGCGGGGGGGACTACGGGTGGCCGGTCGCCAGCGAGGCGTGCCGCTACGGGACCGACGACCCCTTCGCACCGGCTCACGACGAGCGCGACGGCGTGATCGCGCCGGTACACTACTGGCCCTGCGGCTCCGGCGGCTTCCCGCCGAGCGGCGCGGTCTTCTACGACGGCGACGCGTTCCCCGAGTGGGAAGGGGACCTGTTCGCGGGCACGCTCGCGGCGCAGTACCTCGGTCGGTTCACCGTCGACGGCGACGGCCTCGACGCGACCGTGACCGAGCGAGAGCCGCTGCTCGCCGACCGCGGGTGGCGCATGCGCGCGGTCGCGATCGAACCGGACACGGGACAGCTCTACGCCGCCGTCGACGACGCCGACGCGCCGATCGCGCGGATCGTCCCGACGTGACACGGGTCGTCCCGGCGTGAGGGATCGGGTCCGCGGCAGCGTCGGTCCGTGTGACGAGTTGGCTCGGATCTGCGGGCGGAATCCCCGCGCAGACCCCGTGTGAACGCGGCACAGCCGGAGATCGGGACCGCTATCCTTTTACGGTGGCGTCCGGAATCGAGGGTTACAGTCTCGCCACGATGCGTACCGAAGACGGACTCACGATATGTGTTCCGTCTTCGCTCGTCCGGGAAGCCGAGGACGACCGCGAGGCGACTCGCAAACTCGGCTACGTCGCCCGTGCGGCGGCGGTGTTCCGGGCGGATCGGCTCGTGGTCTTCCCCGACCGGGAAGGCGACGGGCGACGGGGCGGGGAGTACGTCCGCACCGTGCTGGGGTACGCCGCGACGCCGCCGGAGCTCCGAAAGGACCTCTGGGGTGAGCGCGAC
>NZ_CAKZRO010000066.1 GCF_937146585.1 uncultured Halorubrum sp. | reverse complement strand
GATCCGCGCGGCGGCGGGTCGCATCGAACGGACCGTCACGCCGCGACGACGGAATGCGCCGACCTGACCGTCCCACCGGGCGTAAACAACCGCGCCGCCAGTAGCTTCTTTATATAGTCTCGTGAAAGGGCGGGTGATGTATCCATTACAGCTCGACGCGGTCACGAACGCGGTCGACGTCGCGGCGATAGCGACGTCGGTGGTCGGGTTCGTCGCCGGGTTCCTGGCCGTGTTGCTGCTCGGCAAGTACGTCGTCATTCCGGGGCTTCGGCGGATCGTCAGGTCGCGCGGGTTCGACGAGGCGGTGGTGAGCCTCGGGACGAACGTGCTCAACGCCGTGGTGTGGGTGGCGGCGATCGCCATCGGCTTCGCCGTCGCCGGCTACGGCGGCTTCCTCTCGGCGTTCGCGGTGTTCGGCGGCGCCATCGCGCTCGCCGTCGGCTTCGCGGCACAGGACCTCCTCGGCAACTTCGTCGCCGGCGTGTTCATCCTGAAGGACAAGCCGTTCGAGGTCGGCGACTGGATCCAGTGGGGCGACATGTCCGGCCGCGTCGAGGAGATCGACCTCCGCGTCTCGCGGGTCCGGACCTTCGACAACGAGCTCGTCACCGTCCCGAACGGTGACCTCGCGAACAGCGCGGTGACGAACCCCGTCGCCTACGACACGCTCCGCCAGAAGTTCGTCTTCGGGATCGGCTACGACGACGACATCGAGGAGGCGACCGACATCATCGTCGAGAAGGCCGAGGCCCACGAGGAGATCCTCGACGACCCGGGCGTCTCGGTCCGGCTCGTCGAGCTCGGCGACTCCGCAGTCGGGCTCCAGTCGCGCTGGTGGATCGCCGACCCCGACCGCGGCGACTTCGTCCGCGTGCGCTCCGAGTACGTCACCGCGGTGAAGGAGGCGTTCGACGACGCGGGCATCGACATGCCGTACGTCCACCGCCAGCTCACCGGGAGCGTCGAAGTGATCGAGGACGTCGCCGACGAGTAGGCCTACCCGACCTCCTCCTCCACCTCGCCCGCGTCGGGCCGGTACCGCCGGCTGACCGCCTGCCACCGGTTCGACCGGAACCGGTAGCCGTTCAGGCCGGCGGGCACGAGCTTCTCCGCCACCAGCGCCGCGTACAGCCCGCCGACGCCGAGCGGCGTCGCGAGGCCGACCAGGGCGACGGGGAGCGCGAAGACGTACAGCCCGACCATCGACGCGAGGAAGGGCCAGCGCGTGTCGCCCGCGCCGCGGAGCGACCCCGTGACCGAGCCGTCGACGCCGAGCGGCACCGCCGAGATAGCCGCCGCGACGACGAACGCCGCGGTCGCGCTCACCGCGGCCGGGTCGTCGACGAAGACGCCGGCGATCGGGGTGGCGGCGGCGATCACCGCGGCCGACGCGAGGACGTAGACGACCGCCGACAGCGCGATCACGTCGCGGCCGTACGCGGTCGCGAGCGACTCCTCGCCCGCGCCGAGCCGCTGGCCGACGAGCGTGCTCGCGGCGATGGAGAACCCCCAGCTGAAGCTCCCGAGCAGCGCCCTGACCCGGCGGCCGACCTCGAGGGCGGCGACCGTCGCGGAGCCGAACGACGACGCGATCCACAGCAGGGGGAAGACGACGACCCCCTCGGCGACGCGACGCGCGATGAGCGGCGCGGAGACCCGGAGGAGCTGCCGGCTCAGCCCGGCGTCGAGCCACGGCCCGGCGCGCCCGACCGGGACCGGGGACGCGCCGCGGCCGAAGTACGACCGCCCGGTCATCCCCCACGCGAGGACGAGCCCGACGGCGGCGATGGAGACGGCGGTCCCGAGCCCCGCGCCGAACACGCCGAGGCCCGCGCCGAGGACGAGCCACCCGGTGAGGACGACGTTCAACAGCGCGCCGCCGGCGCGCGCGACCATCGGCGTGCGCGTGTCGCCGACGCCGGCGTACGTCCGGCTGGCGATCATGTTGAAGAACTCGAAGGCGAGCGCCGGCGCGGTGACGGCGAGGTAGGTCGTCCCGGCGGACAGCGCCGCACCCTCGCCGCCCACGAGCGCGATCAGTCGCTCCGCGCCGAGGACGTAGCCGGCGACGATGGGCGCGACCAGCAGCGCGGCCACGATCAGGGACTGCTTGACGACGAGGCCCGCCCGGCCGCGCTCGTCGCCGCCGTAGTTCTGCGAGACGAGCGAGACGGTGCCGCCCGCGAGCCCGATGGAGACGAACTTCGCCAGCTGCCAGTACGCGAACGCGAACCCCATCCCCGCGACCGCCGACACCCCGACCGCGTAGCCGATCACCGCGAGGTCGACGGTGTTCTTCGACATGATCGCGAACCCGGTCACGATCCGGGGCCACGCGAGGCCCATCGTCTCGTCGAGCCGCGACCGGTCGATGACGCCGGCCCGGTCGAGCGCGCCCGCGACCGCCGCGGCGACGCGGGCGAGGACCGTCCGGAGCCGAGATGGCATTGGACACCGGTACGGGGCGAGCCGGTTTGTGTCTGTCCGTCCCGGCGGGAGGCGCGCCCGGAGCGCAACCGTTTTTCCTCCGACCGCCCGACGTTATTACATATGAATACCACCGAGTGGCGTACATACCTCGTCACGGCGGCGAGCCGGTCCGCGGGGCGGTCGACCCCCGAGGTCGTCGCGGCCGCGCTCGACGGGGGCGTCGACGTCGTCCAGCTCCGCGACAAGGGCGTGAGCGACCGCGAGCGGTACGAGACGGGGCTCCGGCTCCGGGAGCTGACCGCGGAGGCGGGGGTCCCCCTGCTCGTGAACGACCGGATCGACCTCGCCGCCGCGATTGACGCGGACGGGGTCCACCTCGGCCAGACTGACCTCCCGGTGTCGGTCGCGCGCGAGCGGCTCGGCCAGTCGGCCGTCGTCGGCGTCTCGGCCTCGACGGTCGAGCAGGCGCGCGAGGCCGAGGCCGCGGGGGCCGACTACCTCGGCGTCGGGGCCGTCTACGGCACCGACTCGAAGGACGTCTCCGGCGACCGCGACGGGATCGGGACGGAGCGGATCGCCGCGGTCGCGGACGCGGTCGACCTCCCGGTGATCGGGATCGGCGGCGTCGACGCGAACAACGCCGCGCCCGTGGTCGAGGCGGGCGCGACCGGCGTGGCGGCGCTGTCGGCGATCACGGCCGCGTCGGACCCGGCGGCGGCGACCGAGGCGCTGCGAGCGGCGGTCGCGGAGTGAGTCGACTCTCTCAGTCCTCGCGCTCGAACTCGGGCGCGAACAGCCGCGCCGACATCGGCGCCGGGTCGCCCTCGGTGACGTTGTACGCGGAGAAGTCGGTGACGCCCGCCTCCCGGAGCAGGTCCTCGTCGTAGAAGCTGTTGCCCGTACACTCCGCGGGATCGCGCGCGAGTATCTCGAGGACCGCGTCGGAGACGACCTCGGTGGTCCGCCAGTCGTCCTCGGTCCCGAGCCCGAAGTAGCGCGTCGCGCGGGTGTCGATCGTCGTCACCGGCCAGAACGTGTTACAGCCGACGTCGTCGCTCGCCAGCTCCTCGGCGAGCGACAGCGTGATGAACGACATCCCGAGCTTCGACCACGCGTACGGCGCCTTCCCGGGCGAGCGGTCGGTCACGATCGGCGGCGAGTTCGACAGCAGCCACGCCTCGTCGAGTTCGGCGAGGTGGTCGGCGAAGGCGTGCGCGACGAGGTGGGTCCCGCGGACGTTCACGTCCGTCAGCAGGTCGAACCGGTCCGCCGGCAGGTCGGCGACGTTCGCCAGCTGGATCGCGCTCGCGTTGTTGATCACGATGTCGACCTCGTCGAAGTGATCGATCGCCTCTTCGACGACTTCCTCGACGCGGTCCTCGTCGCGGAGGTCGAGTTCGAGCGCCAGCGCCTCGGGGCCGCGCTCGCGCACCTCCCGGGCCGTCTGCTCGATCGACCCCTCCAGTTCGGAGTCGTCCGCGTCGGTCGTCTTGCCCGTCGAGACGACGTTACAGCCCTGGTCGGCGAGCGCGAGCGCGATCCGCTTACCGATGCCGCGGGTCGTTCCGGTGATAAAGGCCGTCGAGTCCGAGAGGTCTGGGTCCGCGAGTGGCATACCCCCCAGTTCGACCGACCGCGGGATAACTCTCGGTGTTGCGGAGGGGTATCGCCGCGGTCGACGCCCCGTCACGGCGGCGGCCGGGCGGAGTGGACGCGGGACCGCGCAGCGGGCCGGATCTTTGTAGAATTTCTCCACTCAGACAATATTCACAAATGCGAAATCTTTCATAACTCTATTCTGGTCGTTTCTATTCGTTTTGCCAGCGGTGTATGTGTGAATATTGTGTGTTATCCACAATTACTAAGTCGGCTGCGCCGATACGACCGTTCGCGTCGAAGATGAGCCTGCGAGAACGAGCGAGCGGACTCACGGACCGAGTGTGGTCGGCGGTGGCCGGCGACCGGACGAATCGACTGATCGAACGACTCGGGCGGGTACGCGACGGCGACCCGTGGTTCGACAAGCGGGGGCTCGATACGGTCCGTCGCCGACCGGTGGACGACGGCTCCATCGAGCGACGCCGCGGCTATCAGCGGTACCTCGGCGTCGCGTTCGCGGGACTGCTCGTGGCGGCCCTCTGGTACCCGGCCCTCGCGGGGGTCGGCGTCGTCGGCTGCGCCACCGCGGCGGTGGGCGTCGGCGCCGTCCGCGGGCGGTTCTACTGTAACCACCTCTGCCCTCGGGGCGGCCTGCTCGACGGCTACGTCCGCCTGTTCAGCCGCGGGAACCGGACACCGGACTGGTTCAAACACCCGCTGACCAGGGCGGCCGTCGGGCTGGTCGCGTTCGGGCTCCTCGGCACCGGACTCTACACGGCTTGGCAGCGGGGCGGGTCGCTCGGCGTCCCGTTCCTGACCATGCTCGGCGTCAGCACGCTCGTCGCGGTCGGGCTCGGCGTCGTCTACCACCAGCGCGCTTGGTGTCAGGTCTGCCCGGCCGGAACGCTCTCGCACGCGGTCCACCGGGTCGCCGAGGCGCTGGGGCGGGACCCCGCACCCCGCGTCGAGGTCGACGCGGACGCCTGCGTGAGCTGCGGTCGCTGCGGGACGGTCTGTCGACAGGAGATCACGCCCGGCCAGTACGCGGACGGCGAGGTCACGGACCACGGCGACGTGTTCTCGCTCGGCGGTCCCGAGGGGTCGACCCGCGAGGCCGACGGCGTCGTCGACCACGGCGACTGCCTCCAGTGCTCCGCCTGCGTCGAGGAGTGCCCGACCGACGCGCTGTCGCTCGACGAGGAGTAGCCGACCGCCCGCGGCGGCCGGCCGCTCGGGCCGGTCGAAGACGCCTCTAGCTTCGAGTCGGTCACCCGGCGACGAGGGGCGTCCCGGCTACCGCGTCGCGGTCTTCCACTCCCGCAGCCCGATCCGGCCGCCGTTCAGGTCCTCGGCCGGGGCCTCGGTGGCGGCCCAGACGAACAGCGGCGCGACGCTCTCGGGGTCGCGGGCGCGCTCCTTCCCGGTGAGGTCCGTGGCGACGAGGCCCGGGTCGACGACGCCGACGGTCGCGTCGAGGTCGGCGGCGAAGCCGCGCGCGACCGCCTCGGCGGCCGCCTTCGAGACCGCGTACGCGCCCATCCCCGGCTTGGACTCGGCCGCGACCGCGCCCGACGGCACGAGGACGCGCGCGTCGTCTGCGAGGTGCGGGACCGCCTCGGTGACGGTGGCGAACACGCCGCGCGCGTTCGTCCGCATCGTGTCGTCGTAGTCCGCGTACGTGACCTCGGTCGTCGGTCGCTCGCCAGGCGCGCCGTGGAACACGCCGGCGTTCGCGAACACGACGTCTATCGGACCGGCCTCGCGGGCGGCGCGCTCGAAGAAGCGTTCGAGGTCGAACTCGTCGCGCACGTCGACGCGGTCCCCCCACGCGGTGCCGCGCTCGGCGTCGTCGGCCGGCGAGTCGTCCCCGGCGTCCGCGTCGCCGTCGGCCTCGGCGTCCGGGTCGTCGCCCGCGCCGTTCAGCGCCGCGACGGTCCGATCGACGGCATCGCCGTCGCGTCCGGAGACGGCGACGAACGCCCCCTCGTCGACGAACGCCTCGGCGACGGCTCGCCCGATCCCGCTCGTTGCTCCGGTGATCGCGACCGTCAGATCCATGTGAAGACGGCTACGCGCGTCGGCGACTTAGTGGTATCCACTTCGGGCGTCTCCGCCGGCTCCGCTCGCGCGGGTGCGCCGCGCGACGAGTTCCGCCGCGACCGTCACCGCGCCGTCGTTACGACCGACCGGGCCCCGTCGTCGCGACCCCGCCGACCGAACGTGTCCGGGACCGTCCCGCGGCGCGTCTGACCGGATTTATACCGGAGCCGTCCCTAGGATCGTGTATGGACGTGGTCCCGGACATCGACGGCGTTGCCGACGAGTCCGTCGTCGTTATCGGCGGCGGATTCGGCGGGCTCTCGACGGCCTGTTACCTGGCGGAGGCCGGCGCGGACGTCACACTGTTGGAGAAGAACGAGCAGCTCGGCGGCCGCGCCAGCCGGCTCGAAGTCGACGGCTTCCAGTTCGACATGGGGCCGTCGTGGTACCTGATGCCGGACGTCTTCGAGCGGTTCTTCGGCCACTTCGGCCGGTCGCCCGACGAGTTCTACGAGCTGGAGCGGCTCGACCCGCACTACCGCGTGTTCTGGAAGGACGGGGACAAGGTCGACGTGCTGCCCGAGCGCGACGCGAACCGGGAGATATTCGAGTCGTACGAGCCGGGCGCGGGCGAGGCGTTCGACGCGTACCTCGAGGAGTCCGAGCGGACCTACGACATCGGCATGGAGCACTTCGTCTACGAGGACCGCCCGCGGCTGCGCGACTACGTGGACACCGACGTGATGCGCTACTCGTGGGGGCTCTCGCTGCTCGGCAAGATGCAGGGGCACGTCGAGGACTACTTCGACCACCCGAAGCTCCAGCAGCTGATGCAGTACACGCTCGTGTTCCTCGGCGGGTCGCCGACGAACACGCCGGCGCTGTACAACCTGATGAGCCACGTCGACTACAACATGGGCGTCTACTACCCCGACGGCGGGATCGGCGCGGTCGTCGACGGCATCGTCGAGCTCGCCGAGGACCTCGGCGTCGAGTTCGTCACCGACGCCGAGGTGACGGGGATCGAGGGCCGGTACGGCGCGTTCGCGGTCGACACCGAGGACGGCGAGCGCTTCCTCGCCGACCGCGTCGTCTCCGACGCCGACTACGCGCACACCGAACAGGAGCTCCTCCCCGAGCGGAAGCGCCAGTACACCGAGGAGTACTGGGACTCGCGGACGTACGCGCCCTCCGCGTTCCTGCTGTACCTCGGCGTCGAGGGCGACGTGCCGGACCTCGAACACCACACGCTCGTCCTCCCGACCGACTGGGACGAGCACTTCGAGCAGATATTCGACGACCCCGAGTGGCCCGACGACCCCGCCTACTACCTCTGTGTCCCCTCGAAGACCGACGACACGGTCGCGCCGGAGGGCCACAGCAACCTCTTCGCGCTGGTGCCGATCGCGCCCGGGCTGACCGACACGCCGGAGATCCGCAACCGCTACCGCGACCTCGTGATCGACGACATCGCGGAGAACACCGGGACCGACCTCCGCGGCCGGGTCGTCGTCGAGGAGACGTTCTCGGTCGACGACTTCGCGGACCGGTACAACAGCTACGCGGGCAGCGCGCTGGGGCTGGCGCACACCCTCACGCAGACGTCGCTGCTGCGGCCCTCGCACACCTCCGACGCGGTCGACGGGCTCTACTTCACGGGCTCGACGACCACGCCCGGCATCGGCGTCCCGATGTGCCTGATCAGCGGACAGCTGACCGCGGAAGCGATGGGCGACGACGACGTGTGATACCCGCCGTGAGCGACCAGAACCGATCCGTCGACGACGGACAGAGCCCGCCCGTCGAGGGGGACCGAAACCGGTCCGCCGGCGGCGGTAGCGAGGGGCTCCGCTACCTGCTGGTGCTGTCGCGGCCGCGCTTCTGGCTCTACCTCGCCGGCCCGGTCGCCGTCGGCGTCACCTACGGCATCGGCGACGTGGGCGAGCTGTTCACGCCCGTCACGGTCTCGCTCGCGGCGTACTTCCTCGTGCCGGCCAACGTGTTCCTCTACGGCGTCAACGACGTGTTCGACGCCGACATCGACGAGCTGAATCCGAAGAAGGAGGGGCGCGAGGCGCGGTGGCAGGGGAGCAGACTGGTGATCGCCGCCGTCGCCGCCTCCGGCGCGCTGGGCCTCGCGACGCTCGCGATCACGCCCCGCGTCGCGTGGCCGTACCTCCTGGGCTTCCTCGTCCTCGCGGTCGGGTACAGCGCGCCGCCGGCCCGGTTCAAGACGACGCCGTTCCTCGACTCGCTGTCGAACGGGCTGTACGCCCTCCCGGGCGCGGCGGCGTACGCGACGGTCGCGGGGGCGCACCCGCCGCTCGCGGCGCTGGCAGGCGCGTGGCTCTGGACGATGGGGATGCACACGTTCTCCGCGATCCCGGACATCGAACCGGACCGCGCGGCGGGGATCGACACGACCGCGACGCTGCTCGGCGAGGGGCGCACGTACGGCTACTGCTTCGCGGCGTGGACCGCCGCGGCCGGCGCGTTCTGGCTCGTGGACGCCCGTCTCGGGGCGCTGCTCGGCGTCTACCCCCTGTTCGTCGCGTGGGTCGCGCGGTCGTCGGTCTCGGTCGATCGCGCGTACTGGTGGTTCCCGGCGCTGAACACCGTCGTCGGCACGCTGCTGTCGATGGGCGGCCTCTGGCGGGTGTACCCGCTCTGGGAGGCGCTGCCGTGAGCGACGGCGACCGGGCGGGGTCGGCGGGGACGACCGCCGCCGCGACGACCGGCTCGCGTCTTGACGCGCTCCGCGAGCGCGCGCCAAACACGCGAGACGAGGCGGAGACGCTGCTTGACCGGTTCGTCCGCGAGAACCGCTTCACCATCGCCGTCGTCTTCCCGCTCGTGGGGGCGATCGCGCTCGTCGGCAGCGCCGAGGGGTGGGTGCCCGAGCCGTTCGCGTTCCACCCGTGGTTCGTGCTGTTCGGCGTGATCGTGATGCGCTCGCCGCTCGTCGTCGGCGTGCTGCCGACGATCGACCGCCGCGCGCTCGGCTGGATCGGCGTGTTGATGGCGTACACGTACATCATCGAGTCGGTCGGCGTCGCGACCGGGTGGCCGTACGGGGAGTTCGCGTACACCGTCGACCTCGGGCCGATGCTCGGGGGCGTCCCGGTGGCGCTCCCCGTGTTCTTCATCCCGCTCGTGATGAACGCGTACCTGCTGTGCCTGCTCCTGCTCGGGCCGCGCGCGGACAGCGTGTGGGTCCGGCTTGCGACGGTGATCCCGGTCGTCGTCGCGATGGACGTGGTGTTGGACCCCGGCGCGGTGTCGCTCGGGTTCTGGAACTTCGGCGGCGGGGCGTTCTACGGCGTCCCCCTCTCGAACTACGCCGGGTGGGTGCTGTCGGCGGTCGTCGCCGTCGTCACGCTCGACCGCGCCTTCTCGGCGGCGGGGATCCGCGAGCGCCTCCGCGACTGCGAGTTCATGCTCGACGACATGGTGAGCTTCGTGATCCTCTGGGGCGGGATCAACCTCTGGTTCGGGAACCTCCTGCCCGCCGCGGTCGCGGCCGCCTTCGGCGTCGGCCTCGTCCGCGCCGACCGGTTCGACACGCGGCTGTTCGCCGAGTGGCGACGGTCGTGAGCGGGTGCGCCCCCGGGCGAAGTCGGCCGGCCCCCCGGCGACCGACTCGGCTGCCCTTATATACCGGGGGGTCCTCTTTCCGACCGTGACCGACGGCGGCAATCGCAGCGGACGACCGGACCGGAAGGAGCGACGCCGATGAGCGACCTCGCGATCGAGTACGGCGACCACGAGCGGGTGTGCGAGGTCGTCGATCGGCTGACGTACTGCGCCGAGCACGTCAGCGTCTCCTTCGACGGGTGGGAGGAGCCGCACGTGAAGGGGCCGGGGCTGTACTTCGCCGTCATCGGCGACAGCGACTACGGCGCGTACGCGGACCCGATGGGAGACAACCGCTGGCCGCGCGACACCTGCCTGTCCGTCTTCGACGAGGACGCGCTCGCGGCCGCGGCCGAGTCGGTGAGCGTCGCACAGGACGGCGGCGTCGTCGTCGCGGTCGACGGCGAGATCGAGTCGCAGATGGTCCGCTTCCGCGACCTAGGCACCCGCGACGAGGAGGCCGACTTGGTCGACGACGTGAGCTACGAGCCGTGGATGGGGTCGCGACACATGAGCGCCATCGAGACCTCCGTCCGCCCGGAGGTCGTGGCGACGGTGACGCTGAGCGAGGAGACGGGTCGCGTCAGCGTCTTCCGCGACGGCGAGGCGAACAGCATGCGGCGCGAGGCGATCGGCGGCCGCTGGCGCGACGAGTGACGCGGCCCGGTCTCCGGACTCTAGAGCCGGTCTGCGCGTCCGGCGCACACGACGGCTGTCTTCTCTCCACGCGTGCGGCGCTCCCGGAGTCCGACACCGAGGCCCCACCGTTAAGCCGCGGCCGGGCGAACGCCGATCCATGTACGACGACATCCTGGTGCCGACCGACGGGAGCGAGGCGGTCGACCGCGCGCTCGATCACGCGGTGCGGCTCGCGACCGACCACGACGCGACGGTCCACGCGCTGTACGTCGTCGATCAGCGCGTCACGACCGCCAACTCCGGCGAGCTCCACGACGAGGTCGTCGCGGACCTCGAGGCGCAGGGCGAGACCGCGGTCGGCGCGGTCGCCGACGCGACCGCCGAAGCCGGACTCGAGGTCGAGACGCACGTCGTCCACGGGACGCCCGACGCCGAGATCGTCTCCTACGCCGACGAGGCGGGGGTCGACGTGATCGTGATGAGCCCGGAGGGGAAGTCGCCGCGCGAGCGGATCCGGTCGCTCGGGAGCGTCTCCGACCGCGTCGCCGACGACGCGTCGGTCCCGGTGTTCCTCATCAAGTGACCGGGTGGGCGGCGCCGGACCCCGCACCGGCGCTGCGCCGCGCTCCGCCGCCGGCGCTCCGACCGAATTAGGTGGATCCGGCCGCGACCCGTCGGCATGGAACTCACCGTCCTCGGGTCCGGCAGCGCGATGCCGGTCCCCGACCGCGCGCAGGCCGGCTACCTCCTCGCCGACGGCGACCGGTCGCTCCTCGTCGACTGCGGCAGCGGCGTCCTCCAGCGGTTGGCGGGCACGGACGTCGGCTACGAGGGCGTCTCGACGGTCCTACTCACGCATCACCACCTCGATCACGTCGCGGCGCTCCTCCCACTCCTGAAGGCCCGCTGGCTCGCCGGCGAGGAGCACCTGGAGGTCGTCGGGCCCGCGGGCACGAAGTCGCTCGTCGACGGCCTGCTCGACGTCCACGACTACCTCGACGGGCGGATCGACCTCGCCGTCCGCGAGGTGTCGACCGCGCGCCCGTTCGCCGCCGGCGGGTTCGACGTGGCGGCCCGCGAGACGCGCCACTCGATGGACGGCCTCGCCTACCGCTTCTCGCCGCCGGGCTCCGACGACCCGCCCGCCGACGGGCCGGTCGCGCTCTCCGGCGACACCGAGGCGTTCGCGGGGATGGGGCGGTTCGCGGACGGGGCCGACCTCCTCGTCCACGACTGCTCGTTCCCGGACGACGTCGACGTGTCGAACCACCCGACGCCGACGAGCCTCGGCGAGTCGCTCGCGGGAGTCGAGGTCGGGACGCTCCTGCTCTCGCACCTCTACCCGCACACCGGCGGTCGCGAGCGCGAGATGGAAGAACGCGTCCGCGAGGCGGGCTTCGACGGCGAGGTGCGGACCGCGGCCGACGGGCTTCGCCTGTCGCTGTGACCGCCCGATCGCAACCGGAGCGGGCCGACTTCGCGGCCGCGACGTAACCGCCGGGCGTTACTTACCCGCACGAACGACCCCGATGTTTAACCGCGCGTAGCGGCTTCGACCGGGCATGACCGGCCCACTCGCGGACGACTTCGGACGGGAGGTGACGGGGGTGCGGATCTCGCTCACCGACCGGTGTAACTTCGACTGCGTCTACTGCCACAACGAGGGGTTAGGCGACACGCGCGGGCCGATGGAGCCGAGCGACGCGGAGATGAGTGCCGACGACGTGGTCCGCTTCCTGGAGGTCGTCGAGGGGTACGGCGTCGACGCGGTGAAGTTCACCGGCGGCGAGCCGATGCTCCGCCAGGACCTCGAGGAGATCATCGAGCGCACGCCCGACTCGATGGAGGTGTCGATGACGACGAACGGCACGTTCCTCCCCGGGCGCGCCGCGGACCTGAAGACCGCGGGCCTCGACCGCGTCAACGTCTCGCAGGACGCGCTCGACCCGGACGACTTCGCGGAGGTGACCAAGTCCGGCGCCTACGAGAAGGTCCTCGAAGGCGTCAAGGCCGCGGTCGACGCCGGGCTCGACCCGGTGAAGCTCAACATGGTCGTGTTCACGCACACCGCGGGCTACGTCGAGGAGATGGTCGAGCACGTCGCCGAAAACGAGGGGCTCCAGCTCCAGCTCATCCAGTACATGCCGGAGCTGACCGGCAAGCCCGAGTGGAACGTCGACATCGGGCGCGTCCACGACTGGCTCGCCGAGAAGGCCGACCGCGTCGAGCACCGCGAGATGCACGACCGGAAGCGCTACTTCGTCGGCGAGGCGAGCGACGACGAGACGGGCGGCATGGTCGAGATCGTCGACCCCGTCGAGAACGAGGAGTTCTGCGCCAACTGCGGCCGCGTCCGCGTCACCCACGAGGGATACCTGAAGGGGTGTCTCAACCGCAACGACGACCTCCGCTCGATGGGCGAGATGACCCGCGCGGAGATCGCGGAGACGTTCGAGGAAGTGGTGGCGAACCGCGTGCCCTACTACGGCGAGTACCTCGTCGAGGGCGAGGACGGCGAGTACGAGCTGAACGAGAAGTACCTCGGAGCGCCGAAAGTGGCGGACTGAGACGAAAACCCGCGCTCCGCCCGGTGGCCGGTCACGCCCTTCGGCCTATCGCATTTCAAACCAGACAGCCACCGCCACCATCCCGCCGGCGAGCGCGAGGGTGATCGGAACGATCGGGACGTTGTACCCCAGATTCACGCCGAACGCCATCACCTGAACCGCGAGCAACAGCAGCATCGCCAGCGAGCCGACGATCCGCTCCCCGACGTCGGCGTCGGTGGTCTCGAACAGCAGGCTCATGAACACGACGATCGCGGGCATCGCCAGGATCGCGACCGGCTTTCCGACGACGCTGTCAGCGTTGCCGGTCGCGTTCCAGTGGATCGCCATCTGGTCCGGGAGCGCGCCGTACAGCGCGATCCCGAGCGCCAACAGCGCGGCGACGACGAGGCCGGCGACAGTCTTCTGCCGGGCGAGGAAGCGGGCTGGAGGGCTCATGCCGGGTGAGTACGCGATGAGCGGATAAATACGTTCTTCGCGGCGCGGGCGGTCGTGGTCGGAGGTGACGAGCACGACGGGACCCTCACTCGATGGCGAGACTCGCTCCCCTTGTCTCGCGCAGTTCGAATCCCCTGCGTGCCGGTTCGCTCGTCGCTTCGCTCCTCGCTGTACGAGCACGGTGGGATTCGAACCCACGACCATCGGATTAGAAGTCCGACGCTCTATCCTGGCTG
>NZ_CAKZRO010000065.1 GCF_937146585.1 uncultured Halorubrum sp. | reverse complement strand
GTATGCAGACCCACATCGTTCCGGTCGGGTTCGACTACGACCGGATGATCGCCCCCCTCATCCGGGACCAGTTCGACGTGGACCGGGTGATCCTCTTGGAGGGGACGGTCGGGAGCGAGGCCAACGTCGAGTACTCGCGGAACATCGCGCGCAAACTGGAACAGGACTTCCGGAACCTGCTCGGCGCGGAGACGGTCCGCGAGCGGCTGGACGACGTGTACGACTACGACGCCGCCTTCGAGCGCGCGTTCGACCTCATCAACGCCGAGCTGGACCGGAACGGCGGGGGCGACGCGGCGGCCGACGACGGCGGCACGGGCGACGACGCCGGCGACGGCCCGCCGGACGAGCGCGAGGTGTGGGTGAACCTCTGTTCGATGCCCCGCCCCGTCTCGTTCGCGTTCGCGACCGCGGCCCACTCGATCATGGTCGAGCGGCAGACCGACCGCGACCGAATCCACACCTACTACACGGCCCCCGAGAAGTACCTGGAGACCGAGCTCGCCGAGGAGCTGCGCGCGACGCGGGACCTCCTGCGCGACCTCGACGACGGGAGCGACGCCGAGGCGCTGGCGGACGCCGGCGTCGACCCCGAGCGCGTCGCGGACCGGCTGACGAGCACGACGGACCTCCTCGCGGAGTTCGACGAGCGCGGGACCACCATCGGCGCGAAGCGCATCGGCGACCGCCACGTGATCGAGCTGCCCGTGGCCTCCTTCCAGAACGTCAAGCCGTTCGAGGAGCTGGTGCTCTTCACCCTCGGCGAGCACGGCGAGTTCGAGTCCGTCTCGGAGCTGGCCGAGACGCTCGCGGCCGAGCTCAACGAGGAGTACACGGACTCGTTCCGCTCGAAGGTGATCTACAACGTCGACCGGCTCGGCCCCGGCGGCAAGGGGTACATCGAGCGCGAGGAGCACGGCAAGTCCTACCGGACGAGCCTCTCGCGGATCGGGCGGCTGTGGGTCCGCGCGCACGCCGACGAGGACCGCGACGTGCGCTAGGCCGGTCGGCCGCGTCGCGGACCGCGTTGTTCGATCGATCACTTCTCGCTCGCCGACTGTCGCGACCCGCCCGTTTATCAGGATGGAACCGGGAGCGTTAGGGGATGAGTTCGGGCGGCGGTTCCGGCGCGAACGGGCCGGACGAGCGCGGAGACGGCGGACCGGAGAGCGGCGCGAACGAGTTCGACTTCGCGGCGCCCGCGACCGACCAGTCGTTCGAGAACGCGCTCGCGAAGGCCCGCGACGGGGTCCGCCTCACCGTCGACGACGCGACCGAGCTGCTCGCGACCGGCACGGCGTCCGAGGGGATCGACCCCGTCCGCAAGGAGGCGGTGTTGGAGGCCGCCGACCGGCGGCGGCGCGAGGAGGTGGGCGACGAGGTCACCTTCGTCGCCAACCTCAACAACAACGTCACCACGGCGTGCAACACCGGCTGCCTGTTCTGTAACTTCAAGGACTCCGCGCACGCGTTCGAGGCCGACAGCGACGTCGAGCACGCGGGGTTCACCAAGCCGCCCGCGGAGTCGCGCGCGATCGTCGAGGACGCCCTCGACATGGGAGTCTACGAGGTGTGCTCCGTCTCGGGGCTCCACCCCGCGTTCGCGCTGAACGAGGAGCACCACGAGGTCCTCGCGGCCCGCGACGACCCCGCGAGCGAGGTGAACTACAAGCCGCCGGAGACGTACGCGACCGACCCGGGCACCTACGTCGAGCAGATTGAGGCGATGTCGGTCGGCGGCGTCCACCTCCACTCGATGACCCCGGAGGAGGCGTACCACGCCTCGCGCGGCACCGACTGGGAGTACGAGGAGGTGTACCGCGAGCTGGCGGCCGCGGGGCTCGACTCCGCGCCGGGCACCGCGGCCGAGATCCTCGTCGACGAGGTCCGCGACGTGATCTGCCCGGGGAAGATCCGCACCGACGATTGGGTCGCGGCGATGGAGGGCGCGGTCGCCGCCGGCCTCGACGTCACCTCGACGATGATGTACGGCCACGTCGAGACGGTGGCGCACCGCGCGCAGCACCTGAAGGTGATCCGCGACCTCCAGGACCGCACCGGCGGGATCACGGAGTTCGTCCCCCTCTCTTTCATCCACCAGAACACCCCGCTCTACCGGCGGGGCGTCGTCGACTCCGGCCCCTCTCGTGCCGAGGACGAGCTCGTGGTCGCGGTCGCGCGGCTCTTCTTGGACAACGTCGACCACGTCCAGGCGTCGTGGGTGAAGTCGGGCGACGCCCACGGGCTCAAGCTGCTCAACTGCGGCGCGGACGACTTCATGGGGACCATCCTCTCGGAGGAGATCACCAGCCGCGCGGGCGGCGAGTACGGCGAGTACCGCTCGTTCGACGACTACGTCGAGATGATCACGGCGATCGGCCGGACCCCGGTCGAGCGCTCGACCGACTACCGGACCCGCCGCCGGATCGACCCCGACGACGGACCGCACGGCCCGCGGCTCGGCCCGCGCGCCGATGGGACCCCGCTGCTATCGGACCGCGGCCCTGGCGGCGGCGCGGCTGGGTCACCCCCGGCCGACGCCGACGACTGAGTCCGCGTCGCCGGCCGCGCCTCCGCCGAACAGATCTGTTCGACCCCGAACACGTTCCGTCCGCCCGTCGGCGACTCTCACCGAATGAGAACCCCCGGTACGCCCTTTATTATGTCACACGTCACCACGTGTGAGATGACCGCACCCGACGCACAGCCGGCCGACCGGTCGGGGGAGCGCGACGGCGGCGACCGCGGGGAGAGCCCGGACGCGCCGTCGCTCACGCGCTCCGACGAGCGGCTGTTGGCGTACCTCGACGACGTGGGGACGGACTACCCGGCGTTCGTCGCGAGCAACACGGGGCTGTACGCCGACCACGTCGAGTCGCGGCTGGAGGCGCTCGCGGCCGCGGGGCTCGTCGAGCGGGTGACCGGGGAGGCCGTCTACCGCCTCACCGACGCGGGGCGGTCGGCGCTCCGCGACGACTGTCCGCGCTGGTCGGACTGAAGGAGTAGTGAGCGGCAGGCCGCACCGAGCCGTCTCCGTCTATCGGCCGAGCTCCTCGTGCGCCGACGAGAGGTGTCGCGAGCCGAGCGCCGCGAGCAGGTTCAGCTCGCCCGCGAGCGCGCAGACCGCGATCGACTCCGCGAGCGCGTCGGCGTTGCTGCCGGCGGGGTCGCCGCCGCCCGCGACGCCGAGGATCTCCAGGCTCGCCTGCTGGGTCGGGAGCTTCGTCCCGCCGCCGACGGTCCCCACCTCGAGGCTCGCCAGCGAGACGGAGACGTAGAGGTCGCCGTCGTCGGTCGTCTCGGCGGTCGTGATCGCGTTCGCGCCCTCGACGACCTGTGCCTCGTCCTGCCCGGTGGCGAGGAACATCGCCGCGACCGCGTTGGCGACGTGGGCGTTGAAGCCGAGCGCGCCCGCCTTCGCGGAGCCGACGAGGTTCTTCCGCGTGTTGAGCTCCGCGACCGCTTCGGGAGTCGTGCGGAGGCGGTCCTCGACGACCTCGCGGGGGATCGTCGCGTCCGCGACGACCGAGCGCCCGCGGCCCTCAACGGCGTTGATCGCGGCGGGCTTCTTGTCGGAGCACAGGTTGCCCGAGAGCGCGACGAGCGAGGCGTCCGTCTCCGCCTCGACCACGTCGCAGGCCTCCCGCGTCGCGATGGTGGCCATGTTCATCCCCATCGCGTCCTTCGTGTCGTAGCGGAACCGCAGGAACACGTTGTTGCCGACGACGTACGGCGTCACGTCGAGCAGTTCGCCGTGGCTCGTCGTCGACTCCGCCGCCTCGGCGAGCGCGGGCTCGTTGTCGCGGACCCAGGCGACGAGCGCCTCGGCCTCGGCGACGTCCGCGACCCGGAAGACGGGGGCCCGGGTCATCCCGCTCTTCGTCACCCGCGCGGTCGCGCCGCCGCCGGCCTCGATGGCGGAGCAGCCGCGGTTGATCGACGCGACCAAGGCCCCCTCGGTGGTCGCCAGCGGGAGGTAGCGCTCGGCGGACTCCGCGCCGCCGTCGACGGTCACCGGGCCGGCGACGCCGACCGGCACCTGGACCCCGCCGAGGGTGTTCTCGATGTTCGAGCCGTGGACCGCCTCGGCGTCGAAGGCGTACTCGCCGAGCGGGTCGAGGTCGGCGTCGGTCGCCTCCGCGACGAGCAGCCGGCGCGCGGCGGTCGCGGCGTCGGCGTCGGCGTGGTCTTCCAGCTCGTGGAAGCGGAGGTCGCCGTCGCGGACCCGGGTCGCGAGGTCCGCGGGAGTCGGTTGCGACATGCCGCCCTCTCCTCGCGGCGGGCGCTAATTACTGTCGGTTCCGGGGCCCTCGGCGGTCGGACCCGCGGCGTTCGGAGGCCGCGTCGTCGGGAAAATCGACCGCCTACCGGCCGACGAAGCCGGAGAGCCGCTCGCGGAGCGACTCGCCGCCGAGCTTGAGGTAGTAGGCGTCGCCGCCGTCCTCGTAGTAGTCGTCGATGCGGCGGATCACCTCGAAGCCGAGGTGTTCGTAGAAGCCGAGCGCCTGCCGATTGGTCGTGCGCGCGTGGCAGGTGACCGACCGGTGGTCCTCGGCGACGTCGGCGACGAGCCGCTCGGCGTAGCCGCGGCCGCGGTGGTCGGGGTGGACGGCGAGGAAGAGGATGTAGCCGTCGCGCCGGACCGAGGCGAACGCGACGAGCCGGTCGTTCTCGACGAGCAGGTGGGCGGTGGACCGGCGATACGCGTCGACGAAGAAACCGCGTCGCTGTCGGAGGACGCCCTCCGCGGACCGAATCTGCTCTTTGAGCTCCCACGCGGCGGTCGAGTAGTCGGACTCGCCGGGCGGGTCGGTCCGCTTTTCGACGTTGACGCTCACTGCGATGACCTAACACGCCAGCGGAATATAACTCCACCGCCAGCGGGGCCGGCGCGGTCGGAGGCCCGCTCTCCGCGGGTCTACACGCGGCCGGCAGATCCACGCCGACGCGGGGCGAGCGTCCGACGGAAACGTTTTGTCGCGGTCGCGCGTGGTCGCCATCAATGGCCGACGAGTCATCGTGGGTCGCACTGCTCCGACGGGCGTTCCTCACCGGCGTCGCCGTCGTCGTCCCCGCGGTCATCACGCTGGCCGTCCTCGCGTTCGCCTTCAACGCGGTGTACGACTACCTCGACGTGTTCTCGTCGGCGGTGGTCGCCGTGACGCCGGGGGACGGACTCCCGGTGATCGGCGCGGTCTCCCGCGAGACCGCGATCGAGATCGCGACGCCGGTCGTGTTCGTGGCCACGATCCTCCTCTTGGGCGCCGGCGTCGAGTCCTCGCGGTACGGCGAGCGCGCGGTCGACTACGTCGACGACGCGGTCGAGCGGGTCCCGGGCGTCGGCTCCGTCTACCAGGGGTTCCGCCAGATGAGCGACGCGATGCTCGACTCGGACGGCGGCAACTTCCGCGAGGTCGTCCTCGTGGAGTTCCCGACGGAGGACACCTACACGCTCGCGTTCGTCACGAGCGAGACGCCCGACGTCATCGCGGACCACGCGGACAGCGAGGGGGAGGGGATGCGGACGCTGTTCATGCCGATGGCCCCGAACCCGGTGATGGGCGGCCACGTCGTCTTCGTCCCCGACCGCCGGGTCGTCGACGTCGAACTGACCGTCGACGAGGGGATCCGCGCGCTGGTGACGAGCGGGGTGGCGCTAGAGGAGGTCGCGGCCGACCTCGACGACGTCGACCCGGAGGACCTCCGCGCCGAGGCGCCGGAGCGGACCATCGACGCCCGGTTCCCGGCCGACGAGCGACCGGAGAGCGCGGAGGAGCCCCGCGACGGGACCGGCGACGACGCGGGGGGCGGCGGGCGATGAGCTACGAGCTGCGCGACCACACCGCCGACGTCGCCGTCGAGGCGACGGCCGACACGCTCGCGGCGCTGTTCGCGGCGGTCGCGGAGGGGCTCACCGCCGCGAGCGCGGAGTCCGTGCCGGCGACGGGCGGGGACCGGTTCGAGGTCGAAGTCACCGCCGAGAGCCGGGAGGCCCTGCTGTTCGACTACCTCGACCGGCTGATCTACGAGCGCGACGTGCGCCTCGTCCTCCCGGCCGACCATCGCTGTACGGTCGCCGAACCAAGCGGGGCGGACTGGGCAGACGAGCCCGACGACCCTGACGCCTGGCGGCTCGCGGCCAGCGCGCGCGGCGTCCCGCTCGACGTGGTGGCCGCCCGTGAGATCAAGGCCGTCACGTACTCCGAGATGGCGCTCGAACGCCGCGGAAACGGGTGGCGCGCGTACGTCGTGTTCGACGTGTGAGCCCGTGAGACCCCGGCCCGGAGCCAGTCGTGAGGAACCATTATGTTTATCGAGTCCGTTGCTAACGTATGTCACACTCAGAACGGAGCGGCGGGAGCGAGCGGACGGTCGCGAAGCGGCGGTGGCGCGCCGGAGCGGTCGGCGGGCTCGTCGCCGGCGTGGCGATGGGCGCCGTGTTACACTTCGGGCTCGGACTCATGCCGACGATCGGCGCGCTGGTCGGCGTCGAGACGGTCGGCGCCGGCTGGGGAGTCCACCTGTTCAACAGCACCCTGTTCGGCGCGCTGTTCGTCGCCGTCTTCGACCGCCCATTCTTCGCGGAGCTGCGCGGGGACGTCGGCGGCTGCCTCTCCTTGGGCGTCGTCCACTCCGCGCTGCTCGGCGTGCTCACCGGCGGCCTGCTGTTGCCGGCCGCCATCGCGATCGAGGGCGCGACCGCGCTGCCGGTGCCGACGCTCCCGGTGCCGGGCCTGACGGCCAGCTTCGAGTTCGGCGCGGTCATCGCGGTCGCGCACCTGCTGTACGGGCTCGTCCTCGGTCGAGTCTTCGCCGCGTTCACGCTCGCCGACGGCGCGATCGACTGGCTCCCGATCGACCCGCTCGACCAGTGAGCGGTCGCAGTCGGACGACCGGCGTCGACCGCGAGGGACTCGCCCGCGGCGCCGCCCGCTGACGCAACGCCCTTGCCTCCCCGCGTCGAACGCCGGGTATGACCACGCGCGAGTTCGACGGGATCCGGCTGGAGAAGGTGCGCGAGCACGTCTGGGAGATCCCCCGCGAGGGCGAGATGAACGTCCCGGCGCGGGTCCTCGCCAGCGAGTCGCTGCTCGAGGCGATCGGCGACGACGACTCGCTCCAGCAGCTGAAGAACGCCACCCACCTGCCCGGGATGGTCGAGCCCGCGCTCTGTATGCCCGACGGCCACCAGGGGTACGGCTTCCCCGTCGGCGGCGTCGGCGCGATCGACGCCCGGACCGGCTGTATCTCGCCCGGCGCGGTCGGCTACGACATCAACTGCGGCGTCCGGATGGTGCGGACGAATCTCACCTACGACGACGTGCGCGGCCGGGAGTCCGAGCTCGTCGACGCGCTGTTCGAGGCGGTCCCCTCCGGGCTCGGCGGCGGCGGCGTCGTCAAGGGAACCGCCGACGCCGTCGAGGGCGCGCTCGAACGCGGCGTCGAGTGGGCGGTCGAGGCGGGCTACGGGATCGAGAGCGACCTCGCGCACTGCGAGGACGAGGGGCGACGCCCCGACGCGCGCCCGGAGTACGTCTCCCAGAAGGCGATGGACCGCGGGCGCAACCAGATGGGGTCGCTCGGCTCGGGCAACCACTTCCTCGAGGTCCAGCGCGTCACCGACGTGTTCCGCGGGGACGTCGCCGAGGCGTACGGCCTCGAGGAGGACGGCATCGTCGTCCTGATCCACTGCGGGAGCCGCGGGCTCGGCCACCAGACCTGTAACGACTACCTCCGCCGGATCGAGCAGGAGCACGGCGACCTGCTCGCCGACCTGCCCGACAAGGAGCTCGCGGCCGCGCCCGCCGGCTCCGAGCTGGCCGAGGAGTACTACGGCGCGATGGGCGCCTGTATCAACTTCGCGTGGGTGAACCGCCAGCTGATCACCCACCAGGTCCGCGAGACGTTCGGCGACGTGTTCGACGCCGACCCGATCGGCGACCTCGGGATGGAGCTGCTGTACGACGTGGCGCACAACATCGCGAAGAAGGAGACCCACGAGGTCGGCGTCGACGCCGAGGGACGCCCCGCCGTCGGCGACGCGGCCGTCGACCGCGCCGAGCGCGAGCTGTACGTCCACCGCAAGGGCGCGACGCGGGCGTTCCCCGCCGGCAACGAGGACGTGCCGGAGACGTACCGCGAGGTCGGCCAGCCCGTCATCATCCCCGGCAGCATGGGCGCGGGCTCGTACGTCCTGCGGGGCGGCGACGAGTCGATGGGCGTCTCGTTCGGTTCGACCGCCCACGGCGCGGGACGGCTGATGAGCCGCACGCAGGCGAAACAGGAGTTCTGGGGCGGCGACGTCCAAGACGACCTCGAGGACGGCCAGCAGATCTACGTGAAGGCGCAGTCCGGGGCCACCATCGCGGAGGAGGCCCCCGGCGTCTACAAGGACATCGACGAGGTGATCCGCGTGAGCGACGAGCTCGGCATCGGCGACAAGGTCGCCCGCACGTTCCCCGTCTGTAACATCAAGGGGTGAAGGCGGGCGCGGACCCGAAGCGACCGATCCCCGCCGCGCCTTTGTCTCCGCGAGCCCTCTGACGACGCGATGGCAGATCCTCCGGAGCCGCATCCCGTGGCGTCGCTGCGCGACCCCGAGGCGCTGCTCGACCGGGACGCGGTGCGGGTCGAGCGCGTCGCGAGAACGCTCGACGCCGACCGCTACGAGGCGCGGCGCGAGCGGTACGACGACATCGACGGCGTCGTCCAGATCGGCCTGACCGACGGCGACGGCCGCGTGCTGCTACAGGACTGGAACGGGACGGGCGGGTGGGCGCCGCCGGGCGGGACCGTCGACCCGGAAGCGGACTGGGCGGCCGCGGCGCGCCGGAGCGCCGAGCGGTTGACCGGCGTCTCCGTCGCGGTCGACGGGGCGGTCCTCGTCGAAGACCTGCGGTTCGAACGACGGGATGGCTCGGCCTCGTTCTCCGCGTACGGCGTCTCCTTCGTCTGCTCGCTGGCGGAGCCCGCGCCGTCGTTCCGCGAGGACCCCGCCGTCGCGCCAGAGAGCCGGTTCGCCGAGGGGGACGCCGAGCTCGCGTGGGCCTCGACGGTTCCCGACGGGACGATCGAGAACCACGTCGACCACGTCGACCTGTTCCTCCGGTACACTGGCGGGGACGGGGACGACTGAGCGCCGGCCGCCCCGCCGGTCCCTCAGCGCTCTCGCTTCGCCTCCCGGCCGAGGTGGTCCTCGACGGCGTCGACCTTCCGCGCCGCGGTCTCGTCGCTCGTCCGCTTGTCGTCGATCTTCAGCACCGTCGAGACGCGGTCGCCGTCGACGGCGTCGTGGGCGGCCGCGGCGGCCGCGAACAGCGTCTCGGCGTCGTCGGCCTCGATCACGGTCCCCATCGGGTTCGTCTCGTAGCTCACGTCGAACTCGTCGAGCGCGGCGACCGCCTTCGCCACCTCCTCGGACATGCTCTCCTCGATCACCGGGGCGACGCTCAGCATCGCGATGGCTGTCATGGACGGAGGTGCGCCGCGGACTCACTTAAGCGGTCGCGGGAGCGGCGACTTCCGGATCCGACCCTCACCGGAGCGACCTACTCCAGCGCGTCGCGGAGGAAGGAGAGCTGGTGGCCGATCGCGCCCTCGAAGTCGTCGCCGAGCACCGAGAAGTGGTCCGCGGGCATCGTGACGACCGTCCCGCGCGAGAGGCGCTCGCCGGCGTCGGCGACCGACTCCGCGTCGACGATGGCGTCGTCGGTCCCCGCCAGCAGCAGGGTCGGCGCGCCGATCTCGTCGAGCCGCGTCACCGGGCGGTAGCCGACGAGCCCCAGCAGCGACCGCGCGGGCGTCTCGTTGCGCCACGCCGACTCGCGGTCGACGAGGTCGATGTACTTCCGCTTCGTCCCCGGCTCGGTGATCGCCGCGCGCTCGGCCGCGTCGCCCGCGATGGGGACGGTCCGCCCGCGACCGATCCGGTGGCCGATCAGGTCGCGGAGCCCCGTCACGCCGGCGCGGACGAGGTACCCGCCGCCGCGCCGCGTCGCGATGGCCCGCCCGTCGAGCATCGGGACCACGCCGACGACGGCGTCGACGTCGCGGCGCTCGGCGGCGAGCGTGAGCACGTGCGCGGCCGACAGCGACGCGCCCCACAAGACGAGGTCGTCGCCCGCCTCGTCGAGGCGGTCCGCGCGGTCGATCGCGGCCTCGTACGCCGCGCGCTGGCGGGCGAGGTCGACCGCCTGCGAGTCGCCGTCCGAGTCGCCGAACTCCGGGTGGTCGAAGAGGAGGGCGGCGTACCCCGCGTCGGCGAACCGCTCCGCGACGGCGGGGTAGCCGAAGGTCCGCTCCGCGCCGAGCCCGGGGGCCATCACGACGACCGGAGGGTCGTCGGCGTCGCCGCTCGGGAGGTACAGCGTGCCGCGACAGGTCGCGCCGTCGGCGTCGAACGCGACCGCGCGGGTGGCGAACCGCTCGCGGGCCGGCCGCGCGATGCGGCGCTGCGCCCGGTTGACGGGGTTCCGGCGGGTCACCGGTCGCCCCCCGAGTCGGTCTCGTCGGCGTCCGCGTCGTCGGGGGCCTCCGAGTCGGGTCCCGCGTCCGGTTCGTGGCTGACGGTCTCCAACACCCGGCTCGAGAACTCGGTCTCGGAGATCTCGTAGCGCGCGAGCGCCTCGAACCACTCGGCCTCGGCGTGCCAGGTGCCGAGGACGTCGCCCGGGGAGCGCACGACGGTCCCCTCGACGCGGACGGGCTCCCACTCGTCGGCCTCCGCGCGGTCGATGAGCGCGTTGAGCGCGCGTCCGATCTCGCCGCGGTGGACCTCGCGGCCGGGGAAGGCGGTCATGTACGTCAGCTCCAGCGGGTCGTCACCGTCGATCGATTCGACGCTGACGCCGTAGCTCCTGAGTTCCGGCTCCAGATCGGCCGTCCGCTCGTCGCCGGTCATACCCGATCCGTCGGCAGGGCGGGATAAATCGGTACCGGCACGCGGCGGCGCCGTGACTGGCCGAGCGACGAGTCGACGAAAGCCGCGGACGGGGTGCGGCCGCCGTGTGGCGGCCGCCGATAGGTTGTCAGAGGCACACGATTAACCCGCGCGGCCAGTTAGCGCTAATCCGCGGAGTGACATAAACGCTCGGGCCGGCCATCATTTATGCTGCTTCCGTCCGTATACAGGAGTATATGCTCACCGCGGCCGCGACGGCGCTGGCGCGAACCGACGACGCCGTCGGCGTCGCTCTCGTCGGCGGCGCAGTGACCCTGCTCGCGTGGGTCCTGACGCCGCTGTGGCTGTTCGGCGTCCTCTTCGTCAGCCCGCTCGTCGCCGTCGCGGCCCCCGTCGCGCTCGCGCCGTCGCTCGTCGCGCGCGGCTACTTCGTCCGCGTGACGCGCAGCGCGATCCAGACCGGAGACGCGGGCGGCGCGCCGTCGCTCGTCGCCTGGGGAGAGCTGGTCCGGGACGGGATCAAGTCGGCGCTGTTGTCCGCGGCGCTGCTCGCGCCGCTCGCGGGCGGCCTCGCGGTCGCGGTCGGCGTCGTCGCCGCGCTCGTCGCCGGCCCGGCCGACCAGGGAGCGGCCGCGGCGACGGTCG
>NZ_CAKZRO010000064.1 GCF_937146585.1 uncultured Halorubrum sp. | reverse complement strand
CCGACGTGGACCGCGTAGAGGTAGTCGACGTCGTCGAGGTGGCCCGACTCGGCCATCGGCTTCCCGCCGGCGACCTGCTCCTCGCCCGGCTGGAAGAACACCTTCAGCGTGCCGGAGAAGTCGGAGTCGAGGACGGCGTCGAGCGCGCCGAGCCCCATCGTCGCGTGGGCGTCGTGGCCGCAGGCGTGCATGAACCCCTCGTGCTCGGAGCGGAACCCCTCCGCCGCCGGGACGTGCTCGCCCGACTCCGACTCCGTGATCGGCAGCGCGTCGATGTCGACCCGCAGGCCGACCACGGGGCCGTCGCCGCGCTCGACGACCGCGACGCAGCCGGTGTAGCCGCCGGAGAGCTGATCGAGTATCTCCGGATCGGCGCCCGCCTCGCGCGCCCGCTCCTCCCACTCGGCCAGCTCCTCGTCGTCGGGGACGTTCATGCGCTCGTCCGCCGCGAGCGCGTCGGGCCCGACGTGGAGCGCGTCGAGGTCGCGCTCGCGGAGGGCTTCCACGATGCGGGCGGTGGTGTAGAACTCGCGCCAGGCCGGCTCGGGGTGGCGGTGGAGATCGCGGCGGAACGCGCGGTACTCGTCGTCTTCGAGAACGCTCATACCCGTGGGTGGCCCGGGGACAGCTTAAAACGTCGCCTGGCGGAGAGCGACGGGGACCGCGTCGGAGCCGACCGCGGGCGGCTCACTCCTCGGCCGATCCCATGCGCTCCGAGTAGTCCCACGTGTGGAGCCGCTCCGGCTCGATCCGGATCTCGACCTCCTCGCGCTCGGGGCGAAGGAGCCGCTCGGCGGTCGAGTTGTCCGTCCCGCCGAGGTACTCCTCCAAGAGCGACCGCAGGAGCCGCTTCCCCTCGTCGGGACGGACCGACGCCCGGCCGCGGCCGCGGACCCCCTTGTACGGCGGGTCGTTCGTCGACACGTCGAAGGAGACGCTGTCGTCGTGGTCGACGAACTCGACGAGGTCCGCGTTCGCGCTCGTCGCACAGCGGATCGCGCCGGTCGAGTTCGCCGAGTCCTCCCCGTCGTCGGCGGTGTCTGCCTCCGGGTCCCACGCGAACCACAGCGAGACGATCCACGGCTGGTCGCCCGGCGTCCGGCAGCCGAGCCGGACCGGCACGCGCGCTGCGCCGAGGAACTCGTCGACTCGCCGTCGGTCCCACGGCCCGGTCGGGTCCATACCGATCGGTCGGCCGCCGTCCGCCTAACAGTTGCGGCGACGCTCGGTCCGAGCGGGGTCGACGGCCGGACGGCGCGGAACTCAGGCGTCCCGCCGGCTCCGGAACACAAGAGAATTGACCGTCCCCCCGCGAGGGGAGGTATGACCGACTACTTCGAGGTCCACGAGCGCGACGGTGCCGCCCGCCTCGGGGAGGTCCGCCTCGCCGACCCCGTGTCGACGCCGGCGCTCGCGGACCCGTTCCTCGACGACGCCGGGAGCCTCTGGGCCGGCGACCGCGAGGTCCCGGACGGCGACGAGAGCGCGCTGACGGTGCTCCCCCACCGAGCGTTCCCGGCTGGCACCCGCGACGAGGTCCGCGACTCGTTCGCGGTCGACCACCCCGACGTTGAGTTCCCGACGGCGGCGGTCGTCGACAGCCGAAGCGCTCGCGACCTCGGGGCCGACGCCTACCTCCTCTCCGACGCGCAGGGGTTCGTCGGCCACGGCGAGGCGTTCCGGGACGCGATCGTCCGCGCCAAGGCGGCGTTACCGCCCGACGCCGCGCTCGGCCTCTCCGGCGTCGCGACCCCGCGGAACGTCGCGCTCCTCGCGTACGCCGGCGTCGACCTCGTCGACGCGACGCTCGCGCGGACGAAGGGGACCCAGGGGATGTACCTCACGGCCGACGCCGAGCACTTCCTCGCGGACCTCGACGAGCTCCCGTGCGCCTGTCCGGCCTGCGCGAAACCTCGGATCGAGTTCACGCGCGCCGACTGCGCCGAGCACAACGTGAACGCGCTCCGCGCCGAACTGCGCCGGGTCCGCGAGCGGATCCGGAGCGGTCGCCTGCGCGACTACGTCGAGGGACAGTCCCGCCACGAAGGGTGGCTCACGGCCGCGTTCCGCGAGTTCGACGACCAGTGGGGGTACCTCGAAGAACGGACGCCCCTCATGCGCGACGCCGAGGTCACGGCGGCCTCGGCGGAGACGCTCGACCGCGTCGAGATCCGCCGGTTCGCCGACCGCGTCACGAGCCGCTACCGGAACCGGTTCACCGACCAGCCCCTCGTGTTGGTCCCCTGCTCGGCGACGAAGCCGTACAGCGACTCCCAGAGCCACCGCCAGTTCCACGACGCGATCAAGTGGCGCGGCCACACCGTCTCGATGACCTCGCCGATCGGCGTAGTCCCGCAGGAGCTGGAGACGACCTACCCCGCCCAACACTACGACTCGGTCGTCACCGGCGACTGGAGCGAGGACGAGATACAGTTCGTCGCGGAGGTCCTCCGGCGGTACCTCGAGCGCAACGACTACTCGCGCGTCGTCGCGCACGTCCCCGAGGACGGCTACCGCGAGATCTGCGAGCGCGTCGAGTCGGCCCCGGCGATCGACGTCCCGTTCGAGTACACCTGCGTCGATCACCCGACGACCGACGAGTCGCTCGGCGAGCTGAACGCCGCGCTCCAGGGCGAGCCGGCGTACAGCAAGCGGGAGCGCGAGCACAACACGGTCCGCGCCATCGCCGACTACCTGATCGGCGACGCCGCGGGGGACGCCCTGTTCGGGGGGCGCGGCGCGAGCGACGCGAGCGCCGGTGGCGACCGGTACGGCGGCGAGGGAGACGTCCGCACCACCGGTCGCTACCCGAAGCTCCAGGTGTGGGGCGACGACCCCGACGCGGGCCGCGAGGGCGAGCCGGGCGAGCAGCTCGCGACGATGGTCCCGCAGTACGGCACCCTCTCGTTCACCCTCGCCGGCGCGCGCCGCTGGGTCGCGAGCGACGCCCCGACGAAGCGGGTCGAGATCGACTCGTTCGTCCCGCGCGGCTCCGTCCTCGCGCCCGGCGTCGTCGACGCCGACGACGGGATCCGCGTCGGCGACGAGGTCGTGATCGAGGGGCCGAAGGCGTTCGCGGTCGGCCGCGCGGCGATGTCCGGCCCGGAGATGGCGGGCTCGACCCGCGGCGTCGCGGTCGAGGTCCGGCACAGCGACGAGAAGTGACCGGTGCGGTCTCCGAGCGACGTTCAGGCCCGGTCGTCGACCGATACGCCCGCCCCGCCGCTATGCCTCGAACCGAAGAGAAAAACGCACCGCAGCGGGTTCTCCGGAGTGTTGCCCCGGAGCTCGCTTACTCGTCGTCTTCGGCGGCGTCCGCGAGTTCGGCGATCTCCGTCTCCAAATCCTCGGCGTCCCGCAGGAGCAGCCCCGTCCCGCCCGCGGCGACCATGCCGACGCCGATGGCGCGTAGCTGCCGCAGGTACGCCGGCTTCGCTTCGAGCTCCGACGCGTTGTCGAAGTTTTTCCCCAGCATCTTCTTCGTGAGCCTGACGCTTACTCGCGGGAACAGCGCGGTCACGACGCCCTGAACGAGTATCATCGCCGAGCCGAACAGGCGGCCCTTTTCGCAGTTTTCCATACGAATACGTAGGCGTCGCTGCCGGATAAGTATTGTCTTTTACTCCCAATACTACCGTCCGTGAGTGGCGCATATGAGAGTTCTGAACCGGCTGCGCATATTATATTGTGGTTTCTTTACAACACTAAGTTTATCCGTGCGGCGTCTGTATACGACCTGTGATAGAACTCGTTGGAGCCGCGGGCCGGTGTCGCGGAACCGCCGTCGGTGCGACCGCGAAGCACCGTCGCACGTGCTCGCCGCTCGGAGCCGATGTCGCGTCGCCAGTCGGACCCTCCCTGGACGGGGGCCCAGCGTGACGTCCCGAGACTCGATAGCCGCCCGGACGCTCGCCGTCCGCGGAGGCGGGACGTTCCTGATCGGGGCCGCCGTCAACCTCGCCCTCGTGTGGATCGCGTTGACGCTGGACCTCGTCGCGTCGACGGAGTTCGTCCAGTACCGGCCGGTCGTCGTCTTCACGCTGCTGGGGACGGTCGGCGCGACCGTCGTCTACGGGGCGCTCACCCGGCTCTCCGCGACGCCGGACCGGACGTTCGTCCGCGTCGCCGTCGCCGCGCTCGTCCTGTCGTTCCTCCCCGACGTCGGCCTGCTACTGGCCGTGGAGGGCGTGACGACGAGCGAGGCGATCGCCCTGATGGCGCTCCACGTTCCGCCGGCGGTCACCGCGATGATCGCGCTCCCGGACACCCCGCTCGGACGATAGTCGGTCCTGACATTCGACTCTTCGGCGGCGGTCGTGACGCTCTTCGTCTCGTCGTCAGCAGCGGCCGTTCGGTGCTTTCCGAGCGAGTCACGGGGCCGACCGAACCGTTTCCGTCTCAGTCGTCCGCGGTCGTCTCGGGCCGGTACGCCTCGCTGATCGCCTTCCACTTCCCGGAGCGGAAGCGCAGGTAGTTGATCGCGGCGGGGATCGTCGTCTCGGCCATGAACGCGAAGTAGAGCCCCCACAGCCCGATTGCCGGGAGCGCCACCTCGGGGACCGTGAGGCCGACGAGCGGGAGGTCGATCGCCGGCGTCGCGTCGTGCGCGCCGACGTACGCCAGCGGGATCGACACGCAGAACATCCCGAGGAACTGGCTCGCGAAGGGGATCTTCGTGTCGCCGGCGGCGTCGAGCGGGCCGGCCGCGCCGCCGGAGATCCCCTGGAAGATCACCGCGGCGCAGGCCGCGTACACGAGGTTGACGGCGATCGGTATCTCCGGGCTGTCGGGCGACTCGGCGAACAGCGAGACGATGTCGGTCGCGAACACCGCGATCAGCACCGCGGAGACGGCGTACGTCGCCACCGAGAACCGGATGATGTCGCGGGCGTACGCCTCCGCCTCGTCGGGGCGCTCGACGCCGAGCTCCTGCCCGACGAGGCTGGAGGAGGCGAGGCCGAACCCCCAGCCGGGCGTGTTCATGATCCCCCAGATGCGGCGGGCGATGACGAACGCGGCCACCGTGTTCTCGCCGAACACGTCGAGGATGGCGAGCATGGGGAACTCGGCGGCGGTCCACACGAGGTTGCGCGCGCCGACCGGGACGCCGATCTCGACGAGGTCCCGGAGCATGCCGGGGTTCAGGTACGAGCCGGTCGGGTCGATCGCGACCGGGAACTCGCCGATGAGGGGGGCGCTCCCGCGCACGAGCCCGACGGTGAACCCGGCGACGGCGAGCACGTTCGAGAGGACGGTGCCGACCGCGGCCCCCTCGACGCCCCAGCCGAAGCCGAAGATGAACAGCGCGCTGAGGACGATGTTCGCGACCGCGCCGCCGGCCCGGACCTGCATCGCGGTGTAGGCGTCGTCACAGCCGACGAGGATCCGGCTCCCGACGAGGTTGAGCGCGGCGAACGGGACGCCCAGCCCGACGACGCGGAGGTAGTCGGCGCCGTAGGCGATCGCCGCCTCGTTGCTGCTCAGCGCGTCGATGAACGCGGGGGCGAACAGCCAGAACGCCGCGCTGACCGGCAGCGTGATCGCCACCGCGAGGAGGACGCTGGAGCGCACCGCGTCGCCGAGTTCGCCGAACGCCTCGGCGCTGAACCGCTGGGAGACCAAGGCGATCGTGCCGCCGGCGACGCCCCCGCCGAAGGCGAACGCGAGCCCCCAGTAGGGCCCCGCGAAGCCGACGCCGGCGACGGCGCTCGTGCCGACCGCGACGCCGACCATCGCGACGTCGACCGCGTTCTTCGACATCCGGGCGATGCCGGTGACGA
>NZ_CAKZRO010000063.1 GCF_937146585.1 uncultured Halorubrum sp. | reverse complement strand
CCAACATCCTCATCGACGACACGAAGGGGATCCAGCACCTCAACGAGACGATGGAGCTCGTCTTGGAGGGGCTTCAGGAGGCGCTCGACGACGGCCCGCTGGCCGCCGAGCCGGTCCAGGGGTCGCTGTTCCGACTCCACGACGCGAAGCTCCACGAGGACACCATCCACCGCGGTCCGGCGCAGGTCATCCCGGCGGTCCGCGACGCGGTCCACCGCTCGCTGATCGACGGCGAGGTCCGTATGCTCGAGCCGATCCAGGACGTCCGCATCGACGTCCCCTCGGAACACATGGGCGCGGCCTCCGGTGAGATCCAGGGTCGCCGCGGCCGCGTCGACGACATGTACCAGGAGGGCGACCTCATGGTCGTCGAGGGTATCGCGCCCGTCGAGGAGATGATCGGATTCTCCTCCGACATCCGCTCGGCCACCGAGGGCCGCGCCTCGTGGAACACCGAGAACGCGGGCTTCCGCGTCCTCGTCGACAACCTCCAGCGCGAGAAGATCATGGAGATCCGCGAGCGCAAGGGGATGAAGCTCGAACTGCCGCAGTCGATCGACTACTTCTAAGTCGACGGCGCGGTCCGCGGTCTCTCCGGTCTATTCCTCTCTCGCGTCTTCCGCCCGGGAGTCCCGACGCCGTCGATCGCGGCAGATCTCCGCGAACCGTGCGCCGCGTTGACAGGCGCGGGAGCGAGGCAACGCCTGCCCCCGCCGAAGGCTTATACCGGATCGTCCGACTCCGTTCGGGTATGCAGACGGGCACGACTCCCCCCCGGCGCACCGCGACGGAGCCACCGAGCGACCGCTCCACGCCGGGGACAGGACCGTGCCCCCGACCGCGCGCCCTCGAGACGATCGGCCGCGAGGAGACGCCGGAGGTGGCCGCGTGAGCGACCGCCGCGACGGGGCGCCGGAGGCCGCGCTCGACGCCGAGGGCGCGACCGACGACGCGGAGGACGCGGATTCGGCCTCGCCCGACGGCGGCCACGCGGCCGCGACCCCCTCGACGCACACGGTTCGGCTGGAGCTGGTCGACGAGCCCGGGCAGCTGCTCGCCGCGCTCCACCCTATCGCCGACAACGGCGGCAACCTCCTGTCGATCTACCACGAGCGCGGGAACAAGACGCCCCGCGGGCGGATCCCGGTCGAGGTCGACTTCGAGGCCACCCCCGAGCGGTTCGAGGAGATCGTCGACGCGCTCCGCAGCGAGGGCGTGAACGTGATGCAGGCGGGCACGGAGCGGTACGCGGAGGAGGTGACGCTGCTCCTCTTCGGCCACCTCATCGACACCGACCTCTCCGACACGCTCTCTGAGATCGAGGCCTGCGAGTCGGCGTCGGTCGCCGACGTGTCGCTCGCGGCCCCGCAGGGCACCGAGGAGGTGTCGAGCGCGCGGCTCCGGCTCGAGGCCCGCGCCGGCGAGACGGACGCGGCGCTCGCGGCGGTCCGCGACCTGGCCGCGGCGAAGGACCTCCGCGTCGTCGAGCCGCTCACGGGGGTGGAGGCGTGAGACTCGCCGTGATCGGCGCGGGCGCGGTCGGCCGCTCCGTCGTCGAACTGGCGGGCGAACACGGCCACGAGGTCGTCGCGGTCGCGGACTCCTCGACGGCGGTCGTCGCGGACGGGACCGGCGGCCCGGGAGCGGACGATAGCGCCGGCGTCGACCCCGACGCGGTCGTGGCGCGGAAAAGCGAGCGCGGGATCGTCGGCGACGACGACCCCGACGACGCGCTGGCGGCCGACTACGACGTTCTCGTGGAGGCGACGCCGACGACGCTGGGCGACGCCGAGCCCGGCTTCTCGCACGTGACGACCGCGCTGGAGCGCGACCGACACGCCGTCCTCGCGAACAAAGGCCCTGTCGCGGAGCGGTACGGCGACCTGCGGGCGGCCGTCGCCGACAGCGACGGCGAGATCCGGTTCGAGGCGACGGTCGGCGGGGCGATCCCCGCGGTCTCGACCGTCGAGGACATCGAACCCGGGCACGTCACCGCGGTCCGCGGCGTCCTCAACGGGACGGCGAACTTCATCCTGACGCGGATGGCCGCCGAGGGGCTCGACTACGACCACGTGCTCGCGGAGGCGCAGGACCTCGGCGTCGCCGAGGCGGACCCCTCCTTCGACGTGGACGGCACCGACGCGGCGCTGAAGTGCGTCATCCTCGCGAACGTGCTCTCGTTCGGCGCGGCCGACGACCCGGCCGACGCCCGGGAGTTCACGCTCGCCGACGCCGACGTCTCCGGGATCCGCGACGTGCCCGGCTCCGCGCTCCGGCTCGCGGCCGAGGACGGGCAGACGGTCCGGCTGATCGGCGAGGCGACCGGCGAGACCGTCCGCGTCGCGCCGCGGCTCGTCCCCGAGAACGGGACGCTCGCGGTCTCCGGGACGCAGAACATCGTCCAGATCGAGACCTCCCACGCCGGGCGGCTCAACATCTCCGGCCGCGGCGCCGGGGGTCCCGAGACGGCGAGCGCGGTCCTCGGCGACGTGGGCCGCCTGGAGTAGTCGGCCGGTCGGGCGACGCCCCCCGCCGGTCCGCGTGTTTCGTCCCGTCCCGCACCGGTCGCGCACGTCGCCGGTCGGCTCCGCCGCCCGTGCGCCGACGTGGCGTGCCCCGCGTTGTCGAGAATCGCCGGACGGCGGCGCGATACTCTGTGGGCCGTATCGAAACCGTTTTAGTGGAATCTACCGAAACTTACTCACAGAGCGCCTTAGCGCGTGATTACCCCATGAGTGACAAACCGCACCAGAATCTGGCCATCATCGGCCACGTCGACCACGGCAAGAGCACGCTCGTGGGTCGACTCCTCTTCGAGACGGGGAGCGTCCCCGAGCACGTAATCGAGCAGCACCGCGAGGAAGCCGAAGAGAAGGGCAAGGGCGGCTTCGAGTTCGCCTACGTGATGGACAACCTCGCCGAGGAGCGCGAACGCGGGGTCACCATCGACATCGCCCACCAGGAGTTCGACACCGACGAGTACTACTTCACCATCGTCGACTGTCCGGGCCACCGTGACTTCGTGAAGAACATGATCACGGGTGCCTCGCAGGCCGACAACGCGGTGCTCGTCGTCGCGGCCGACGACGGCGTCGCGCCCCAGACGCGTGAGCACGTGTTCCTGGCCCGCACGCTCGGGATCAACGAGCTCATCATCGCCGTCAACAAGATGGACATCGTCGACTACAGCGAGGACTCCTACAAGGAGGTCATCGGCGAGGTCGAGGACCTCCTCAACCAGGTCCGCTTCGCGACCGACGACACCACGTTCGTGCCGATCTCGGCCTTCGAGGGCGACAACGTCGCCGAGGAGTCCGAGAACACGTCGTGGTACGACGGCCCCACCCTGCTGGAGTCCCTCAACAACCTGCCGGAGGCCGAGCCGCCGACGGACGCGCCGCTCCGCCTGCCGATCCAGGACGTCTACACCATCTCCGGCATCGGGACCGTCCCCGTGGGACGCGTCGAGACCGGGATCCTCAACACCGGCGACAACGTCTCCTTCCAGCCGTCCGACGTGGGCGGCGAGGTGAAGACGGTCGAGATGCACCACGAAGAGGTGCCCAAGGCCGAGCCCGGTGACAACGTCGGATTCAACGTCCGCGGCATCGGCAAGGACGACATCCGCCGCGGCGACGTCTGTGGCCCGGCCGACGACCCGCCGAGCGTCGCAGAGACGTTCCAGGCGCAGATCGTCGTCATGCAGCACCCCAGCGTGATCACCGCCGGGTACACCCCGGTGTTCCACGCGCACACGGCACAGGTCGCGTGTACGATCGAGTCGATCGACCAGAAGATCGACCCGGCCTCCGGTGAGGTCGCCGAGGAGAACCCGGACTTCATCAAGTCCGGCGACGCCGCGGTCGTCACCGTTCGCCCGCAGAAGCCGCTCAGCATCGAGCCGTCGGGCGACATTCCGGAGCTCGGCAGCTTCGCCATCCGCGACATGGGTCAGACCATCGCGGCCGGGAAAGTGCTCTCCGTCGACGAGCGATAATCGATGCAGCAGGCACGCGTCCGCCTCGCCGGTACCAGCCCCGAGGACCTCGACGACATCTGCGACGACGTCCGCGAGATCGCGGACTCGACGGGGGTCGCCCTGTCGGGCCCGATCCCGCTGCCGACGAAGACGCTCGAGATCCCGTCGCGCAAGTCCCCGGACGGTGAGGGGACGGCGACGTGGGAGCACTGGGAGATGCGCGTCCACAAGCGTCTGATCGACATCGACGCCGACGAACGCGCGCTCCGCCAGCTCATGCGCGTCCAAGTGCCGAACGACGTCAGCATCGAGATCGTTCTCGAAGACTGAGCGCTAGGGCGTTTCTCTTTCACCCCTCTCGTTTTTCACGCCGTCCAGCCTCGGCGCCGTCGATCGCGTCCCCTGACTCCCGTCCGCCGTCCGGTCCGGTTCCGGTCAGCGCGCGTCGAGCAGGCCGACGCGGCCGGCGACGAGGCCGCAGAACGCGCCGGTCGCGTGCGCGATCAGCGCGACGCCGGGCGCGGCCGTCGTCGCCGTGAGGACGACGGCGACGAGGCCGAACAGGACCAGCTGGGCCCGCGGCGGGAGGCGCAGGCGGTCGAACAGCGTCTCGCTCACGACGTTGCCGGCGAGCAGGTAGCCGCCGAGCGCGAACACAGCGCCGCTGATCCCCAACACGGCGGCGGGCGGACCGAGCAGGCCACCGATAGTCACCTGCGCGAGGCCCGCGAGCGCGCCCGTCGTGACCACGAACGCGTGGAAGCGCGGGCGGGTCGTCCGGCGCTCGACGAGGGGGCCGACGAGCAGCAGCGCGAGGGCGTTCGCCAGCAGGTGCCCGACGGAGCCGTGCGCGTACACGCTCGTGACGAGCGTCCACGGGGCGACGGCGACGGGGGTCGACAGCGCGAACAGCCCGGCGAGGCCGACGACTCCGAGGAGGGCCTGCGCGGCGCCGACGAGGAGGGCGACGCCGAGCGTCTCGAGGGTTGCGCGCATCGCGTGACCGTTGGGGCCGGCCGGTGAAAAGGCTGTGCGGCCGCGTCGCTCGCGGGTCGCCGTCGGCGCGGCTCAGATGACGTCGTCGGGGTCGTGAGCCCGCGCCATCCGCGTCGCCTCGGCGGCGTACCGCTCGCGGTCGTCGGGGTCCTCGACCGCGCCGACGTTCGACGCCGCCGCGTCGACGGCGGCCGTGGTGTCGCGCACGTCCGTGAAGGAGGTGAGCGCCCGCTCCTTGCGGAAGTAGCGTTCGCCGTCCGGCGTCGCGTACGTGAGGATCACCATGTTCTGCTCGTCGTCGGAGTAGGTGCGCTCGACGAGCCACATCCGGACGTCGTCGCCGGCCGCCTCGTTCGCGCTCATGCGCGGTATTCCACGTTCCACGAACAAACGTGTTGCCTCGGGTCGCGTCGAACACACCCCGCCGCTCGCCTCCGCGAACCGCCAGCGTTATATTCTTTAGGGCGACCTAAATAATCGCATGAACCCGCGAACCGCCGCCGCTCGGCTCCGCGAGCGCTTTTCTCGACTGCGCGAGCGCCTGCCCCGGGGATCGCTCGCGGTCGCCGGGACGCTCCTCGTCCTCGCTGTCGGCGGCGCGGTGCTGACGCGGACGCTCGACGTCGGGGCCGTCGTCTCGGCGGCCGCCGCCGCGGACCCGGCGCTGCTCGCCGCGGCGCTCGTCGCGTACCTCCTCTCGTGGCCCGTCCGCGGGCGGCGGTACGGCGACGTGCTCGCGCCGATGGGGTACCGGTGTCGCACGGCGTTCCTCACGGCGGCCGTGTTCGCAAGCCAGACCGCGAACCTGATCGTCCCCGCGCGGGCCGGCGACGGGGTGCGCGCGTACCTGCTGAACGACCGGCGCGACGTGCCCTACCCGACCGGAATCGCGTCGCTGGCGGTCGAGCGCGCCTTCGACCTGGTCGCGCTCGGCGCGCTCGGCGGCGTCGCGCTCGCGGCCCTCCTCGCGGACGGGCGGACCGTCGCCCCGGCCGGTTCGGAGCGAGCGGCCGCGGCCGCCGCCGGCACCGCCTTCGCCGCCGCGCTGTGC
>NZ_CAKZRO010000062.1 GCF_937146585.1 uncultured Halorubrum sp. | reverse complement strand
TGTCCGTCAGCGTCGCGGGGTCGACGCCGACGGCGACGTCGTCGACGTGGGCGAGGTCCGGGTCCTCGACGCCGAGGCTCACGAACGCGTCCCAGGCGGCCTCGCGGAGCGTGTCGAACGGGGTCCGTCCGACCAGCACTCCGTCGTTGTCGAGGACGATGGCGTCGTACACGCCTCCCTGTGGGTCGGTAACGGGCAAAAAGGTTTCACACGCCGAAGAGCCGGAGGAAGAGCCCGGCGAGCAGCGCGAGCGCGCCGGCGATCGCCCCGACGAAGGGGATCGGAACCGGGAGCGGGACCGCGATCAGCGCGACGCCGAGCGCGATCAGCGCGGTCGAGAGCGTCACGGGATCGCTTCGCCGCCGCCGCTCAAATACCTTCAGGCGGATTGCGACCGGTCGACGACGGCACCCGGCTCGCGCGACGACTCCCGCACTTTCAATACCCGGCCCGTCGAACGGTCAGACTGGACCATGAACATCTCTGATATCGCAGTGCCGGAATACGTCGAGGTCGACATCGACGAGCGACTCGCCAAGGTCCGTTCTATCTTCGAGCGAGAGAACCCGAAGGGAATTATCGTCGTCGAGGACGGCGACTACGCCGGCGTCGTCGGCGAGAAGCAGCTCATGCGCTCGCGCATGGAGGACGACACGAAGGTGTCGGCGGTGATGAAGCCGGCGCCCTCGGTCGACCGCCACGAGGACGTCCGCGAGACCGCTCGGCTCCTGGTCGAGGGCGACGTGAAGATCGCCCCCGTCTACGAGGGCGAGAAGCTCTTCGGCATCATCACGGTCGACCAGATCCTCGAGGCCGTCCTCGACAGCCTCGACGCGATCACCGTCGGCCAGATCGCCACCGAGGACGTGATCGGCATCGGCGAGACCGAGAGCGTCGGCCGCGCGATCAATCGCCTCCGCGAGAACGGCGTCTCCCGGCTCCCGGTCTTGGACGACGAGGGCGGCCTCGTCGGCGTCGTCACCACGAACGACATCGTGGAGTTCGTCGTCCGCGACCAGGAGCGTCAGGGCAGCGGCGACCGCGCCGGCGACATCGACCGCATGCTCGACATCCCCGTCTACGACATCATGTCGAGCCCGGTCGTCACGGCGGCGCACGACGAGACGGCCCAGGCGGTCGTCCAGCGCATGTTCGACAACGACGTCTCCGGGCTGGTCGTCACGCCCGAGGGCGCGGACACCGTCGCCGGGATGGTGACGAAGACCGACGTGCTGCGCGCGCTCACGTTCACCGAGCAGGACTCGATGGACGTCCAGATCACCAACGTCGACCTGTTGGAGGGGACCTCCCGCGAACACATCGTCGAGTCCATCGAGCAGGTCGCGGACAAGTACGCGGACATGCACGTCATCCACGCGCACGTCCGGCTCCACGCCCACAAGGAGAAGCTCCGCGGCACGCCCCTGATCCAGTGTCAGATCCGCCTCCGCACCAACGAGGGACAGGTCGGCGGCTCCGGCGAGGGGTACGGCGCCGAACACGCCTTCCACGTCGCGCTCGACAAGCTCGAGCGGAACGTCCTGGAGATCAAAGGCGTCAACGCCGACGAGGAGTACCGCGGCCAGCTCCTCCGGAAGCTGGGCGACCTGTGAGCCGGTAGCGCGCCCGACCGGCGGGCGCGGTCGTCACGCCGTCGGCGAACCTCGACGGTATCCACGGATTTTGACGCTGTTAACGGACCTCGACGCTGTTAACGGACCTCTGTCGTCCGGCGCGAGAATTTCGGTCCCCTACCCTAGCCTTCTCGCCGTCCGCTTCGATTCGCCGCCCGCGACGCTCAGGCGTCGGTCCCCTCGGCGAGCCCGTCGCCGACGATCCGGAAGGTCGCGGTGTCGCCGGCGGCCTTCGAGCGGTGCTTCTCGAGCGTCACGCGACGGTTCCCGCCGCGGAACCGGTCGACGCGGACGATGGCGCCGGTCCAGTGGTTGAGAGTGTTGCCGCCGAGCGCGCGGTCGCGGTCGCCGTCCGGATCGGTGAACACCTGGTTCGTGATGACGACGGCGACGTCGTGCCGGCGGGCCAGAGAGAGGAGGTGGGTCACCTGCTTGGCGACCTTCCGGAGCGACTCGCCGCCCTCGGTGTCACCGGCGCGCTCCAGCCGGTAGAAGCCCGTCGCGGAGTCCAACACGATCAGCTCGACCTCCTCGGCGAGCTCCTCGGCGTCGCGGACGGCCTCGCGCTGGTCGTCGAAGTCGTACGCCTCCGAGATCACCAGCCGAGAGGCGATCGAATCGACCGTCTCGTCGGTGTCCGGGTCGTCGGCGCGCCCCGCGGCCAACTGCTCGAAGCGGTCGATGGAGAGCCCCTCGGTGTCGATGTAGAGGGCGCGGTCGCCGCCGGCCGCGACCTCCACCGCGGCCGCGAGCGCGAGGTTCGTCTTCCCGGCGGCCGGCGGCCCGTACACTTGGGTGACGACGCCGCGCTCGAAGCCGCCGCCCAACAGCTCGTCGACCGGCCGACAGCCGGTCGGGATCGGATCGCTCACTGGAGGGGAATTCGCCCGCACTCGTATTTAAACGGTCGATCGCCGCGGGGACGAGTCGACGAACGCGTCGTCGTGCGTCGCTCGCGACGCGCGGCCGTCGCTCGTCGGGGTGTCATAAGTGTGAGAGAAACGGAGATGGCGTCGATCACGTCGAGCGACCGCCGAAATCCGGTAGTGCGTGCGGACGCGCCGTCCGCGGTGTGGGGGGTTAGTTGCGGACGAGGTTCGTCGCGCGCGGTCCCTTGGGGGACGACTCGATGTCGAACTCCACTTCCTGACCCTCCTCGAGGTCCGGGCCGCCGACGTCTTCCATGTGGAAGAACACGTCTTCGTCGTCGTCGAGGTCGCCGTCGTCAGTCGAGATGAAACCGTAGCCGCCAGTGTCGTTGAAGAAATCAACCTTACCGTTTGCCATTGCGAATAAACGTACAGCCGGTTAGGGGATAACCCTTGCGAGGGCCGCGTTACCACGGAGGTTCCGGACGTTCGTCAACCGCGAACTCGCCAGAGACGTCCGCCTCTCGGCCGCATCGCCGCCGTTCGGGGGCGCGGTCGTGTTCAGCGAGTGCCAGCAGCCGCGGGGTTCATTTACGAGCGACCACGTAGGTCGAGCAACGACATGGACCGCCGCCACTTCCTCCGCTCGCTCGCCGCCACCGGGACCGCCGCCGGCGCGACCGCCACGGCCGGCTGCGCCGGCGTCCTCGGCGATTCGGGGTCGCTCGGTGACGACGACGGGACGGTCCTCGGCCCGCCGGAACAGACCCGCGGGGAGCCGGTCCACCCGATCCACGGCGACGAGATGCCCGATTTCACCGTTCCCGACCCGATCGCGGGCGAGGAGATATCGACGACGCAGTTCGAGGGCGAGCGCGCGTTCCTGTGGACGTCCTTCTACACCAACTGCCCCGACGGCGTCTGTCCCGCCCTCATCCTCCGACTGCGCCGCGTTCAGGAGGTCGCGGCCGAGGAAGGGTTCGGCGACGAGGCCGCCTTCCTCCCGCTGACGTTCGACCCCGAGCGCGACACGGCGGACGCGCTCCGCGAGTACGCCGCCCAGCGCGGGGTCGACCTCGACGCCGGCAACTGGCACTTCCTCCGGCCCGAGTCCTACGAGGCGGGCGTAGAGCTGATGGACGAGCACTTCGGACTCAAGATCGAGAAGACCGACGCCGAGGGGTACGAGAACCTCGAGTACGCGTTCCCGCACTACGGCCTCATCCTGCTCGTGAACGAGCGCGGGATCGTCGAGCGGTCGTACCCGCGCGGGCCGGCCACCGACGTCGAACGGATCGTCGACGACTTCCGGCGGGTGGTCACGGCGTGAGGCGGCGGGACCTCGTCGCCGGGGTCGCGAGCGTCGCGGTGCTCGGCGGAGCGGGCGCGGTCGCGACCGGCGGGGTCCCGGGCTCGCTCGGCGGCGGTGATTCGGGCGACGGCGATGGCTCGACCGGCAGCGACGGGCCGGAACCGGTCGATCCGGTGACGCTCGACACCGTCGAGGCGCCCGGGAGCCGCGACGGCGAGGTGACGCTGCCCGCCCCGGACCGACCGACGTTCGTCGACTTCTTCGGGACGTGGTGTCCGCCCTGCGCCGAGCAGATGCCGGCCCTCGCGGCGGCCCACGACCGGATCGGTGACGAGGCGCTGTTCGTCTCCGTGACGACGGAGCCCGTCGGCGAGGCGGTCAGCGAGGAGACGGTGGCCGACTGGTGGCGCGAGAACGGGGGGGACTGGCTCGTCGCCGCCGACGTCTCGGCCGAACTGGCGGCGCGGCTCGACGTCGGGAGCTACCCCAGCGCCCGCGCCATGGACGCCTCCGGGCGCGTCCGGTGGGCCACCTCCGGGACGCACACCACCGAGGAGTTCGTCGCGGGCATCGAGCGCGCGCTCGACCGATGACCCGACGGGGCGACCGATGACCGACGTCTCGCTCGCGACGAACGTCCCGTTCGCCGTGACCGCAGGCGTGGCGACGTTCTTCTCGCCGTGCGCCTACCCGCTCTTGCCCGGATACGTCGGCTTCTACGTGAACTCCGTCGACGCCGACTCCGCGTCCGTCGTCGGGGCGGGGGCTCGAGGGATCGCGGCCGCGGTCGGCGTGTTAGCGACGTTCGCGCTGCTCGCCGGGGCCACCGTCCGGGTCGGCTACTCGACGCTGTCGAACATCACCGTCTTCGAGACGCTCGTCGGCGGGCTGCTGATCGTCTTCGGACTCCTCGTCGTCGCCGGGCGCGCGCCGTCGATCTCCGTGCCGCTGCCCGAGCGGCGAGCGAGCGTGTTCGGGTTCGGCCTCTTCGGCGCGGGGTACGCGCTGGCCGGCGCGGGCTGCGTCGCGCCGGTGTTCCTCGGCGTCGTCGCCCGGGCGATCGCGCTGCCGTCCGAGACGGCGATACTCCTCCTCGCCGTCTACGCCGGAACCGTCGCCGTCCTGATGGCCGCGACCACCGTCGCGACGGGCGTCGGCCTCCTCAGCAACGCCAACCGGGTGATGGCCCACGCCGGGCTGTTGAAGCGGATCGCCGGCGGCGTGATGGTCGTCGCGGGGATCGGCCAGCTGTACCTCGCGCTTGTCGTGTACTGACGGCCGGGTCGGGCACCTGGACCGCAGAGGGTCGGAACCGCATGAGATCCGCCGAGTCGTGCGGTTCCGTCCCACGTCTCCCGTAGATTCTTAAGCGATTGCGCGGAACTTTCGGACAGCCGAACCGAGACGGTTCGGTCCCCGCACCATGGATCTCGATCAGTTCACCGCCGCGAACGCACCGACCGACAGCGCGGAACCGTTCCAGCGCGAGAACAGCTACACCCTAGACGTCGACGTCGACGGCACCGTCATGGCGAAGGCCGGCTCGATGGTGGCGTTCACGGGCGACGTGTCCTTCACCGGGAAGGCCTCCGCGGAGGGCGGTATCACCGGGTTCCTCAAGGAGGCCGCCACGAGCGAAGGAACGCCGATCATGGCCGTCGAGGGGCAGGGCCACGTCTACTTCGCCGACGACGGCAAGAAGGTCCAAGTCGTCGAGCTCGACGCCGGCGAGTCGATCACGGTCAACGGCGAGGACGTGCTCGCCTTCGAGGAGTCGCTCTCCTACGAGATCAACACGATCGACAGCCTCGCCGGCGCGCTCGCCGGCGGCTTCAGCAACGTCTACCTCGAGGGGCCGGGGTACGTCGCGATCACCACCCACGGCGACCCGATCGTCCTCGAACCGCCGGTGTCGACCGACCCGAGCGCGACCGTCGCGTGGAGCGGCACGTCGCCGGACGTGGAGGTCAACCGCAGCCTCTCGGACATGATCGGCCAGGAGTCCGGCGAGCGCTATCAGATGCGCTTCGGCGGCGAGGGGTTCGTCGTGGTCCAGCCGCGCGAGGAACACGTCTGAGGCGGCGACGGGAAGTCAGCCCGGTAGCCCGGGGCTATCGCGCCGCCAGCCAGCCGGCGAAGTCGCCGGTGAGGAAGCCGACGTAGTCGACGACGCCGAGGTACAGCACGACGACCACGACGATCAGGATCGGGACCCGGACCGCCCAGATCCAGACTGCGTCGAGGCCGGCGCCGTCAGCGATCCCCTTTCTGAGCTCCTCGCGGCCGACGTCCGGGATCACCCAGCCGACGAACAGCGCGAGCAGCAGCGAGCCGAGGACGAGCAGGATCCCGTCCGCGAGCCCGTCGTACAGGCCGAGGAAGATCGAGTCGATCGTGACCGGGACGCCGAGCAGGAAGACGGCGGCTCCGAGCGCGGCCGACGCGGGCACCCGAGCGACGCCGACCTCGTCGATGAGGTAGGAGACGAGCACCTCGAGGATACTGATCGCGGAGGAGAGCGCGGCGATCCCGACCATGCCGAAGAAGACGACGCCGAGGATTCGGCCGCCGGGAATGCCCGCGAACGCGGCGGTGAGGCTCACGAAGATCGTCCGCGGGCCGCCGGCGCCCGGTTCGATCCCGATCGAAAAGAGGACGGGGAAGACGACGAAGCCGACGAGGACGGCGACGAGCGTGTCTAGCGCCGCAATGATCCCGGCGTCGGCCGCGAGGTTCCGGTCCTCGCCGAGGTAGGAGGCGTACGTGATCATCACGCCCATCCCGAGCGACAGCGTGAAGAACGCCTGCCCGGCCGCGGCGGGGAGGATCTCCGTCCAGTTCGCCGCGATCGTCCCGAAGTCCGGCGAGAGGTAGTAGCCGTACGCCGCGCTCGCGCCGTCGAGGGTGAACCCGTACGCGGCCAGTCCGACGAGCAGGACGAGTATGGCCGGCACCATCACCTTCACGCTCAGTTCGATCCCCCGCCTGACGCCGGCGGCGATGATCCCGACGACGAGCAGCATGAACATGGCGTGGAAGAGGAGGGTGTCGAGCCCGGTCGAGACCGACTCGTACAGCGCGTCCGCGGCCGCCGGGTCGGCGACAGTGAACCCCTCTGTGATCCCGATGAGCGTGTAGCGCAGGAACCATCCCGCGACGACGCTGTAGTACGAGAGGATGATGAAGCCGGTGACGACGAACAGCCAGCCGGCGGACGACCAGACGCCGCTGCCCAGTTCCCGAAGCGCCCCGACTGGGTTCCGGTCGGTGCGGCGCCCGATGACGAACTCCACGAGGATCGCCGGGAAGCCGATCAGCGCGACGAACGCGAGATACGTGATCAGAAACGACGAGCCCCCGTACTGACCGGTGATGAACGGGAACCGCCAGATGTTACCCAGCCCGACCGCGCTCCCGACCGCGGCGAGGATGAACCCCGCCCGCGTCGCCCATGTCTCGCGTGCCATCTGTGTGCCGGAGGAATCCCATCTCCCCCGTAAAAACGTGTCTCTCCGGCGCTGTTACTGCTGATCATCGAACATGATCGATCGGTCACCGGCGCGGCGACCGAGGGGGTCCGTCGCCGCGCGTCCGCGCCGAGACGCCGGCCGCGTGGCTCGCGTCGGGGACCGTGAATTTAATAGCCGGACAGGGACCTCACGAGGTATGGAAC
>NZ_CAKZRO010000061.1 GCF_937146585.1 uncultured Halorubrum sp. | reverse complement strand
TCTTCGAGGACTGCTTCGTCCCCGAGGAGAACGTCGTCGGCAGCGAGGGCGGCGGGTTCTACGCCCTCGCCGACTTCTTCAACCACGGTCGCGTCATCGTCGGGGGCCACGGGCTCGGCCTCGCCGCCGCGGCCATCGAGGAGGCCGAGGCGTTCATCGACGAGCGCGAGGCGTTCGGCCGCACTATCGACGACTTCCAGGCCGTCCAGCACACGATCTCCGACATGCGGATCGGGTTCGAGTCGGCGCGCGCGCTTAACTGGCGCGCCTGCGAGAAGGTCGCGAACGGGACGGACGCCGGCTACTGGGCCGCGCTGGCGAAGACGAAGTCCACCGAGGTCGCCACCGACTGCGCCGAGAAGGGGATGAAGCTCCACGGCGGCCGGTCGAACCTCACCGAGCGCCGGATCGCCCGCGTCTACCGCGACGTGCGTATCCCGGTGATCTACGAGGGCGCGAACGACATCCAGCGCAACCTCATCTACCGGCAGTCCCGCTAGGCGGCGTTCAGAGCGTCGCCGCCAGCCGGCGCAGCGCCTCGCCGCCCTCCGAGGCGAGCGGGTCGCCGTGCCCGACGCAGGCGACGTCGAACGCCGGGGCGCGTTCCGCGAGCGACCGGACGCTCGCCGCGACCTCTCCCGTGTCGTAGCTTATCACCCAGCCGGACTCATTCAGTTCGCCGTCAGATTCCGATACCAAGTCGCCGAGCAGCGCGACGCCCAACTCCTCGCTGACGAACGCGACGTGGCCCGGCGTGTGGCCGGGCGTGTGGTACGCCGTGAACGAGCCGACGGTCTCGCCGTCGCGGACGCCGACGACGTCGAGGTCGGGCAGGTCGGTGACGAGCCCGGCGAGCCGCTGGATCAACCCCTTGTGGTTCCCGACGGGCGGTTTCCGGTCCCCGCGGAGCAGCGTCGCGTCGAAGCCGTAGGCGCGGACCGGCGCGTCGAGATCCGGCGTCAGCGCCGCCAGCGTCCCGACGTGGTCGAGGTCGTAGTGGGTGAGGAGGACGCGGCCGACCTCCGAGGGGGCGACGCCGGCGTCGTCGAGGCCCTCCCGGATCGCATCCTCGTCCCACGGCGTCCCGGCGTCGACGAGCGTCGGCACGTCGTCGAAGACCAGGTACGCGTTGACTCCGCCGCAGTCGAGACGCCAGACGCCGTCCGCGATCTCCGCTGTCATGCCGACCGGTAGGAGGCAAGGCGGTATGAACGCTGTCGTGGCGGAGAGCGACGGGGCGTGGTCGCTCCGCCGCGTCGCGCGGTCGCCGGCGCCGCGCGGGCGACGAAAGCGCCAAGACGCCGGGGCGACACCACGGGGTATGCGACTGGAGGACTACTGGGGGATCGGCCCGAAGACGAGCGAGCGGCTCACCGAGGCCCTCGGGACCGAGCGGGCGGTCGAGGCGATCGAGGCGGCCGACGTCCGCGCGCTCGTCGACGCCGGGCTCCACCGCGGCCGCGCGACCCGCATCCTCCGCCGGGCGAACGGGGAGGCCGGGATGGACGTCCTCGCGACGGGCGACGCGCGGTCGGTGTACGACGACCTGCTCGCGCTCGCGGCCGGCGAGGCGCTGACCGCGCACGCGGCCGACCGGATTCGAGTGTTGACCCCGCTCCTCGACCGCGACGCCGTCGAGGCGCGGCTGGACCGGGTCGTCGCCGCCCGCGACGCGTGGGCCGCCCTCGACGAGGCGGACCGGGAGGCGGTCGCGGACGCGTTCGACGCGTACGACGAGGCGGAGGCGTCCGACCTCGCCGCCGTGGAGACCGCGGTCGCGCTCCGCGAGGCGGGGCTGACCGACGGGCCGTTCGCCGACGTCGGCGCGCTGGACGGCGACCGACTGCGCGACGCGGCCGACGCGCTCGCCGACGTGCGGGGGTCCATCGACCCAGCCGGCGGCCTCGACGGCGACGACATCGAGATCGCGAGCGGCGCGGACGCGGAGCTGGATCGGCTGCGCGAGCAGCTGTCGGCCGCGCGCGACCTCGCGGACTCCGCGTTCGACGTGCTCGAGTCCGTCCGCGACGGGAGCCTCCGCGACTTCGAGGCGCTGGAGTCGGCGACGATCGACCACGTCGCCCGCGAGACGGGCGTCGAGCCGGCCACGGTCCGGGCCGCGGCGCCGGACGAGGCGCTCGACGCCGCCGACTTCGTCTCCGGGACGCTGCGGGACCTCGTCGTCGAACTCGAGGCGGCGGTCGACGAGCGCGAGGCCGCCGTCGCGGCCGACATCCGTGAGCGACTGGGCGACGAGTCCGCGGAGGGAGACGACGCGAACGGCGGCGACGACGGCGACGAGGAGGGAGCGGACGACGGCGGCGACACCACCGTCGCTCGGGCCGCGGCGGCGGTGTCGGACGCCGCGTTCCTGCTGTCGCTCGGGCGGTTCGCGGCCGAGAACGGGCACGTCCGCCCGACGCTCGTCGACGACGGTATCGCCGTGCGCGGGGCGCGGAACCCGTTCCTCGGCGGCGACGTCCAGCCGGTGTCGTACGGCGTCGGCTCGCACTCGCTGGCGGACGTCTCGGGGGTCGCGAGCGCCGACGCCCCGCCGACGGGCGACCGCGTGAGCGTCCTCACGGGGGCGAACTCCGGCGGGAAGACGACGCTGTTGGAGACGCTGTGTGCGGTGGCGCTGCTCGCGTCGATGGGGCTGCCCGTCCCCGCCGACGCGGCCGAGGTCGGGACGTTCGACCGGATCGTCTTCCACCGGCGGCACGCCTCGTTCAACGCCGGCGTGCTGGAGTCGACGCTGAAGTCGGTCGTCCCGCCGCTGGTCGCGGACGGGCGGACGCTGATGCTCGTCGACGAGTTCGAGGCGATCACCGAGCCGGGCCGCGCCGCCGACCTGCTGAACGGGCTGGTGACGCTCACCGTCGACCGCGGCGCGCTCGGCGTCTACGTCACCCACCTCGCCGATGACCTGAGCCCGCTCCCCGACGTCGCGCGCATCGACGGCATCTTCGCGGAGGGGCTGACGAACGACCTGGAGCTCCGCGTCGACTACCAGCCGCGGTTCGAGACGGTCGGGAAGTCCACGCCGGAGTTCATCGTCTCGCGGCTGGTCGCGAACGCGGGCGACCGCGGCGTCCGCGCCGGCTTCGAACACCTCGCGGGCGCGGTCGGCGAGGAGGCGGTCCAGCGAACGCTCTCGGACGCCGAGTGGGCGGCGAACGATGACTGAGGAGTCGGCGGACGACGCGACCGGTCCCGAACGGATCCGGTCGATCGCGGTGCACCGCGAGGACGTGGCGAACGCGCTCGAGGCCACGCTCCGGAGCGACCGCGAAGTCGTGCTCCGCGCGACGCCGCCGTTCTCCGGGCGGATGCGGGCGCGCCTCCACGCGCTCGACGCCGGCGGCGCCGGCGAGGACGGCGACGGCGGTTCGCCCGCCGACGCCCCCGGCCCGATTCACGTCGACCCCCGGGATCTCGTCGCAGAGGCCCCTCCGTATCCAGAGGTCGACGACACGGCCGCCGAGCTCCCCGACGCGGACCTCGAGACGCGTCGCGAGCGCCACGCCGCGAGCGTCGAGTCGTGGCGCGAGACCGTACGCGATAGCCTCTGCTCGACGGTCGACATCGAGGTCGACGGCGAAGTTCGCACCGTCGACGTGAACGCGCTCGGGTAGGCGACTCATTCCCGCAAGTACGAGGAACGCCGCCGGGAGTTCAGTCGAAGAGAGCTACAGCCGAATCCGTTCGACCGACGTGCCGGCGGCCTCGAACTCCTCGTCCGTCGCGGCCGCGACCACGACGGTGCCGGCGTCGGTCGCGGCGTCGAGGTCGACCTCGAAGGCGCCGTCGGCGTCCGGCGTCACGAGCCGCGACGTCTTCCGGGTGTGGACGGCCACGCGCGCGGCGTCGGTCTCGCCGGCCACGACGACCGCGTCCTCGACGAACTCGGCGGTGGCGGTCAGCTCCGGCCCCGCGGGGCGGTCGCGCTCGACGTAGCGGTCGCGGACGACCGTCGGCGTCTCGACGGGTTCGCCCGCGTCGACGCCGTGCGCCAGCCGGACGAAGCCGGCCATCGACCACGCGAGCGGGGTCGCCCCCCCGGTGCCCTCGCCGAACTCCCAGCCGTACTTCGTCGGGTGTTCGCGGTCCCACACCTGCTCCGGGAGCATCAGCCCGGAGTTACCGAACCCGGCCATCGTCTCCAGCAGGCTCTCGGGTTCGAGCGCCGCGTCGTCGGTGCCGCCGAACGCGTCCGGGCCGTCGGCGCGGGCACGCAGTTCGTACTCGCCGCGCTCGCCGGTGAAGATGGGCCAGAGGCGACCCCGACCGTCGCCGGTGCCGGCCCACGGCGCGCCGGGGTCGCCGACGGCGATCTCGCCGTACGCGTCGCCGACGTACCGGTACCAGGCCGCGCCGTGGGGCGTGTCCACCCGGATCGAGTCGTCGACGACGGAGACGGAGTTGCGGACGACGGGGTCGTCGGCGGGCTTGATCCCCAGGCGCACGAGTTCGAGGAACCCGCCGTCGATGATCTCCCGCTCGTCGTACGTCGGCCCGTCGTTGGCGATCGTCCGCGGCCGCCCGGACTCGGGGTCGCCGTCGGCCGTGATCCGGAGGTAGTACGGCGTCTCCTCGTGGCGGTCCGTCCCGGTCGCGGTGGCGGTCCACTCCTCGACGCGCGCAGTCCAGTCGTCCGCGAGCCCCAGCCACGCGAGCGCGTCGGCGCGAAGGGACTCGGGCGACTCGCCGGCCGTCGCGCCGCTCGCCTCGCGCCGGTCGGCCTCCGCGAGCGCCAGCGCCGCGCCGCAGACCAGCCCGGCGATCTCGGCCGCGATGCTCGACGGCGAGTAGCCGGCCTCCTCCTCCCAGCGCTCCTGTGCGGTCTCCGGACCGTTGGCGGCGATGTAGTCGAGCGAGCGGCTGACCTGGTCGTAGGTGTACCCCGCGTCGTCGAGCGTCACGCCGCGCTCGTACAGCTGCCAGGCCATCACCGAGGGGAACGCGATGTTGTCCATCTGCTCGCCGCCCCACCGGGTCCGGCCGTCGATGTAGGTGTTCTGCGGGAGGAACCCGTCGTCGTCCTGCTGGGTGTTGTAGAGGTAGGCCAGCGCGTCCGCGCCGCGCTCGAGCTCGTCCATCTCGATCAGCGCCGTGAACACCTGGTAGAGGTCGCGCGACCAGACGAAGTTGTAGCCGTAGCCGCGGTTCTCGGCGGCGTACTCGGTCTCGCCCCACGGGACGGAGGGGCTCGCGATCCCCGCGCCGTCCTGGGCCTTGTCCTCGACGGCCGCCAGCGTCATCAGCGCGAACCGGTACTGCGACGCGAGGGCGGGCGCGCCCGCCACCGAGTCGGGGAGGTCGCGGTCGGCGAGCCACGCGCGCCACGTCTCGGCGTACGCGTCCGCGACGTCGTCGAAGCCGCGCGCGAGCGCGCCCTCCGCCTCGCCGAGCGCGGCGGCGGTGTCCGACTCCTCGGCGAACCCGAGCGCGACCGTGTCCATCACGATCTCGCCGCTCCCGACGAGGCCGGCGAGGACGACGTTGCCGGTCGCCTCGGCCGACTCCTCGACGCGCTCGCCGTCGCCGAACAGCGCGTCCGTCGCCTCGCCGCCGGCCGGGAGCGCGCTCGCCCAGTCGAAGCCGCCGCCGCTGGCCAGGGCGAGCGCGCTGTCGAACGTCTCGCCGTCGGCGTCGACGAGCTTGCCCGGGTCGCGGTCGGGGTCGTCCTTGCGCGCGAGCAGGTGCGCTCCGCCGTCGCCGTCGATCCGCTCGGCGCGGTCGTTCGTGCCGACGTTGGCGATGGTCACGTCGGCGAGGACGTACACGTCGTACTCGCGGCTCCCCTCGAACCGGACGTCGGCGAGGATCGCGGTGCCGTTCGTGTCGACCGCGTACTCGGCGGTGAGCGTCCAGTTGTGGCCGTGGCCGTCGCCGGTCTCGCGGATCGTCTGGACGTACGCGAGCGCGTCGTCGGCCGCCGGCTCCGTCGTCCGCTCGATCGTCTCCGTCGTCGAGACGTGGCCCGTCTCGTCGAAGGTCCGGATCGCGTACTCGGAGTCGGGGTCCGCGACGAGGAAGTCGACCGTCCGGACGTTCATCACGTCGATCCGGGGGAACCGCGCCTCGGTGAGCGCCCCCTCGGTGAGCGTGAACCACACCGGGACGGGGTCGTCGGCGTCGTAGTCGGCGGGCGTGCCGACGCCGAACTTCCGGCCGGTCGTCCAGTGCGGCGCCGCCTCGGGGCCTGTCTCGCGGTCGTGCGGGACCGGGAGCTCGCCGTGGCTCGCGAGCGTCACCGTGGCGTCGATCCGGAGCGCGTGGGACCACGCGATGGGGGTCGCGCTGTCGAGGTCGCCGTCGTCGAACACCTGCTCCGCGAACAGCCCCGCCTCGTTGACGAACGGGCCGTCCGGGCCGCAGAGCGCGTAGAGGTCGCGGGCGTCGGCGAACAGCGGCTCGGCCGCCCCGCCGCGCTCCTCGACCACGCCGGCGAGCGTCGCCGCCGCGGTGGCGCCCCACAGGGTCGCGATCGACCACACCTTCGCGGCCCCCTGCTCGGCCGTGCGCCAGTCGTCGCCGGCGAACCGGACGAGCCCCTCGACCGCGGACGTCTCGCGCCGGAGCGCCTCGATCGACTGCCGGACGTGGGTGTTGACGCGGTCGAGGAAGCGGTCGAACTCGCTCGCCGCGACGGCGTCGACGCCGGCGGAGCCGGAGCCGTCGGTGGCCGCGGCGTCGCCCGCGGCCGCGCCGTCGTCGGAACCGGCCTCGTCGTCGAGCAGGGCCGCGTACTCGGTGGCCGCGGTCGCGAGCGCGAAGGTGCTCGCGTCGGCGCGGGCGTCTTGACCCTCCTCGCTCGCGCGCTGGAGGAACCGCTCCGTCTCCGGGTTCCAGCGGTCGTCGAGCCCCGAGAGCGCGGCGTCGGCGGCGGCCGCCGCGTCGGCCCGGAGCGACTCGTCGACCGGCGCGCGCGCCACGGCGGCGAACGCCCGGAGGTACTCCGCGCCGGTGTGGGTGAAGCGGCCGAGCGCGTTCTCCCAACAGTTCTGACAGCGGCGCGGGAGCCCGTCGTCCTCGGTCGTCTCAAGCAGGAAGTCGACGGCGTCGGCGATCGTCTCGTCGATCCGGTCGCGCCACTCCTCGGGGAGGTCGGCCTCGCGGCGGAGGCTCGCGAGGAACGCGACGACCGTCGCCGGTTGGTCGAGCTGGTCGTTCGGGCCGGGGGTCGCGTTCGCGCCCTCGATCCGGGCGTTCGCCCAGCCGGGCGCGACCTTCCCGGAGTCGGCCCACACGCGGTGGGGCCACGAGCCGTCGGCGTCCTGCGTCCGGCAGAAGAAGCTCGCGGCCGCGAGCAGCTCCTCGTCGGCGTCGAGGCCGAGCTCGTCGCTCGCGTCGAGCAGCGCGGTCGAGACGGTCGCCTCGTCTCGGAACCACGTGTAGCCGTAGCCGCCGGAGGTCGAGTAGAACGGGTCGAACTCGGGGGCGGCGATCCGGCCCCCGGACTCGGCGGTGAGCAGGTCGAGCGCGCGGAGGTCGCTCGCGATCACCGACCGGCGCGGGGCGTCGGCCGGGACGTCCGGTCCCCGCCCGTCCGCGGCCTCGCGGAGGTCGTCGGCGTCGGGGTACGCGGTGGCGATGTTCGACACCGTCTCGATCCGGCGCTGGCGGTCGATCCCGTCGGTGAGGGCGTCCTTCGCGTCGTCGCCGGTGTCGCGGGCCGCGCGCCGGTCGACGACGGCGCGCCCGGCGAGCGTGACGCGCTCCGTGCGCCCGTCGCGCTCGAACGGCGCGCGGACGACGACGTCCGGGGTGAGCCGCGAGTCCTCGCGCCGGTCGATCTCGCCGCGGTGCGGGAAGCCGTCGTCCTCCTCGCCGAGCAGCTCGGGGATCGTCCGCAGCCGCTGGCCGTGCGCGTTCGAGAGGCCGGTCGAGGCGGTGAGGAAGTCGTGTTCGGACCGGTGGTGCACCTCGACGACGCCGCCGTCGTCGGGGCCGGCCCCGTCGTGGACCATGTTGCCGACGCGGCCCTCGACCATGTCGGGCGAGAACGCGTAGGCGGCCACGATCTCCGCGTCGGCGGGGGGCGAGCCGCGGAGCTCGACGTGCGTGAGGTGGGTGTCGCTCACGACGAGGTCGAACTGGTGGATGGTGTAGCGGCCGGCGTCGTACTCGGTCTCGACGAGCGGGGTGTCGCCGTCGTAGTGCTGGCGGGTCGTCTCGAGGTCGTCGAACCAGCGGACGCCGCGCCCGGCGGTGATCCCCATCCGGAGCCGGTCCGCGCCGCCGACTTCGGAGAGGGAGTACGAACAGTCGTGGACGGTCCCGTCCGGCCCCACGTGGACCAGTCGGCCGTCGTCGCCGGTGAACGCGCCGGCGGTCATCGAGTGTTCCGCCGGGTAGCGCTCCCCGCGCCGACGTTCGTGCTCCGTAAGGGCGGTACGCAGTCGCATACCCGCCCTGCGCCGGCCGGAGTAAAAGCCTTGACGACCGCGGCCGGTGTCCGAACGGACGCCGCGCGGGGCAGATCTCACCGAAACAAGAGCAACACCGAAGGCCCCGGGCGTCGATGGGCGTCACATGCACCACCCCGGACCCCCGCGCTTCCTCGCGACCGGCGAGCGGACGGAACTGGCGCCGCGAGACCCGAACCCGGACGCGACCTACGCCTGGCGCGTCGCCGACGCCCCGCCCGGCAGCGAGGCGACCGTCGGCGACGAGTCCGTGACCGAGTTCACGCCCGACGTACCGGGCCGCTACCTCCTCGGGCTCGACGCCCCCGACGGCGACCACCTGCTCACGGTCCGCGCGTTCCCCGCGAGCTACGAGGGCGTCGACGTCTCCGGCGGGAGCGGAACCGCGATACGCGACCGCGACGCGGACGACGGACCGATCGACTACGCCGCGCGAGAGCGGCACGAGGGCGTGGGGCGGCCGCGGGTCGAACTGGACGCGAGCGTCGCCTACGAGGAGGGAGCCGATTCGGAGAGCGAGAGCGCCGGGGCGGCGGTGTTCACCGCGGTCGCGACGCCGAACCCGGAGTCCGCGCTCGACGCCGACGACCTCTCGGTGACGTTCGTCGTCGACGACCGCGACGTCGCGACCGCCGTCGAGACGGGGCGAACCAACCCGCGGGACGCGCTGCGCGTGAGCGACGACGGCGGCGAGCTCCGCGTGCCGCTCGACGCGGTGCCGGAGCGCCTCCGCGTTCACGCCGTCGCGGTCGCGCACGACCCGGACGGCGACCCGCGCGTGAGCGTCGCCGACGCGGCCGCCGTCGTGCGCGGGCAGTCCGCGGCCAACGACGCCGGCGGCGAGGCCGCGCTGACGCCGGGCGCGCCCGACTTCGAGACGGTGCGGCTCAACGATCCGCCGGCGTGGACGCGGGACGCCTCCGTCTACGAGATATTCGTCCGGACCTTCGCGGACGCCGACGAGGGTGCGGCGTTCGACGCGATCGCGGAGCGGATCCCCCGGATCGCGGAGCTCGGCGTCGACACGCTGTGGCTCACGCCGGTGCTCGGCCACGACGGGAAGCCGCACGGCTACAACATCGTCGAGTTCTTCGACACCGCCGACGACCTCGGCGACCGCGCCGACTTCGAGGCGCTGGTCGAGACCGCTCACGACCACGGGATGCGCGTGCTGTTCGACTTCGTCGCCAACCACACCGCGCGCGACCACGAGTGGTTCCGCGACGCCTACCGGAACCCCGACTCGCCGTACCGCGACCGCTACGAGTGGCAGGAGTCGGGCGAGCCGGGCACCTACTTCGACTGGGAGCTCATCGCGAACCTGAACCACGCGAACCTCGACGTGCGGCGGTTCCTGCTCGACGTGGTCGACGAGTGGGCGCCGCTGGTCGACGGGTTCCGCTGCGACATGGCGTGGGCGGTCCCGGACTCGTTCTGGCGCGAGCTTCGCGACCGCGTGAAGGACATCGACCGGGAGTTCCTCCTGATGGACGAGACGATCCCGTACATCCCCGGCTTCCACGAGGGGATGTTCGACGTCCACTTCGACGCGACGCTGTACTTCCAGCTCCGGCAGGTCGGTCGCGGCGCGGAGCCGGCGGCGAGCGTCCTCGACGCGATCGACCAGCGCGCGGAGATCGGGTTCCCGGACCACGCCGAGTTCCTCCAGTACATCGAGAACCACGACGAGACGCGCTATCGCGTCGAGTGCGGCGACGCCGCCGCGGCCGCCGCGGGCGCGGCGATCATGACCCTGCCGGGCGTGCCGATGGTATACGCCGGCCAGGAGATCGGCCAGCGCGGCCGCCGGGACGCGATCGCGTGGGACCACGCCCGCGAAGACGTCCGCGACCGCTACGAGGACCTCCTCGCGACCCGGCGGGACCACCCGGCGCTCGGGCCGGCCGGCGACGTCTCCCGGGTCGACTACCACGTCGCGAGCGGCGACCTCTCGGAGCGGCCGATCGTCGCCAGCGGCGACGTCCACCCCGACGACGTGGTGGCGTTCCGGCGGCGCGACGGCGACGAGGCGCTCGTCGTCGTCCTCAACTTCGCGCCGGCGGAGGCGAGCGTCGCGGTCGAGGCCGACCACGGCGAGCGCGACCTAGTCTCCGGCGAGCGGTGCGTCGTCGAGGACGCCGACGGGACCGAGCGGATCCGCGTCGACGAGGTTGCGGTGGTGCCGGTCGCGGGGGAGTAGCCGACCTCTCGGGCCCGATCGGTGGGTCCCGTAGCCGGGATTCGGCCCGCCTCGATACGCCCGAACGCGGTCGGGACGTACGCAACGTTTGAAGTCGGTGGGGGGCGCAGGGAGGCGTATGCGATTCGACCGCTCCGACGCCGTCTTCTGCCACGTCACCTCGCTGCCGGGGGCGTACGGGATCGGCGACCTCGGCGAGGGCGCGCGCGAGTTCCTCTCGTTCCTCGGCGACGCCGACGTCGACCACTGGCAGATCTGTCCGATCGGGCCGACGCTCTCCGTGGCCGGGGAGTCGCCGTACCAGTCGCCGTCCGCGTTCGCCGGCAATCCGCTGTTCATCGACCCCGAGGGGCTCGTCGACGACGGCTGGCTCGACGAGGCGGACCTGCGTCCGGTCCCCGAGTTCCCGACCGACCGCGTCGACTACGGCGCGGTGCGGGAGTACAAGCTCCCGCTGTTGCGGACCGCCTTCGAGCGCTTCGAGGAGCGGGCGACCGAGGAGGACCGCGCGGCGCTCGACGCGTTCCGCGAGCGCGAGCCGTGGCTCGGCGACTACGCGCTGTTCCGGGCGCTCTCGGACGCCCGGCCGGAGGACGTGTGGACGGAGTGGCCCGCGCCGCTGCGGACGCGGGACCCGGACGCGCTCGCCGAGGCGCGCGAGGAGCACGCGGCGGAGATCCGGTTCCGCGCGTTCGTCCAGTGGACGTTCGACCGCCAGTGGCGCGACCTGCGTGCGGTCGCGGCCGACGAGGGGGTGTCCATCGTCGGTGACGTGCCGATCTACGTCGCGCTCGACTCCGCGGACGTGTGGGCGAGCCCGGAGGCGTTCCGGCTCGACGAGGGGAACCGCCCGACCGCGGTCGCGGGCGTGCCGCCGAACGCGGGCGACGACGGGCAGCGGTGGGGGAACCCGCTGTACGACTGGGAGCGGCTCGCCGAGTCGGGGTACGACTGGTGGCTCGACCGGTTCCGCCGGCTGTTCGACCTCGCGGACGTGGCGCGGCTCGACCACTTCCTCGGCTTCGTGAAGTACTGGGCGATCCCCGCCGACAGCGACGACCCCGCGGACGGCGAGTGGCGGGACGGCCCCGGGCGCGAGCTGTTCGAAGCGGTCGAGCGCGGGCTGGGCGAGGCCCCGTTCATCGCCGAGGACCTCGGCTTCGAGGAGCCGGCGATGGACGAGCTGATGGCCGAGTTCGGCTTCCCGGGGATGCGCGTCCCGCAGTACGCCGACTGGTGCGCGGAGGGGAACGAGTACCAGCCGATGCACTACGGCGAGGGCGTCGTCGGCTACACCTCCACGCACGACACCGACACCTGGGTCGGCTACTTCGACGACCTCCCCGCCGAACAGCGCGACTGCTTCCGGTACAACGTCGGGAGCGACCCCGACGAGCCGCCGGAGTGGGCGATCATCGACGAGGTGTGGGGGTCGGACGCGATCCTCGCGGTGACGACGGTCCAGGACCTGCTCGGGCTCGGCAGCGAGTCGCGGTTCAACGAGCCCGGGACGCTGGACGGCAACTGGGAGTGGCGCGTCGCCCGCGACGACCTCGACGACGGGATCGCGGACCGGCTGTGGGAGTTGGCCGGGAAACACGTACGCTAGCGCCGTGACGGGCGCCCTCCCCGACACGCCGCTCGTCCACGTCCTCGTGATCGCCGCGGCGACGGCCTTCATCTGGATCGGGAGCGGCTGGCTGGAGGAGGCCGCCGAGACGCTGTCGGGGTACTACGGGCTCCCGGCGGTGGTTCAGGGGTCGGTGGTCGTCGCGGTCGGGTCGAGCTTCCCGGAGCTCGTGAGCGTCCTCGTCACCGCCGTCACGGGCGTCTTCGACATGGGCGTGGGGGCGCTCGTCGGGTCGGCCATCTTCAACGTCCTCGTGATCCCCGCGGCGTCCGGGCTCGGGAGCGACGAGGACCTCGAGGCCAGTCGCGCGATCGTGTACAAGGAGGCGCAGTTCTACATGCTCGCCGTCTCCGCGCTGGTCGTGACGTTCGCGCTCGCGGTCATCTACTTCCCGGTGTCGACGGACCCGATCGTCGGGACGATGCCGCGCTCGCTCGCGGTGATCCCGCTCGCGCTGTACGGCCTCTACCTCTTCATCCAGTACCAGGACGTCGGCGACGCGCGGATCGACCGCGTGCGCGGCGGGGTCGACGTCCGCCGGGAGTGGGCGAAGCTCGGGGGCGGGCTGGCGGTCATCGTCGTCACCGTCGAGCGGCTCGTGGCGTCGGTGGAGTCGCTCGGCGTCACCTTCGGGGTCCCCGAGTTCCTCGCCGGCGTCACCGTCGTGGCGGCCGCGACGAGCCTGCCGGACACCCTCGTGAGCGTGCGGACGGCGCGCGAGGACCGCGCCGCGACGAGCCTCGGGAACGTGCTGGGGTCGAACACCTTCGACCTGCTCGTCGCCATCCCGCTCGGGGTGCTGATCGTCGGCGAGGTCGCCGTCAACTTCTCGACGGCGGTGCCGATGCTCGGGGTGTTGACGGGCGCGACCGTCCTCCTCTTCGTGACGCTCCGGACGAGCCTCGCGCTCGACGCGCGCGAGTCGTACGCGCTGCTTGCGGCCTACGGGCTGTTCGTCGCGTGGGTCGTCGCCGAGAGCGTCGGGGCGACGAGCGTCCTCAGGGGCGTGTGACCGATTCCTCAGTTCGGCCCCGAAGGTTCGTGACGACGGCGCGCGAGACGGGAGTTCAGTAGGAGTCGCGGCCGATGATGAGGTACAGTAGGATCCCGAGCAGCGGCGCGAAGAACACGACGAGCGCCCACAGGATCGGTGGGTGCTCGCTGCGGCTCTGGGCGTCCGAGTACGTCCACGCGATCATCGCGAGGTGGACGACGAGGAAGCCGAGGCTGATCAGGAGGGCGATACCGGCCGCCGCGCCTTGGAGGAGCAACGGGGACATGTCGACTGGCACCACGAAGCCGCACGCAAAGTGTCTTCGGGATCGGAGCGCGCCCCCGGCGAAACGGCTATTCGTGGCGAATGCGAACGCGACGCATGGCCGGCGTCGTGCGGGCGGTAGGTGCCGCGATCGAGTGCTGTTGGGGCCTCGGACTGCTCGCGCTGTCGCGGACCGGCAGCGGGGGAGTTCCGGCGAAACCGTTCGCGACCGGGTTCGCGGTCGGCTACCTCTACCGGCACGCGCGGGCGACCGCGGACTGTCGGCGGTTCCGCGGCGGCCCCGGTCGAAGCCTCGTGATCGCGTTGGCGTGGGCGGCGCTCGGCGTCGCCGCGGGGCGATCGATGAACGGGAAGACGGCGAGCCGCGCGTTCGGGGCCGGGCTCGGGCTGGGATCGGCGGGCTACTGGCTCGCGCGACGCGGCGAGTGACGGGACCGACGCGACCGCCGGAGCCCGAACCGTTTTGATCGCAGAGCGCCCGGTTCAGGTATGACGCTCCCAGCGGACGCGGACCGGCTCCGCGCGGACATCGAGGCGAACGCGGCGTTCGGCCGCGTCGAGACGGGCGACCCGGACGCGCACGCGCGAACGAATCAACCCGGAAGCGAGGCGAACCGCCGTGCCAGGGACCGGCTGGTCGATCGGCTCCGAGACGCCGGCCTCGACGTCGCCGTCGACGCCGTGGGGAACGTCCTCGGGACGTGGACCCCGCCGAGCGCCGACCCGGAGGCGGCCCCGGTCGTCTCGGGCAGTCACCTCGACAGCGTCCCGGAAGGCGGGATCTTCGACGGTCCGCTCGGGGTGTACGCCGCGCTGGAGGGAGTCCGCGCGATGCGCGATGCGGGCGTCGAGCCGGACCGACCGGTCGGCGTCGTCAGCTTCACCGAGGAGGAGGGCGGCACCTTCGGCAACGGGCTGTTGGGGTCGTCGGTCGCGACCGGGGAGCTGGCGCTCGACGAGGCGCTCGCGCTGACGGACGCGGACGGCGAGACGCTCGGCGAGGCGCTCGACCGGATCGGCTACCGCGGGGGGAGAGCGGTCGACGCCGCCGCGCCGACCGACGAGGCCGGCGAACCGACGACGCTCGACCCCGCGTCGTGGGCGGCGTTCTACGAGCTCCACATCGAGCAGGACACGACGCTGGAGGAGGCGGGGGCGGCGGCCGGCGTCGTGACGACGATCACCGGGATCACCCACTGCGAGGCGACGATCGCGGGCGAGGCGAACCACGCGGGCGCGACCCCGATGGACGGGCGGACCGACGCGCTCGCTGCCGCGAGCGAGTTCGTGTTGGACGTCGAGGCCGCGGCGAACGACGTCGTGGCGACCTCGTCGCCCTCGGCGGTGGGCACCGTCGGGTCGCTGTCGGTCGATCCGAACGCGACGAACGTGGTCCCCGGCCGGGTCGAGGCCGCGGTCGACGTCCGCGACGTCAAGGCCGCGTCGATGGAGGCGATCGTCGAGGCCGCGCGCGACTCGCTCGCGCGGCTGGAGCGCGAGCGGGGCGTCGAGACGGCGTTCGAGCGCCCGTTCGACGTCGCGCCGACGCCGATGAGCGAGCGCCTCCGAGAGGCGGCGCACGACGCGGCCGACGCGGCCGGGCGCGAGGCGATCGACCTCCACTCCGGCGCGGCCCACGACGCGATGCGGGTCGCAGGTGTCACCGACGCGTCGCTGCTTTTCGCTCCGTCGCGTGACGGGATCTCGCACAACCCCCGGGAGTGGACCGACTGGGACGACTGCGCGGCCGCGGCCGAGGTGCTGGCGGGGGCGCTCGCGCGCGTCGCGGTCGACGAGTGACGCTCCGGGCCGCACGTATTTGTAGCGGGCGCGCCTCCCGCCCGGCATGGAGTTTCCGGACCGCGAGGCCCTCGACGGGCTGATCGACCCCCGCCCGACGCCGGAGTTCGCGCGGGTCCACCGGGAGCCCGCGAGCGACGCGCTCGACGACCCGGCGGCGGTCGCGCGCGACGAACTGGACCGGCTCGACCTCGACCGGCTGGCCCCGGGGGCGACCGTCGCCGTCGGGGCTGGGTCGCGCGGGATCCACGCGTACGACGCGGTCGTCGCGGCCGTCGTGGCGGGGCTCGACGACCGCGGCTTCGACCCGGTGGTCGTGCCGGCGATGGGGAGCCACGGGGGCGCGACGCCGGCGGGCCAGCTGGACGTGCTCGCCGAGCTCGGCGTCACGGCGGAGCGCGTCGGCGCGCCGATCGACGCCCGGATGGCGACGAACCCGGTGGACACCGTCGCGGTCGGCGACGGCGGTCTGACGGTCCACGTGGCGGAGGCGGCGCTGGAGGCGGACGCGACGGTCGTCGTCAACCGCGTGAAGGCTCACACCAATTTCACCGGACCGATAGAGAGCGGGCTGACGAAGATGGCCGTCGTGGGACTGGGGAAACAGCGGGGCGCCAAGGCGTTCCACTCGACGGCGGTAGCCGAGGGGTACGTCGAGGCGCTCACCGCGGCGTTGGACCCCGTCGCGGAGGCCGCGGGGCTGGCGGGCGGGGTCGCGCTCGTCGAGAACGCCGACGAGCGGCTCTGCGCCGTCGAGGGCGTCCCCGGCGGCGCGTTCCTCGACCGGGAGCCGGCGCTGTTGGAGCGGGCGAACGCGGAGATGCCGACGCTCCCGGTCGACGACGTCGACCTGCTCGTCGTCGACGAGATCGGCAAGGAGATCTCCGGCGCCGGGATGGACACGAACGTCGTCGGGCGCTACCGGGTGCTGAACGCGCCGGATCCGGAGACGCCCGAGGTGAAGCTGATCTACGTCCGCGGGCTCACGGACGCGACGAACGGGAACGGCACGGGGATCGGGCTCGCAGACCTCACCCGAGCCGCGGCGGTCGAACAGCTGGACGCGACGAAGACGTACGCGAACGTCCTCACGAGCGGGTCGCTCGCGAAGGGGAAGCTCCCGGTCGTCGCCCCCGACGACGAGTTCGCGCTCCGGACCGCGCTCGCCGCGCTCGGGGCCGACGACCCCGACGGGGCCCGGATCCTCTGGATCCGGAACACGCAGGAGCTCGACGACCTGTGGGCGTCGGCGGCGGTCCTCTCCGACCTCCCCGCGGACGCGACGGTCGTCGGGCGCGGGACGCTCGACTTCGACGACGGGACGGCGACGTTCGACGAGGCCTGACCGACCGGGCGGCCGTCGCGCGCGTCGCGGAGAGCGAGGACGGGAGGGCGAGGCCCCTTGCCTCCAGGGAAACGTTTTCGGTCCGAACCGTGTACGCTGGGCACATGGACCTCGAGATAGCGGGGAACGCGGCGCTCGTCACGGCGTCGTCGAGCGGGCTCGGGAAGGCATCGGCGAAGGCGCTCGCCCGGGAGGGCGTCGACGTCGTGATCAACGGCCGCGACGAGGACCGACTGGTCGAGGCGAAGGCCGAGGTCGAGGCGGTCGCGGCGGGGGAGGTCGTCGCCCAGCCCGGCGACCTCACCGAGCCGGACGACGTCACGGCGCTCGTCGAGACGACGGTCGACGAGTTCGGCGGCCTCGATCACCTCGTCACGAGCGCCGGCGGCCCGCCGTCGGGCGCGTTCCTCGAGACGGACGACGAGGACTGGGCGGCGGCGTACGAGCTGCTCGTGATGAGCGTCGTCCGCCTCGCGCGGGAGGCCGAGCCGCACCTGCGCGAGGGCGACGGCGGCACCATCGTGAACATCACCTCGCGGAGCGTGAAGGAGGCGCTCGACAGCCTCGTGTTGTCCAACTCGGTCCGGATGAGCGTCATCGGGTTAGAGAAGACGCTCTCGAAGGAGTTCGCGCCGGAGATCCGGGCGAACGCCGTGTTGCCCGGGCCGCACGAGACCTCCCGGATCCGAGAGCTCGTGAACGACGCCGTCGACCGCGGCGAGTACGACTCCTACGAGGAGGGGCTCGCGGAGTGGGCCGGCAACCCCCTCGAACGTATCGGCGACCCGATGGAGCTCGGCGACACCGTGGCGTTCCTCTCCTCGCCGAAGTCCGGGTTCATCAACGGCACCGCGCTGCCGATCGACGGCGGCGCGACCGGGTCGAACCTATGAGGGCGGTCGCGTTCGACGAGGCGGAGACGTACGAGCCCGAGGAGGGGTGGCGGCGCGTGTCGATGGCGGGCAGCGACCGCTTCTCGTTCGAGTGGTTCGAGAAGCCGCCGGGCCACTCCTCGCCGCTCCACGACCACGAGAACGAGCAGGTGTGCCTCTGCCTCGAGGGGGAGCTGACCGTCGTCACCGACGAGGACGAGGTGACGCTAGGGCCGAACGACTCCGTCCTCCTGGAGGCGAGCGAGCCGCACCGCGTCGAGAACACCGGCGACGAGCGGGCGGTCGGGCTCGACGTGTTCGCGCCCGGGCGCTCGTTCGACTTCTGGACCGACCGCGAGGAGTGATCGGAGCGTGACCGGAGGACTCACCGGATGAAGTACCTCGCGCGCACGGCGACGGGGCGCCCGCTGCTCGGCGACGACGACGGGTTCGTCCCGCTGGGGGCCGCGCTTCCCGAGGCGTCGACGGTGCGCGACGCGCTCGGCGCGGCCGCCGCGGGGGATCTCCCGGAAGTCGACGACGCTCCGGCCGACCGCGTCCCGGGGGCAGACCTCGTCTTCGGGCCGCCGCTGGAGCGGTTCGGCAAGCTGTGGGGGATCGGGCTCAACTACGCCGACCACGCCGGCGACCTCGACGAGCGGCGCCCCGAGGAGCCGGCGAGCTTCATGAAGCCGGCGTCGGCGCTCACCGGTCCCGGCGGCCCGATCCGGCTCCCGCCGATCGAGCAGAGCGAGCGGGTGACCGCGGAGGCGGAGCTGGCCGTCGTGATGGGTCGCGAGTGTCGGTCCGTCGCGGTCGAGGAGGTGGGCGACGTCGTCGCGGGGTACCTCCCGGTGATCGACATGACCGCCGAGGACGTGCTCCGCCGGAACCCGCGGTTCCTCACGCGGGCGAAGAGCTACGACACGTTCCTCGTCGTCGGCCCGGCGATCGCCGTCCCCGACGGGTCGGCCGACCTCGCGGACGCGACGGTGACGACGCGGGTGAACGGCGAGGTCGCGGCCGCGAACGAGGTGCGGAACATGCTGTTCTCGCCCGCCGAGGTCGTGTCGTTCCACTCGGAAGTGGCGACGCTCGCGCCCGGCGACCTGTTCAGCACCGGGACGCCCGGCGCGGCGGCGATAGAACCGGGCGACGAGGTGCGCGCGACGGTGGAGTCGATCGGGTCGGTCAGCGCCCCCGTGACTCGGTAGCGTCGCCGCTCCGTCGGCGGTCTGGGGACGACCACGGCCGCGTGCTCGCATCGCCGGTCGCCTCGCTGCCCTTGCTCGGTGACTCCGAGCCCGCGTAACACCGCTTCTCCCGGTATCGGCTCCGCGGAAGAAAGGTATATATATCCTCGACGAGCGAAATCACTCTCGTGACGAGGGGCACCGAAATTCGCCCTGACCGCCGTCAGAGCAGTTCTGACGGGTCTCGCGGCTTTTTCGTGTGTCGATTCATCCGTGAAAAGCGATACATTTATATCTCTGCGTCGATTACTATACGTTAATAACTGACGACGCCGGCCTCGTATTTTTCGTCGAGAGTCGTCGGGGGAAGCCAATGACAGAGACACGCACCTACAGCGGCGCAGAGACGGAACGAGAGCGAGTACAGAGCCGGGACGAGGAGGAGTCGACGAGCGAGGAGTCCTCCCGCACGGAGACCGAGCGGTCCACGACCTGCCCCGAGTGCGACGGGCGGCTCGCGACCGACACGGAGCACGGCGAGACCGTCTGTGAGGACTGCGGGCTCGTCGTCGAGGAGGACTCCGTCGACCGCGGGCCGGAGTGGCGCGCGTTCAACTCGGGCGAGCGCGACAGCAAGTCGCGGGTCGGAGCCCCGACGACGAACATGATGCACGACAAGGGGCTCTCGACGAACATCGGCTGGCAGGACAAAGACGCCTACGGCAAGTCGTTGTCCGGCCGACAGCGGCGCCGCATGCAGCGACTCCGGACGTGGAACGAGCGGTTCCGCACCCGCGACTCCAAGGAGCGCAACCTGAAGCAGGCGCTCGGCGAGATCGACCGCATGGCCAGCGCGCTCGGCCTCCCGGACAACGTCCGCGAGACCGCCTCCGTCATCTACCGCCGCGCGCTGAGCGAGAACCTCCTGCCGGGACGCTCCATCGAGGGCGTCGCGACGGCCTCGCTGTACGCCGCCGCCCGGCAGGTCGGGAACCCCCGGAGCCTCGACGAGTTCACCGCGGTGTCCCGCGTCGAGAAGATGGAGCTGACCCGGACGTACCGCTACGTCATCCGCGAGCTCGGACTGCGCGTCCAGCCCGCCGACCCGACGAGCTACGTCCCGCGGTTCGCCTCCCGGCTCGACCTCTCCGAGGAGACCGAACGTCGCGCCCGCGAACTGCTCGACGACGCCGCGAGCGAGGGGATCACGAGCGGCAAGTCTCCGGTGGGACTCGCGGCCGCCGCCGTCTACGCCGCGGCGCTGCTCTCCAACGAGAAGGTGACCCAGAGCGAGGTCTCCGGCGTCGCCGACGTCTCGGAGGTCACCATCCGGAACCGGTACAAGGAGCTGCTCGACGCGAGCGCGTCCGTGAGCGCCTGACGCGACGGCATCGATCGGAGTCGGAATCGCTTCCCCGGCCGCCTCCGATCGCCACCTACGTTTTTAACGGGGCCGGCTGTACAGAGTGACATGGTTGACGCGTTCGTCAGACTCGTCTGTCCGGAGTGCGGCAAGGAGTGGCAGGACAACCCCGCCGACCTACAGGACCTGCGGTCGAACTTCAGCTGCCCGGCGTGTCACGCGACGCGACGCCTGACCGAGTTCATGCGAACGGAACGCGACCTCGAGGCGGTCAAGCAGTTCCAGTGACGGCGGGGAAGCGCCGCGGCCACCGTTCCGCCGGACGGCACTTTTCGCCCGAGTTCGCTGACCGCGGAGAGAGGGCTATCGCCCACGGTGGTCGGTCTCCGCGTAGCCGTCGGCGCGGGGAAACCATCCCGAACGATCTATCGAGAAACGACTTCTCGGTCCCGCTACTCGCGAAATACGCGGACAGTGTGGTAACGTTACTCAAGATAATAATATAAACCTCCGGTAGCAAAGGGTTGGTACTCATGAAGAAGCAGGAGCTCATCCATCTTCACGGTCTCCTCGCGGAGGTACGAAAACAGTGCGAGTTCTGGGACGACGACGTTGATCTCGAAGCCTACGAGGAACTGGGCGTCAAACCGACATCGATTCACAAGTCGAAGACCGACCACAAAGCGGCCGTTTTCAAGCTGACCGAGGGAATCACCGAGCCGATGGAGTCGTCCGAGTCGGAGCCGCTGGCCCCGACGGCCGACTGAGACGTCTATCTCGCGTCGCTCCTCGCCGACCACACCGAACGCCGATAGCGCCGCTGCCGTCCTCCGGTCGCCGGCATACCTCCAGCGGTAGCGCTCGATGCGGTCCGCGGCCCGGGCAGAACGGCCTCGCTACTCGTCGCTTCTCGGCGCGGAGTCGTCCCCGGCGCGGTCGCTCTCGGCTGGATCGATCTCGGTGACGGAGAGCACCTTCAGCGGGATGTTCTGGAGCCGCTTGCCGATCTCCTTGCGCGCGACGCGGCTGGCGTGTTCGCCCCGGTCGACGTTGAACACGTCCATCCGGAGCTCCAAGGCGACGAGCGCCTCGTCGGCCGCGACGAACGCCGGGTCGAGCTGCTCGCCGCTCGGCGACGTCCGCGTTCCGGTGTCGATCTCGACGTAGTTGAGGTCCGGGTTGAGCATCTCGCCGGTCTTCGAGATCGCGATCCGGACCGCCTCGTCGGCGGTCTCCACGTCGTACACCGGGACCGCGGCCTCGACGACGACTCGACAGTCCATCACGTGCGAACGTTTCGCACGAGCGAGTATCAAAGTTCGGCCGGGGCCGACTCGCGGCGTCCCGACGGTCACTCGCCCCCGGCGCGCAGGTGGTAGAACACGTACGTCTGCGCGTAGCCGGCGAACTCGCCGCCGAACTGCTCCCGGATCGCGCGGGAGGTCGCGGCGTAGCTCCCGCGGTCGCAGTCGGGGTAGTACTCCTCGACGGTCGTGCGGATCCAGGTGTCCAGCGGCACGGCCTCGAGGAACCCTAGCGAGAACAGCAGCACGCAGTCGGCGACCTTGTCGCCGACGCCGACGAACCGCGTGAGCGACTCCCGGGCCTCCTCGTACGGGAGGTCGGCCGCCTCGAGCGGGTCGGCCTCGCCGCTCGCGACCATCTCCGCGGTGCGCTGGACGTACGGCGCGCGGTAGCCCAAGGAGAGGTCGCGGAGCTCGTCCTCCGTGCGCGCGGCCAGCTGTTCGGGCGTCGGGAACGCCCGGTACGTCTCCCCGCCGAGCCGGACCGCGTCGCCGTACGTCTCCCGGAGTCGGCGCTGCATCCCGTGGATCCGCGCGACCCGCATCTGCGCGGAGCAGATGAACGAGACGAGACAGGGGAACACCGGATCGCGCGTCAGTCGCATTCCCTCGTAGGCGTCGTACGCTCGCTCCAGGAGCGGGAGGTCCGGCGTCGCGTCCAAGATCGCGTCGAGGTCGTCGTCCAGCCGGAGCAGGTGCGTCAACAGCGGTTCGGCGTCCGTCGACGCCTCCCAGTGGAGCGTGCCGTCGTGGACGCCGCCCTCCTGTCGGACCCGGACGGCGACGCGCTCGTCGGTCACCCCGGGGATCGGACCGACGACGGTCTCGTACCACGCGTCCCCGCCGTGAGCGTGGAGATCGGCGTACGTCTCCCCGTCGGCGCGGTTCCAGAGGTAGCTCTGCCCGCTCTCGAGGGTGGCCTGAAGGTCGAACGGTCCAGCCAGATCGCCGACGTCGATCGCCCCGCGTTCCATCGTCATCATCCACGGCGCGCGCGGGCATCGGGGTTTCGGTCCCGAACCGGCTTGGACGGCTTTTTGTCCGCCCGACTCCTACCTGAGGTATGCCGACGTACAGGCGGACGACTCGGGTGCCGGCCCCGATCGAAGACGTGTGGGCGTTTCACTCCACGGTCGACGGACTGCGAGAACTCACGCCGGACTGGATGCGGCTCCGCATCGACGGCGTCACGGGGCCCGACGGCTCGCCTGACCCCGAGGTCCTCGTCGCCGGTTCGGAGATAGAGATGTCGATGCGCCCGTTCGGGGCGGGGCCGCGACAGCGGTGGACGTCGCGGATCGTCGAGCGCGACCCCGAGGGGACGACGACGCCCGAGCGCTCCGCGCGGTTCGTCGACGAGATGGAAGGCGGCCCGTTCCGGCGCTGGGAACACACCCACGCGTTCTACGCCGACGGCGACGAGACCCTGCTCGTCGACACGGTCGCGTACCGACTGCCGCTCGGACCGCTCGGCGACCTCGCCGGTCCCGCGGCGAAGATCGGGTTCGAGGGAATGTTCCGCGACCGCCACCGGCGCACCGTCGACCGGTTCTCCGAAGCCTGACCGCGTCGCGGAGCCAGTTGCGGGCGCGGACCGACTTCCTACGCGGACGCGACTCGCTTCGCGCTCGCGCCGAACGTGAGTTCGAAGACGGCGCCGTCGTCGTTGCGAGCCTCGATTTCCCACTCGTGGGCCTCCACGATCCGGTCGACGATCGCCAGCCCGATCCCCGAGCTGTCGGCCGACGACACGCCCGAGTCGAAGACCGAATCGGCGAGTTCGACCGGTATTCCCGGGCCATCGTCCGCGACGTACATCCCGCGGCGCCCGTCCTCCGTGGTGAGCGGGCCGACCTCTATCGCCACGTCCCGACCGCCGTGATCGATCGCGTTCCGGAAGAGGTTCTCTAACGCCTGCCGGAGCCGTCCGGGGTCGGCCTCGACTCGTCCGACCTCGTCCGCGATGGTGAGGTTCGCGTGCGGCGAGCGGACGGACCCCCACGCGTCTTCCGCGACGGTTTCGATCGGGACGGACTCCGTCTCGCCGATCGCCTCGCCGCGCCGCGCGAGCATGAGCAGGTCGTCGATCAGCGTCTCCATGCGGTCGACCGCGCCGCTCATCGCCTCGTACCGCGACGGCATTAGCTCGTCCTCGGAGAGCGACAGGTATCCCGAGAGCACGTTCAGCGGGTTCCTGAGGTCGTGGGAGACGACCGCGCTGAACTGTTCGAGCTGTTCCGCCTGCCGGCGGAGCGCCGCGCGACGGTCGTTCCGCGCGATCGTGTGCGCGACCAAGTCGCCGAGGGTACGGTACAGGTCGACCTCCTCGTCCGTCCAAGTGCGGTGGTCGTCGGACTCGAACGCGACGATCCCGCTCAGCTCCCAGTCGACGACGAGCGGTACGTGAACGGTCGCCGGCGGTCCGGCCGCAGGCGCGTCGGCACTCCCGTCGTCGAGACCGCCCGGCGGAGCCGCCCCGCGCGCGACGTTGCCGAACGTCGACAGCTGCTCCGGGTCGGGAAAGTCGTCGAACCGTCTCGGCACGGGGTCGAACCCGTCGGGGCACCAACTGTAGGCGGGCACGAACTGCCCGTCGTCCTCCCGGTAGCAGACGATCCGATCGAGTTCGGCGTGTTCGCCGACGTTCTCCATCGTCCACTCGATCTTCGTGCCGACCTCGTCGGTGCGCGTGCTCATCAGCGTCGTTCCGGCGTCGAGCAACACCTCGGAGAGCCGACCGACGTCGTCGCTCCCCATTTGGACGCGATCTGGCTCGAACAGCTCCGCGAGGCGATCCGCGAGCGGTTGGACGGCGTCGCTCTCGTCGGGGGACTCCGTCCAGTCGTCGACGGCGATCACGTCGTCGACGCCGGCCGCCAGGAGCGGGCGGATCGTCTCGGTCGTCGCGTCCTCGACGAGCGCGATCACCGGAACGTTCGACGGCAGCGCCGCGAGCCGCTTCGTCACCGCGTCGTCGGCCGCCGCCGCGGCGGTGACGACGACGCCGCAAGTGCCGTTCAGCGGGTCCCCGCCGTCGCGTTCTCCGTCCAAGTCGTCCGGGACGAACGCTCCGACCGCCGGTCCGTCGGGGCCCGTCCAAGCGGCGTCGACCGCGCGGGTGACGCGTTCGCTGGCGCGCGCGTTATCGCCCACAAACGCGACGACCGTTCGCCGGTCCATACCATATTCAGCCGGGCAGAGGGTTTCAACGTTTACCCCAAAATATCGGCGTTGAAAACGCTACGCCCCGTCGGCGGTCGCCGTGACGTAGATACCACCGAGGACGACGCACCCGCCGACGACCGTCGCCGGCGTCGGCGCCTCGGACAGTAACGCGAACGCGAGCAGCGTCGCACCGACCGGCTCGCCGAGCAGCGAGACGGAGACGACGCTCGATTCGAGGTGCGCGAGCGCCCAGTTGAGCACCGTGTGACCGAGCAGCCCGGGGCCGACGGCGAGCCCGACGAAGAGGAGCCACTCCCTGGCCGGATAGCCGGTCAGGGGATGCCCGGCGGCGAGGACGAAGCCGAGCAACACGAACACGCAGACGCCGTACACGACGGTGACGTAGGGGATCAGCGAGATGCGCTGCCGGAGCGACCGTCCGGCCAACACGTATCCCGCGGCCGAGACGGCGCCCGTCAGCGCCAGGGCGTTGCCGTACAGCGGCCGGGGGCCGATCGCGACGCCCCCGAGGAAGTCGCCGAGCGACATCGATGCCATCCCGGCGACGGCGACCGCGATGCCCCCGGCCATCCGACGCGTGACGCGCTCGCGGAGCAGCAGCCACGCGCCGGCCGCGACGAACACCGGCTGCGCCTGAACGAGCGTCACGCTCGCGGCGACGCTCGTCCACCGGAGGCTTTCGAACCACGCGGCGAAGTGGACCGCGAGCGCCACCCCGGAGAGCACCGCGAAGACGAGGTCGCGAGCGCGGATCCGCGCGAACTCTCCGCGGTACCGCCACGCACCGATCGCGGCCAGCGGCAGCGTCGTGAACAGCACCCGGTAGAACGCGGCGACCGAGCTCGGCGCGTCGCTCAACCGGACGAGGATCGCACCGGCGCTGACGGCGACGACCGCCGCTGCCAGTCCCGCCTTCGGTGACACCGGGGGCTTCGAACTCATCGGACGTCGCGACCGTTCGAGTGGCCCGTGCTTACCGGTTTCGAGAGCCGGCGACTCGACCGGGAGCGGGTCCCCCTCGACGCCGAACCACGGACGACGCCGACGGTGATTTCACCCCCCGATTCGAACGTGGTGGCATGTGTGCGGACACGTTCGGCGTCGGGATTCGAGTGACGGAGGCGGAGCTCCGCGTCGTCGTCGGCGTCCCCTCCGACATCGACTCCGGATGGACCGACCCGGAAACGTTCCAGTCGCTCGTCGCGGACGCCGTGTGGGAGCGGCTCGAACAACGCCCGACGCTGGAGGCGGTCGCCGCTCGGTACGACACCGGCGAGACCGCCGCGCTCGGGAGCGTCACGCTTGAGCCGGACGGAACGGTCGTCGAGACCGACCTCACGCCGATCGCGGGATCCGACGATCGAGCCGACCCCGACGGTTGAGGGGGGCCGACGAACGCTTCGCACTATTCGTCCGGGACTCCCGCCACGAGCGCCACGCCCACGGCCCACGTCCGCTCTGGCCGATAGGCGGTGAGGTCGTACCTGGTCGATCCGACGGTGTCCCCCCACGTCTCTAACGCGCCGAGAGTGACGAGCCCCGACAGCGTCGCCCCCAGCGTCCGCGGCGTCGTTTCCGGGTCCGTCAGCGCAGCGTGGACCTGCTTCGACTGCGGGTAGTTTCGGTCGCACGCCTCGATCCCGCGCTTGGCTTCGGCCCAGTGGCGACGGACGTACCCGAATGTCGTGGGGTCGTCGCGAGACAACCGCTCGACCGCGCTCGCCGCGCTCGGGTCGACGCCGACGACGGCGTCCACGTCGGCCACAACCCGCGAGAGCAGCTCCGCAGGTCCCTCGAAAGAACACCCGATCGTGATCCGGCTCGCGCGGCCCCGGAAGCGTTCGACGAGGCGCTCCGCGAACGCGACCGCCGAGTCGACGCCGTTCCGCGCGGCCACCGCCGCGAGGTCGTCGACGAACACGTCGACCGTCCCCGGCGGCGCACCGTCGACGTGCTCGGCGACGGCGTCGAACACCCGCTCGCACTCCGTCGCCCGGCCGAGTACCGTGTGCGCGAGGCCGCTGTTCGGCATCACCTGGGTCGACGCGGTCGCTCCGCTCCGAACGATGTCGTTCACGTCCACGACCGCCTCGCGGGTCGGCGGCCCGGCCGCCGTTCGCCCCCACGCGCTCCGCCACGCCTCGACGTCAGTATCGAACAACACGGACACGACGCGGTCTGCGGGTCCCCCGTCGTGAACCGACGGGCGATCGCCACAGTACAGTCGCACCGTGTTGTTCGACTCCCCCATTACACCTTGGCTTCAGCGAGAAAAGTGATAAACTTACGCATGAAACTATTAGTACTGATATGAGTCTCTGCGAGAGGAGCAGCGACCCGGTTCTTATCGTCCTGATTCTCACCGTTTGACGCTAGATACGGTCGACGGGCTCTCGGATTACTCCCGTTCGTGACGGACGTGCGTCTGTGCGTGTTGAGTTCGTGACAGACGCGCGTCTGTGCGTGTCGATTGTTCTCGCGGTCGCGCGTGGGTGGCGCGGCCGCTCGCTATACATGAAAAAAGCCCACGGAC
>NZ_CAKZRO010000060.1 GCF_937146585.1 uncultured Halorubrum sp. | reverse complement strand
TCCACTCCGGCTCGTCTTTGTCCTCCGAGATGACGCGGACCGTCTCCTCGGTGAGACCCTTCTCCGTCTGGAAGGCAGACTTCTCCTCCTTCTTGAACTCGAAGCGGGCCTCAGTGTTCGTCTCCTCAAGATCGTCTTGTTTTGAGCTCATCGAGATATTCTTCAGAGACTACGAATATAAGCGTGGTGCGCTAGAACACTTCTTTGTAACTTATTGTGGTTTCTTTAACGAAAGAGGACAACCTTGTGAGATTTAATTTGGTTTCTCGACTCAGCAGAATTTAGTGTGTGCGAGAGACCTCTCCTGTACGATCGAAACCAGAGTCACTCGTCAGCGAGAACAACTCGACAACACTGAATGGCCGCCTCGATGTGGCGATCGGCAACCACATCGTCTGTTTCGTCAGCCGACTCGAGCAGTGTGGCAACCTGACGAACCCGTTTCTGTCTGGTTTCAGCGTCAAGGTCGTTACTGGTAGCATCGCGGGCGACGGCTTCGGCCTCCCCGAGCCATCGGTTCGTCGCCGGCGGTACTGGGCGATCTGCGGTCGCAGTTAGATGCGTCGCCAGTGCGTCGACCGCGGCCCGCGGCTCGGTTGGGATGTCTATTTCGTCAGTCATCACTGGCGTATTGGCACCCACTGTGAAGAACTGTTGCCTCAACCTACCCTCCAAATGTTTGAGCATGCTCCAGCTTAGCACGACCGCTTGCTAGCCCATAGTGGGCATCTTCAGGCGCAAGAGAACGTCACAGTTGAGACCGGTCGTCTCAATGTATACGATTCTCGAATTGTTTCGACAAAGCTACGGTCTACCTTCTTCAGCATTTTCGCCGCTTTCACACCTATCTCTCAGTACGGATGCCAAATTAAATATAGCGACATGAGATTTACGCGTCCCGTCTCGAACTGTCTCTCGTTGGTACTAATCCGACAGAATTAGATCGATCCGAGCGATTTCGGCCTCACTCCGGAATTATTACACTCAGCGCTCTCGCAGCACGGGGTATGACGGACTCCGACTGGGGCGACTGGCTGCCGCGCGCGGTCGCGGACGCCGACCCCGACGCGGTGGCGCTGTGGTACCTGGGCTGTAACGGCTTCGCGATCAAGGGGAGCGAGGGGACCGTCCTCTGGATCGACCCGTACGTCGGGACGGGCGACCCCCCGCGGACGGTGCGGATGATCCCGGTTCCCTTCGACCCCGAAGACGTCGACGTCGCGGACGCGGTGCTGGCCACCCACGAGCACACGGACCACGTCCACGGGCCGTCGCAGGCGCCGATCCTCGCCAACACGGACGCCGACCTCGTGGCCCCCGACGACTCGCTCGCGGTCGCCCGCGAGGAGGAGCGCTGGACGGACGAGTACGCCGTCGACGAGGCCGCGTTCACCGAGGTGACGGAGGGGGACGAGCTGCGGATCGGCGAGTTCGCGGTCCACGTCGTCGAGACGCACGACCCGGACGCCACCCACCCGGTGGGCTACGTGATCGAACACGACGCCGGGACGGTGTTCCACGCCGGCGACAGCAAGCCGTCGCCGACGTTCGCGGGGCTCGCCGAGCGGTTCGACATCGACCTCGGTATCCTCGCGTTCGGCTCCGAGGGCACGATCCCCGACAAGGAGACGGGGGAACCGGTCCGAACCAAGTGGTACAGCGACGAGAACGAGATCGCGGCGGCCGCGAACGACCTCGGCCTCGACCGGCTGGTGCCGACCCACTGGGACATGTGGAAGGGGTTGACCGCGGACCCGACCGCGCTCCACGACCACGTGCGGAGCTACGCGTCGCCTGACCGGCTCGAGATAGTCGAGATCGGCGACCGGATCGACCTGTAAACGGGAGTCGAACGGCCGTTTTCGCGGCGATTCGGTTATCAACCACGAAACGCGGCCCGTGGAATTTAAGCCCCTGCTCCGGGACGTGCGGATATGAGCGAACGGACGGCGGAGGCGGCCACGACCGTCGACGAGGACGGCATCCGCGTCGAGAAATCCTTCACTGACGACGCGTTCCCCGTGCCCGCGGTGATGTACACTCTCTATTCACACCGCGAGGACCCCGTACGGGTACGTATCGTCGACCGGATCCCGGAGTCGTTCCCGATGGACCGTGTGGGGTTCCATCCGGAGTACGAGAGCGAGAACTGGACCGCGTACAAGGACCACCGCGTGGAGTTCGAGCGCGTGATAGACCCCGACGAGACCGTCGAGACGGTGTTCGGGATCCGCGACGACGACCCCGACCTCGACGGATTCCTCGGGACGCCCGTGATCGAACACGTGCCCGTCGGCGAGGAGATAGAGGACGTCCTCGGCGCCGGCGACACGGACGCCGTCAGGGAGGTCCTCTCCGGCGACCGCGCGACGCTCCCGGGGATGGCCGAGGACGACGAGCTCCTGCCGGAAGACCCCGCCGAGGAGCCCGCGACGGACGAGGCGGCCGCCGAACCGAGCGACGCGTCCGACGACGATGGGACGCCCGAGCCGGAGCAGGAACCGGAGCCCGACGCGCCCGAACCCCGCGCCGTCGGGAGCGAGAGTACGGCCGCCGTAACGCCGAACGAGGGCGATTCCGCCGTCTCCGCGGTCGAAACGGAGGCCGATCCGGAGTCTGAAGCTGAACCGGAGCCCGACGAAGAGTCGGAGCCCGAAGACGAACCGGAGCCGACGGCCGACGAGGCCGACGAGACGCTCGAGAGCGACGACGCGAACGCGACGGAGTCGGTCGAGGCCTCGGACGACCGAGCCGAGGAAGCCGACGAGACGGCGACGCTGCCCGGAGAGGGCGGCCTCACGGCGGCGCTGGCGAGCGAGATCCGCTCCGGAGCGGCCGACGAGGCGGACGTCGAGACCATCGAGGAGGCGTTCGACGGGGGCGTCCCGCGCAGCGTCGACGTGCGGATCGCCCGGCTCCAGTCGAGCGTGGCCGACATCGAGGCGTACGCCGACGCGCTCGCGGAGTTTATCGACGGCGAGGGGACCGCCCGGGAGATCCTCGACGGGATCGACGAGCGGGTCGACGCGGTCGAGTCCGACGTCGACGCCCTCGACGACCGGCTCGACGCCGCCGCCGACGAGCGCGAGGCGATCGAATCCGACGTGGATCGCGTCGATTCGGCGGTCGACTCCGCCGCGGAGGCGGTCGACGCGGTCGACGAGCGGGTCGACTCCGTCGAGGGCGACGTACAGACGATCGACGCCGACGTCCGCGACGTCGAGGACGACGTCCAGGCGGTCAAGGCGGACGTCGAGTCGGTCGACGAGACCGTCGAATCGGTCCAAGACGCCGTCGACGCCGTCGAGGGCGACGTGGACGACCTCGCCGCCGACGTCGAGCGGGTCGACGGGGAGGCGGACGCCGTCGCGGAGACGGTCGACGACCTGGGCGACGACGTCGAGACGCTGTACGAGGAGGTCGACAAGGCGGCCGAACGCGCCGAGACCGCCGAGGAGACGGCCGAGACCGCCGACGAGGCGGCCGCCGCCGCCGCGGACCGCGTCGACGACGTGGAGTCCGGGCTCGAGCGCTTCGACGAGGAGTTCGACGACCTGTGGGACGACCTCGCGGAGGTCGACTCGCGGCTCACCGACATCGAGGACCGGCTCGGCGACGACCTCGACGACGTCACCGCCGAGATCGACGAGATCAACGACCACCTCGACGAGCTCGACGAGTTCCGGACCCGCCTCAACGAAGCGTTCGGCCCGTAATCGGACGCATACGACCGTCTAACGACTTTCTCTGACTTTGCCGGTGCCACAGCCGGGCCGGCTCCGAAACGCAACCCGTTTCACGTGCGCGGCCGCAGATAGCGCAATGACAGACCCGGTTCCGGTCGCCGTCCCGCGCAAGGGACGCCCGCTCGAAGCGGTGTTAGAGCGGTTCGCGGCCGTGACTGACGGCGAGCGTCTCGACCGGCTCGCGGACGACGTGAGCAACACGCTCCGGTACGAGAAGGCCGTCACGAAGGGCTCGGTCGACGCCGACGAGGGGCCCTACGAGCGGCTGGCGGAGTACTCCGACCCCACGACGCCGACGGAGCCGGAGTTCACGCTGCTGCGCGACGACAGGGACGGGAAGCCGCGCCGGATCGTCTTCGACGCCGCCACGGTCGAATTGGGCGACGTGACGGTCAAACTCGTCGGGCGAGAGGAGCCGTTTCGGGCCCTGCGGACCCACGAGTTCGCGCTCGGATTCGACTCCGCTGACCTCGTCTTGGAGGAAGTAGTCGAGATCAGAGAGCGCGGGCTCGGCACCATCGCCGACATCAACGACCGCATCGACCCGGTCGACACCGACGTGCGGGTCGTGACCGGCCTCGGCGACACGGTGTACCACACGCTGATGGGACGCGAGGACCGGCGGGCCCCGAACACGACGTTCGACCGCGAGTACCTCGCCGACTACGAGGGGCCGCTGTGTATCTCGCCGCGGTACGAGCGCCTCGTCACGGCGGTGTTGGGGACCGGCGCGCTCGACGGCGTGGAGTTCGTCTACCCGGACGCACACGAGGAGGAAGAGGCCGCTATCGCCCGGTCCGGGCTCGGCGTGTACCTCACCGTCACCGGGTCGACGGCCCGAGAACACGGCCTCTCCGTCGGCGAGCACCTGTTCCCGAGCGAGACGGTCCTGATGCGGAACGCGGCCGAGACGGACGACTCCGTCTCCGGCGTCCTCCGCGCGCTCGAACGCGAGGCGGCCGACTCGGAGATCCGCGTCTGACTCCGCGGCGACAATATCGCGACATGCGATATACGTGTTCCTGCTTCGGCGGACTGTTCCGATCTAACTCCTTGTCGGAGAACGCGATTCGCCCTCGAGTATCCGATCAGCCTGCTTCGGGAGATCGCTTCGAGATACGAGTCACTGAGTCGTTCACCGGACGGTGGCCGTCGGTTGGCTGCGATTCCTTCTCGATCGACATCGAGGCGAGTGCGCCACGCCAGACGGCATCACCGGGACACTTCGTCGGAGATTTTCTATATGCGCAATTCTAATACTAGACTACCGCTAAAGTGATACTACATTTCTGGATATACTGATCTACGGAGCCTCATAGCAGGTCTACGCTAGAAGATAAGTGACCTTATCCGGAAATCTGGGATATATTGAAGTGACCGCAACGAGAACCCCCGTCCGAGAGATGGGAGGCGACCGACAGTCGGTGAAGACGTACGTGCCGACGGAACAGAAAGACGTGTGGCGCGACCACGCCGACGAGCTCGACATGTCGCTGAGCGAGTTCGTCAGGACGATGGTCCAGGCCGGGCGGCGGGGGTTCGCGCCGGACGACTCACCGCCGCGCGAGGAACCCGCTTCCGAGCCCTCTGACCCTGGGGGTCACGACCTCGAAAGCGGTGTCCGCGAGGCTCTCGAATCCGGCCCCCGTTCGTGGGACGAACTCGTCGACGCGGTGGTCGGCGACGTGGAGGACGAACTGGAAGCCACGCTCGACGAACTCCAGGATCGGAACCGCGTCCGATACAGCGGTCGCGACGGAGGGTACGTGTTGACCGATGAGTAGCACGCGCGCGGCACCCGACCCCGAAGACCCGGTCGGATACTTCCTCGAGGACCTCACCTACCACGGGAAGACGGACCGAACCAGGGAGGCGTACGAGCGAGTCCTCCGGCGGTTCGAGCGGTTCCTCGACGGCGAGGACCCGGCGTCGGCGTCGCACCGAGACTGTATGTCGTTCGTCCACTCGCTGCGGGGCGACGTCGCGGACAGCACCGTCGCGACCTACGCCGCGTACCTCCACCGGTTCTACGGATACATGACGGAGGTGGGCGCGTTCGACGGGAACCCGATGACGCTCGTCATGGAGGAGATGGACGAGACCGTCGACAAGGACCCCGCCCGTCGCGACGTCTCGATTCCGGCGATGCGGTCGTTCGTCGCCGGGATCCGCCACCCGCTCCACCGCGCGCTCGTGGTGACGCTTCTGAAGACCGGAATGCGGGTCGGCGAGCTGTGTAACCTCGATCTGCGCGACCTCTCGGTCGTCGACGCCGACCTCGAGGCGGCGTACTCGCTCGGGGACCGCCCGGCGCTGTCCGAGCGGCCGGAGTCGGTCTACGTGACGGCCGAGGCCGCGGTCGGCGAGGAACTGAACGGCGAGGTGCGGACGGCCGCGAACAAGCGGAAGCGCGGGACCGTGATCCCGGTCGACGACGAGCTACGTCGCACGCTGAAGCGCTGGCTCGCGGTGCGACCGGACTCCTCGTCGCCGGCCGAGCCGCTGTTCGTCGGCACCGCGGAGGGATGGGGCGAACGGCTGGAACCACAGGCGGTCAGGCACGTCGTGGAGCGGTACGCCAGGGAGGAGGGGTGGTATCGCACGGGGGGCGGCGCCGACGAGAACGTCACGCCACACTACTTCCGCCACTTCTTCACGACGCACCTCCGGGACCGGACCGGCGACCGCGGCGTGGTGAAGTACCTCCGGGGCGACGTCGCCGACGACGTGATCGACACGTACACCCACAACTGGGGGGACCAAGTCCGGGAGACGTACGAGGCGAACGTCTACCGGCTGCTCTCGTAGTCGATTTCTCCTTCTGTCTTCGTGATTCGTCGTTCAGCAGACAACGCTTTCCGTACGACCGCGAACAGATAAATAGTATGTCGCTATACCGAATGTAGGGGTGACCGACCCCTCGGCATCGGCTTGCGAGGGGGCGATCGGCCGCGCGGAGACACCGTGTCACTCATGTGTCGCGAACGGCGTGTGAAACGACGATGGCGCTCCTCGAAGTGACGGCCGCCACCGGGCTCTCGGTAGTCGCCGGAACGGCCGTCACGGCCCTCCTCTGTGTCGGACCGCGACAGGTGTCTCGGGCGATGACCGACGCCGGCGACCGCGTGCGCGAAGTCGCCCCCTACCTCGGGGCGGCGCTCGCGCTGCTCGCGGTCAAACAGCTCACGCAGGGCTACCGGCTGCGGCTCTCGCGGGCCCTCGACTGGAACATCACCGACGAGCTGTACGCGCTCGAAGGCGGGTTCGTAGCCGGGCTCCAGCGGCTGACGCCGGAGGCGACGCTGGAGTTCTTCACCGTGAGCTACATGGTCGGGTTCGCGTTCCTCATCGTCGCGGCGCCGGTGACGTACTTCCTCTCGGCCGACGACGGACGGCGCCACCTGAAGGAACTGCTCGTCGCGTACATGCTGAACTACGCCGTCGGAACCGTCTGCTACACGCTGTTCGTCTCGTACGGCCCGCGGAACTACCTCGACGCGGTGTCGGGGCTGATGTACCGGGTGTACCCGCAGACGCAGGACCTCACCGCGGCGGTGGCGTCGAACACGAACGTGTTCCCGTCGCTTCACACCTCCCTCTCGGTGGCCGTCCTCGCCGTCGCCTGGCGGTCGCGCCGGACCCACCCCCGCTGGACGCCCGTCGCCGCGGCGGTCGCGGGCGCCGTGGTGTTCTCGACGATGTACCTCGGGATCCACTGGCTCACGGACGTGGTCGTCGGCGTCGCCCTCGGCGTCGGGTCCGTGCTCGCCGCGGAGCGGATCGTCGACCGTGCTGAGTCGCCGTCGCTCGCGGCCGAAAGTAACGAGGACCGAGTTGCCGCCGGTCAGGCCGGCGACGACTAGGGGCCTCGGGCCGCGTCGAGAGCCGAGGCTGCGGGAAACGGTGTCGGAGAGAAAGCGGATGCGCGTCGAGGGTCACCCCTCGTCGGGGGTCACTCCTCGTCGATCAGGCTCTCGACCAAGTCCTCGGGGTCGAACAGGGTGATGTCGTCGTATCCCTGTCCGGTCCCGAGGAAGAGGATCGGCTTGCCCGTGACGTACGCGACCGAGATGGCCGCCCCGCCGGAGGAGTCGGCGTCGGCCTTCGTCAGGATCGCGCCGTCTATCGCCGCGGCGTCGTTGAACTCCTTGGCGCGGTTCACCGCGTCCTGGCCCGCGACCGCCTCGTCGACGAACAGCGTCATGTCCGGGTCGACGACGCGGTCGATCTTCTCCAGTTGGGCCATCAGGTCGTCGCTCGTGTGGAGCCGCCCCGCCGTGTCGCCGAGGACGACGTCGACGTCGTTCGCCTCCGCGTACTCGACGCCGTCGTAGATGACGGCCGCCGGGTCGCCGCCCTGGTCGTGGCTGATCAGGTCGCGACCGAGGCGGTCGGCGTGTTCGCGGATCTGCTCGTTCGCGCCCGCGCGGTAGGTGTCGCCGTTCGCGAGGACCGACGAATAGCCCCGGTCGGCGAGCCACTCGGAGAGCTTCGCGATGCTCGTCGTCTTCCCCACGCCGTTGACACCGGTGAAGACGATGGTGACGGGCTTGTCGGCCTCGGCGATCCGCCGTTCGAAGTCGAACTGCCCGACGGCGATCACGTCGAGGAGGGCGTCGTGAAGCGCCGACTCGACGAGCTCGCCGGTCGTCTCGACCTGCTTGCGCGACTCGCCGAGCATGCTCTCGCGGACGCTATCGAGGATCTGCTCGGCGACGCTCATCTCCACGTCGCTCTCGAGCAGCGCCATCTCGAGGTTCCACAGCGGCTCCTCTAAGTCCTCCTCCTCGATGATGATCCGGCCGGTCGCGAACGCCTTCGCGCGCTGGAACGTGCTCGGCTCGTCCGCGTCGGTCTCCGCGGAGTCGGCCGAGGCGTCGCTCGCTCCGGTCTCGGCGGCGGCTCCGTCGGCCGAGGCGTCGCCCGCGTCGGCGGAGCTCTCGGGTGTCTCCTCGTCGTCCGGTGATGCGTCCTCCTCGGACTCCGTGGACTCTTCGACGTCCTCCCGGAAGCCGGAGAGCTTGTCTTTCAGTCCGTCGAACACGGTCGAACCCCCGGGTTACTCCCCGTCGTCTTCCTGCGCCTGCTGCATCTGCTGCATCTGCTGTTGCTGCATCTGCTGTTGCATCTGCTGGGCCTGCTGTTCGAGCTCGTCGCTCTCGGACTCCAGCTCGTCGACCTCCTCCTGCGTCTCCTCGATCCGGTCGTCGAGCGCCTCCTGCTTGCGGCGGAGGACGTCGATGGCGTCGCCCTGCTCCTGCTCCGCGGAGTAGTTCCCGCCGAGCGAGACGATGACCTCGTCGATGTCCTGAACCTCCGCGCGGAGGTACGCGCCGCCGCCGAGCGGCACCTGGACCGTCGCGCCGGTGTCGAGCGTCTCGATGGCCTCGATGGCGTCGTCGATGTCGGCCTTCTCCTCGCGGTAGTCGGCGATCTCGCCCTCGAGGGCCTCGATCTCCTCGTCGAGCGCCTGGATCTCCTGGGAGAGCTGCTGGAGCTGCTGTTGTCCGCCGCCCATCATGCCTCGGACACCTCCTCGATCTCGATCTGGGTGCGCTTCCGGTTGTGCTGGCTCCCGACCGTGGTGTAGATCCGCTCGCGGGCGAGGTCCTCGTTCTCCGCGTCGACGTCCTTCGTGAACGGCTGGTCACCGTCTCGGCTCTGGAACCGTCCACTCACCGTGTAGGTACTCATGTTCCTCGATCCGGCAGGGACAGGGAAGTATCTTCCTAAAAGGGGACAGGCGGATCCGCCGCCGCGAACGACGCGGAGCGGCCGCGAACGGCCGCCCTCACCCGGAGAGGTCCGCGAAGCGGAAGCGGACGACCGCGAGCGCGACGAGGACGGCCGCCGCGGCGGTCAGGATCGCCGCGCCCGCGAGGTCGTACTCGCCCAGCACGAGCACGGCGGAGGGGTCGTAGTGGGCCGTCGGGCTGACGTCGGCCGCCGCCGAGAACTCGGTGCTCGCGACGACCGACTCGAACATGAACAGCGCGAACAGCGCGCCGATCGCGACCCGCTGGGCGACGCCCGGCCTGGCGACGAGCGTCGACACGGCGACCCCCAGCGCGACGCAGGTGAGGTGGTACGGCACCGCGAGCGCGTGGACCGCGAGGAGCCGCTCGACCGCGATCGTCTCGCCGACCGCGACGACCCCGACGTACGCGACGATCGGCAGTAGGACGTTCAGGAGGACGACGAGCGGGACCAACCCGAGGAACCGCCCGATCACCACGTCGCGGCGCGCCACGGGCGCCGACAGCGTGAGGTCCATCCGCCCGGAGGCGACGTCGCCGGCGATCGTCCCCCCCGCGAGGTACGCGAGGTAGAGCCCGACGAGCAGCAGCCACGCGAACTGGTAGAACTCCACCGCGAGGAACCCCTCAATCGAGGAGATGGCGATGATCCCGAACGCCTCCCGGAGCGCGGGCGGGAACGCCTCGACGTACGCGTCGAGGTCGACGTCCGCGGTCGCCAGCGACGGGAAGAAGGCGAGGAACAGCAGGAGGAACGCGGAGAGCAGGCCCGTCGCCACGGCCGACCCGCGGGCCCGCCCGGCGGCGTCGTACCGCGCGATCGCGAGCCACGGGGTCGCGCGGTCGCTCATTCGGCGTCACCTCCGGGCGCGGCGGTCGAATCCGACGGCGTCTCGGCGGCGGTGGTCCCCCCGGACCGCCGTCGCTCGCCGCCGACCGGTCCCGGGACGTCGCCGTCGTAGAAGGTCATGAACGCCTCCTCGAGCGGCGCGTCGACGACGTCGAGGTCGCGGACGGTGTACCCCGAGAGCAGGTCGATCAGCGCGTCGTACTCGCCGGTCCAGGTGAACGAGACGGTCTCGCCGACGCGGAGGTTCATGATCCCGCGGCGCTCGAAGTCGCCGCGTTCGACGTCCTCCGCGACGCGGACACGGACCTGCTTGCCCCCCCGCGAGCGGAGGTCGGAGACGGACTCGACCGCGACGAGGTGCCCCTCCCGGAGGACGCCGACGCGGTCGCAAAGCGCCGCCACCTCGCCGAGGACGTGCGAGGAGAGGAGGACGCTCGCCCCGTCGCCGACGCGCTCGCGGACGAGGCCCGCGAACTCCTCCTGGAGCAGGGGGTCGAGCCCGGAGGTCGGCTCGTCGAGCAGCAGGAGGTCCGGGTCGTGCATGAACGCGGCCACCAGCGCCACCTTCTGCCGGTTCCCCCGCGAGAGGTCGCCGATGCGGCGCGATTCGTCGAGCCCGAACCGCTCGACCAGGCGGTCGCGGCTCGACTCGCCGCGGAGCGCCGCCTGGTGGTCCAGAAACGCCGCGGCGGTGCGGTCGCGGTCGAGCCCCGGGTCTCCGGGGAGGTATCCGATCCGTTCCCGTGCGCGACGCGACTCGACCGGGTCCGTCGCGTCGCGGCCGAGCAGCGTCGCGCCGCCGTCCGTCGGCGACAGGAACCCTAACAGCGTGCGGATCGCGGTCGTCTTCCCCGCGCCGTTCGGGCCGAGGAAGCCGAAGACCTCGCCGTCCTCGACGGCGAACGAGACGTCTTCAATTCCGCGGACGTCGCCGTAGTACTTGGAGAGGCTGCGACACTCAATAGCGGGCATACTGCCCCCAACACCGCTGCGGCTCTTAAATGTGAGAGTACGCGGAGTGTGAGATAACGGCGCGGTCGAGGAGAGCGGGCGGCTCGGCCGAGGAGAACGGGCGGTTCAGTCGATGAACGCGAGCGTCTCTTCGATGCGGCCGAGCTCGGGCCCGGTCGTCTCCTCGCCGACGACGTACCCCTCGTCGGTGGCGATCAGGCCGGAGCCGACGAGCGGCGCGCCGTAGTTGACGGTGCCGAGGTCGGCGCGGACGTCGAGCGCCTCCTCGACAGCCTGAAGCTCGGACTCCGTCGACTGGGGGTGACAGAGCACGCCGGTGTCGTTGGCGACCGCCGCCGTCCCGACCGTGCGGACGTCGCCGAGGTCGCCCCGGGCCACCGGGACGTCGAGCGCCGTCTTGATCGTCTGGATCGACTCGCGCGAGAGGTCCGGGTGGACGTACGCGCCGTAGTCGTTCGCGAGGACGACGTTGCCGGCGGCGTTGATCTCGCCGGGGAGCTCGTGGACCGGCGCGCCGGCGGCGTCGGCGATTCGGTCCTTCTCGCGTTCGGTCGCGCGCGACGAGACGAGGATCCCGTTCTCGTTGCCCGTCGCGAGGGCGCCGACCGTGTTGGACCTCCCGACCGTCGTCAGCAGCGGCTCTGCGCCGAGTTCCGCCCCGAGGTCCTCGGCGAGCGCCTCGTCGACGTCCGGCCGGACCAGCAGGAGGTCGTCCACGGCGCGGGCGAACACGCCCACGTACGACGAGCCGGTGAAGGTCGCCCGTAACACGTTATTCGGCGTGTTCGGCTTCGACGACCGGCTCGCCGTCCTCGACGAACCGGGCCGCGCGGACCCGCACGCTGCTGGGCGGGTTCTGTCGCCCGTTCTCCCAGACGGCCTCGTTGACGGACCCGTCGATGATCACGTCGGACTCGTCGACGGAGAAGTGCTTCGCGAGGTGCTGGCGCGTGATCTTCATCGCGTAGTCGGCGCGCTGCTGGACGGGCTTCTCCTTGGCGTCGCGGAGCGGGACGGTGACGACGCGCTCCTCGAAGTCGTTCGTCGACATTTACTCGTCCAGGTCGTTCCGACGCCAGTTGCGCCGCTTGGGGTTTCGCGTCACGTTCATGTCCGTCTTCATCATGACCCACGCGGGGACGCGGGTGTTCTGGCGCTCCGCCTTCGCCAGACGCTTCTTTTGAGCCTTCGACTTGTCTCCCATAGTGGCGCACACTTTCCACGGGGCGCATAAAACCCCTTCCATACGACCCGCCCCAGACGGTCGCGAGCCGCCGTCGCTCCCGGGGAGTCGCTCCGTCGCGATCGTTACAATTCTCGCTCGGCGATCCCCGCGTAGATCCGACGGCAGCGGTCGAGGGCCGCGAGGCTCGCGCTCTCGGTGTCGGTGTGCGCCTCGCCCGGCTCGGAGGCCCCGCAGACGAGACAGTCGGTGCCGGCCTGCGCGAGCCAGCCGGCGTCCGTCGCGTGCGGCTTGGTGACGTGTTCGGGCGCGTCGAGGCCCGGCTCGTCATGGACCGCGCGGGCGACGTCGAGGGCGGCGTCCGCGAACGCGGCGTCGCCGCAGGCCATCGGCGGGAGGTCCTGATCGACGACGTGCTCGACGCCGGCCGTCGCGTCGGCGACGCCGGCCAGGTCCGCGCGGACGCCCGGCACGGTGCGCTCGTCGACGGTCGCCTCGCAGCGCTCCGGGATCACGTTCCACGTCTCGCCGCCGTCGACGATCGTGACCGCGAGCGACCCGGAGACGTCGTTCCCGAGGACCGTCGCCTCGGGCGCGTCGAGCCCGCGGACCGCGTCGATCGCGTCGCAGGCGCGGTAGATCGCGTTCTCGCCCGCGTCCGGCTCGGAGGCGTGCGCCGCCTCCCCGTGCGCGACGAGCCGCGACCCCCGGCGGCCGCGGTGGGCGACGACGACGTCCGTCACGCCCGGCTTCGAGTAGTTCGTCGACCCCTCGGCGACGACCGCGCGGTCCGGTGCGAACCCGGCGTCGATCGCGTGCCGCGCCCCCTCCCCGCCGACCTCCTCGCCGACGAACGAGGCGAATATCAGTTCTCGACCCGCGGGCGGCGTCGCGTCCCGGAACGAGAGCATCGCGGCCGCGACCGACCCCTTCATGTCGGCCGTGCCCCGGCCGTAGATCCGGCCGTCGCGCCGCTCGACGACGTACTCGCCCCCCGTCCCCTCGCCGGTCGTCTGCTCGGGCGCGGGCGGGACGACGTCGTGGTGGCCGACGAACGCGAGCGAGTCGGCGTCCGGGTCGTCTGTCGCGCCCGCGAACGCGAGCACGTTGCCGGCGTCGTCGCGCTCGACGGTCGCGTCCGTCTCCGCGCGCAGCCACTCCTCGATCGCGTCGCCGGCCGCCGTCTCGTCCTCGTGGGAGGGGATCGAGACGAGCCGCTCGGTGAGGTCCGCGAGTTCGTCCATGGGCTCAGTGACGGCCGTCGGCGCATAAGCGCGTCCCTCGCGCCGGGCGCGGCGAGCGCGGGGAGCCTGACCGCCGCGGGCGACCGACGCTCAGGTGGTGAACAGCTCCGTGTCGTCGGGCACCGCGAACAGCCCGAGCCGGACCCCGGCGTCGAGCCAGCCGTACCCGTACGAGTAGGAGGCGAGCGCGTTCACCGGGTCGCCGTCGGCGCGGAAGTGGCGGCCGTCGTCGAGGTACGACTCGGCCATCTCCGTCACGTCCGCCGCGGCCTCGCCCAGCGGCGTGTCCGCCGGCGGGCGCGGCTCCGCGGCGGCCAGCGCGTCCGCGAGCATCCGCTCGTAGCGGTCCGTCTTCTCCTCCAAGTCGGCGGCCATGCCCGACTGTTCCGTCGGGCGGACAAAAGCGGCGGGGTCGGGGGCAGTCGAGGCGGCGCGACCGCGGCGGCGGACGCGCGGCGCGTCGGCACGACCGACCCGAAGCCTTTCACGCCGCCCGTGCGAGTCGCAGCCATGAGCGAAGCCGCGGCGTGCGCCTACGTCCACGACGTCAGCGGCGACCGCTTCGACGACGTCGACGGCGGGGCGTGGGCGTGTCCGCGCGACGCCCTGCCCGATACCGACCACTGCGTCTTCCACCAGCCGGTCCGGGCGCTCTCCGAGCGAGGCGTCACGGCCGAGCGCGTCGGCGCGGCGATCGTCGACGTCGTCGAGTCCGGTACCGAGAACAGGCTGTTCGGGGCCGTCTGCCCGGGGATCGACCTCGAGTACGCGGTCGTCGACGGCGAGACGACGCACCCCATCGACCTCCGCGAGTCGTGGATCCTCGGCGACGTCGAGTGCCACAACTGCCGGTTCGCGAACGTCGTCCGGTTCGACGGGTCGGTGTTCGAGTCCCGGGCCGCGTTCGAGGACGGGAGCTTCGGCGCCAGCGCGAGGTTCACCGGGGTCGAGTTCCGCGGGCCGGTCTCGTTCAACCTGACCGCGTTCCGGCGCTGGGCGGACCTCGAGGACGCGACGTTCCGCGACGAGGCCGTCTTCCGCGGCGCGGCGTTCGAGAAGGGGCTGTTCGGCGTCGGCGTGACGTTCCGCGGAGCGGCGGACTTCATGAACGCCGAGTTCCACTCGGTCGCGAACTTCTACGAGGCGACGTTCGAGCGCGGCGGGCTGTTCTCCTCGGCGACGTTCCGCGGCGACGCGAAGTTCACGGCGAGCGAGCTCGGCGCGCCGGTGGCCGTGGGGACGAACTTCGTCGACGACCCGTCGCTCGCGGGCTCAAGCCTGCCGTACAGCGACGGGGCGATCCCCGGGACGTGTCTGGTGCTCACGTCCGGGGTCTGCGTCGGCGATGTCCAGCTGGCCGACGCGACCGCCGAGTCCCGGATCCTCCTCAGGGACGTCGACCTCCGGGGCGACGTCGAACTGCGGGAGCTGACCGCCCGGGGAGATGGGCCGGTCACCGTCGACTTCCGGAACGTCGACGCCGTCTCGGGCGTGATCGAGGTCGCGGGGGACCACGCGTTCGACTTCGGGGGGAGCGTCGTCGGCGACGTCCTGCTGGAGGGAGCCGCGTCGGCGGAGCCGGACCTCGAGCGGTTCCGGTTCGAGAACGCCGTCTTCGACGGGTTCGACTTCGGCGCGTACCGGTCGCTGTTCGACCGGCTGGAGTGGCGGCTCCACGGGGACGACGAGGCGACGCCGGCGGAGCGCGAGAACACGTACCTCCGGGCGAAGAACGGCGCGGTCGACGTCGGCGAGAACACCGCGGCGCGCGAGTTCCACTTCCGAGAGATGCTCAACCGCGGCCGGTCGTACCGCCGCGCGGCGTTCGGCGCGGGCGACTCGGACCGGCGGGAGGCTGACGGGCGGGCGCGGCTCCGCTTCGCGCGGAAGTGGCTGAGCAACCAGGTGCTCCGGTACACGTGCGGCTACGGCGAGCGCGCCGGGCGCGTGGTGTACGCCTCGGTGGCCGTCATCGCCTTCTACGCGGCGGCGTACGCCTGGCTCGGCGTCGATCTGACGTACCGGGGGCCGCTCGCGGCGCTCGCGTTCAGCTTCCAGTCGTTCAACGCGCTCGTGTTGGGGATCCCGGAGGTGTCGACGCCGGTTCTGGGCGTCGTCGTCGCCAGCGAGGCGTTCATCGGGCCGTTCTTCGTGGCGCTGTTCGTCTTCGCGATCACGCAGTCCGTCGGGCGCTGACGCCGCCGGGGAATGGCGACGCGCCCCGTGAGATTTTATTCCTCACACACCCACGATTCGGACGGATGAGTCCCCGCAGTCGCCGCTCCCTAACGGGGCGGTCCGCCCTCGCAGTCGTGGTCGCGACGAACCTCCTCCCACTTGCCGGCGTCGTCGGGTTCGGCTGGCGCGTCGGCGAGCTCCTCGCGGTGTACTGGATCGAGGTCGCCGTCCTGGTGATCGCCCACAGCGCGGCCGCGATGTTCGCCGAGCGGCCGATCCGGCTCGAGGGCCGCTCGTTCTACATCACCGGCTACGACGAGGACGCCGAGCGCGACGAGGTGTGGGAGCGCGAGCCGGAGCCGATCCGCCTCGTCTCGTGGCTCCCCCCGATCTACCGCCGGAACTTCCGCGTCGTCCGCCGCTCGCTCGGCGTCTTCGTCTTCCTGCTGTTCCCGCTCGTGGCGGTCGGCTGGGACGCGCTCTCGTATCTCACGCCCACCGTCGGGCTGGCGGCGCTCGGCGTCTGCGGCGCGCAGGTCGCGGAGGTGCGCCGGGAGTTCTTCGCCGAGCGCGCCTACGAGGAGCGGTCGCCGTACATGGTCGTCGAGGCCGCCCAGCGCGTCGTCTTCTTCTACTTCGTCGTCGGGATGCTGACGGTCGTCCCGGTCACCTTCGGGATCTTCGCCGTCGAGGCGGCGCTGGCTCCCGGGCTCCTCGACGGCGTGGCCGACGTGGCCGGCGTCGAGGTCCTCCTCCTGCCGTACCTGCTCCCGATCGCGCTCGGGAAGGCGCTCGTCGAGTGGAGCCGTCGCCGCGCCTTCCGCGAGGACGACCCGGACGGCGTCGCGACATGGTTCACGGGCGAGGACGCCAGGCGCGAGTGGAAGAAAGACGAGGAGTCGGTCGGAGACGGCTGAGCGCGCGAAGGGCGGTCGCGGCGCCGAAAGCGCAACGCCGATACGCTCGGCCGCGAAACGGCGGGGCATGTACGAGGCCGTTCACGCCCACCCCGACGGGGAGGCGACCGTCGCGCGCCACGCCGCGACCGCCGCTCGGCAGGGGTACGACGGGATCGTGGTGCGGTCGCGCGACGCGCTGGCGGCGGCCGGCGACGGCGGTCCGAGCGCGGCCGACCGCGACCGGAGCCCGGCCCGCGACCCGGACGCGCTCCGCGAGGAGTACGGGATCGACGTGGTCGACGCGGTCGAGATCGACGCCGACGACCCGACGAGCGCCTCCGGAGCGGTCGGGAACTACCGCTCCGACCGGACCGTGGTCTGCGTGGTCGGCGGCGACGACGCGCTGAACCGGTTCGCGGTCGAGCAGGCCCGCGTCGACGTCCTCGTCCGGCCGATGGCGGGCGGCGGCGACTTCAACCACGTCCTCGCGAAGGCGGCGCGCGACAACGGCGTCCGCGTCGAGTTCGACTTCGGTCCCGCCCTCCGCGAGACCGGGGGGAAGCGGGTCCGGGCGCTCGCCGACCTCCGGAAGCTCCGCGAGATCGTCGGCCACTACGACGCGCCGTACGTCGTGAGCGCGAACGCGGGGTCGCACCTCGAGCTCCGCGCGCCCCGCGAGTTGGTCGCGGTCGGCGAGGCGATCGGCTTCGACGCCGAGGCCGTCCGCGAGGGGCTCCGGGCGTGGGGGAACCTGGCCGAGCGTAACCGGGACCGGCGCTCCGAGGGCTTCATGGAGCCGGGGGTCCGACGTGGCAGGTATGAAGAAGACGGTTGCTGAACACGCCGAGCGGTTCTCCGAGAAGGCCGCGGCGTACGACGACTCGAAGAGCGACGAGTACCACGCCTGCGCGAGCCTCGTGATCGACCACGCCTCGCCGGAGTCGGACGACGTCGTCCTCGACCTGGGGGCCGGGACCGGGGCCATCGCGCTGGCGGTCGCCGAGGACGCCGACCGCGTCCTCGCCCGCGACATCAGCGAGGGGATGATGGACGAGGGGCGAAAGAAAGCGGCGGAGCGCGGCCTCGACAACGTCGAGTTCGCGTACGGCGAGTTCCGGGATCCCGGACTCGACGCGGACCGGGACGTCGACGTCGTCACCTCGAACTTCGCGCTCCACCACCTCGCGGACGACGAGAAGCGCGAGGCGATCCGGGTGATGAGCGGGACGGGCGCGCGGCGGATCGTCCTCGGCGACGTGGCCTTCTTCGAGGAGCCCGACCCAGAGGCCCCGTTCTACAGCCCGGAGGTCGACGACCCCGCGACGGTCGGCACGCTGGTCGAGGCGTTCACCGACGAGGGGTTCGCGGTGACGGCCGTCGAGCGCGTCCACGACCAGGTGGCGGTGATCGTCGCGGAGCGGATCCGCGAGCTCCCGGCGTGATCCCGCCGTGAAACACCTCCCGAAACACCTCCGGCCGCGGTGGCGGTACCTCGCGGTGGGGATCGAGTCGTGGGCGGACGCGGCGATCGGGCGGCGCGCGTTCCAGCGCGCGCTGTGGTACAGCGCCGGCAACCTGCTCGGCGACGCCGGCAGCGCCGACGCCGACCTGACGCTGCTGTCGTTCGCGCACGCCGACGGGGCCGGGGAGGCGGTCGTCAGGGCCAGACACGGCCACGTCGACGAGGCGCGCGCCGCGGTCGCCTGCGTGAGCGAGGTCGACGGCGATCCGGTCGGGATCCGTGTGCGGGGGATTTCGGGGACGGTACGTGCCTGTGAGGAAAGATATATGGGTCGCGCGACCGCCAGTTCGACACAGCGAGACGTCGCGTTCGGCGGCGCCGAGCGGCCCGCCGTCGTGCGCGGAGACGCGTGCGACGTGACGGCCGAGTCGGACCGGATCGGCGCGACGACCTTCGACATCGAGTGATATCATGCAGGGCCAATCCCAACAGCAGGCGTACGACCGCGGCATCACAATCTTCTCTCCGGACGGCCGACTCTACCAGGTCGAGTACGCCCGGGAGGCGGTGAAACGGGGGACGGCGAGCGTCGGGATCCGCGCCGAGGACGGCGTCGTCCTCGCGGCCGACAAGCGCGCCCGCTCCCCGCTGATGGAGCCGGAGAGCATCGAGAAGCTCCACAAGGCCGACGACCACGTCGGCGTCGCGAGCGCGGGCCACGTCGCCGACGCCCGCCAGCTCATCGACTTCGCGCGCCGGCAGGCGCAGGTGAACCGCCTCCGCTACGGCGAGCCGGTGGGCATCGAGACGCTGACGAAGAACATCACCGACCACATCCAGCAGTACACGCAGGTCGGCGGCGCGCGCC
>NZ_CAKZRO010000059.1 GCF_937146585.1 uncultured Halorubrum sp. | reverse complement strand
CGCGGGGGTCGCCGGTCATCACGCCCTCGACGTCGGTGACGATCACGACCTCGTCCGCGTTCATGTAGTTGCCCAGCATGACGGCGGTCGTGTCCGACCCGCCCCGGCCGAGGGTGGTGACGTTCCCCTCGTGGTCCTCGGCGAGGAACCCGGTGATGATCGGGACGACCCCGTCCATGTCGGCCGCGATCTCCCGCGCCCGTCGCTTCGTCTCCGCGACGTCGACCTCGCCGAGCTCGTCGGTGACGACCGGCCAGTCCGGGTGGCCGGGTTCGAGGAAGACGGCGTCGACGTCGCGGACGGACAGCGCGGCCTTCAGCATGCGGACGCTGGTGCGCTCGCCCATCGAGACGATCTCCGCGCGGTCGGCGTCGTCCGTCTCGAAGGTGATGTCCTCGAGGAGGTCGTCCGTGGTCGAGCCCATCGCGCTCGCGACGACCGCGATCTCGTGGCCGGCCGCGACGGCGCTCGCGACGGAGTCGGCGGCGCGCTCGATCCGGTCGCCGCTGCCGAGGCTCGTCCCCCCGAACTTCGCGACTACGCGCATGCGGCTCCCCCGCGGTGGGTCCGGGCTGGTCGGGTACCGGCGGGCGGTCGGCGCCGGGCGATCGGGACGGCACGGCCCGGATCGGGACCGGCGTTCCGGCCCGGTCGGCGAGAGCGATCGGTAAACATGCGACCCCGTAGCGGAGGAAGCCGGATAACAGTATCTTCTTCGACAAGGGTCGCCCGAAGTACCGAATCGCCCGAACTGAGAGGGTTCGAACGGAGGAAATGCGACGATCGATCACCGGAGTCGACGACTGGAGACACAGCGGGAAAAAGCGGCGTGGCGTTCGGCTCGCGGAATGGAAATGACGGCGCTACTCGTCTTGGATGCCCCAGGCGTCGGGCATCTCGATGACGTACCGGCCGTCCTCTTGGAGGGAGATGATGTACTCCTGTCTGTCGTACAGCTCCATCAGGTTGAGCTCGTACTGCCCCGGGCTGACGATCCGGATGCTCTCGAACTGGTCGTTGAGTTCGTCGCGGAGGGCGTCGATCCCCGGCTGCGGCTCCGCCTCGGCCGGCGGCGTCTCGGAGGGTTCGACGTCTTGACTGGCGCGGTCGAGCTCGTCCGGCGACACGACCTCGGAGCGCGCGCTCGCCTGCGCGGTGTCCTCGTCGCTCCGGTCCGCGATCTGCTCGGTGCCGTCGGGTTCGGCGGCGGCGTCGGCGTTCGCTTCGGGATCGGTCGGCGTCGCGTCCGCGGGTTCGCTCGGCCGTCGCTCGGCGTCGCCGTCGTCCGCGGTCGGCGCGGAGCCCTCGTCGGGGGTCGGTCGCGACTGATCGGCCGGATCGGCGGGAGACCCGGACGCCCCGCCGGGGGACCCGGACGAGTCTGCGGCGGGTCCGGTCTGGTCGGCGGCGGGTCCGGTCTGCCCGGCGGGCGCATCGTCGGTCGCGCCGGCGGGCTTGAACTGGAACTTGTTCCCGCCGCAGTCGGGACAGCCCGACAGCATCTCCTTGGAGCCGTCGGGGAACGTCCGCCCGCAGGAGGTACACTGGTGGGGCATCTACTTGCGGGAGACGAGCGTGCTGATGAGGTTCTCGTCTTTGTGGAGTGTCTCGATCCGGTTCGCCGGGCCGATCACCGTGAGCTTCTGGGTCGACTCGCGGCCCATCAGCTTGTCGAGGAAGCTCTGGTCGCCCGCCTCGGCCTTCGGGTACGTCTCGATCTCGATGCCGGTGAAGTCGTCGGGGCTGATCTCCGTCATCGTCACCTCGATGAGCTTCGACTCCTCGTCCGGGGAGAGCCCCTCCTCGAGGATGACGATGTTGCCCTCGCGGACGCCGTCGAGGATGAGCCGGATCTTCTCCATGCCCGTGAGCCCCTCCATCCGCGCGCCGCTTATCATGTCGATCCGGACGCCGTCGTCGCCGTCGTCCGGGTCGTCCGCGGCGTCGACGTTGGCTTTCGGGCCGGCCATTAGCCGAAGTACTCCGCGATCTTGGTGTACACTTCGTCCATGTTGTCGCCCTCCAGCGCCGACAGCGGAATCGTCTCGTGCTGCGGGAAGGCGTTCGCGATCTGCTGGACGTCCGACCCCTCCAGGTCCGTCTTGTTCGCGAGGATGAGCGCGGGGAGGTCCTGCGACTCGATGATCCCGATCAGCATCGTGTTCACCTGCGTGAACGGGTCCGTCGTCGAGTCGAGCACGTAGATGACGCCGTCGACGTCCTCGCGGAGCCAGTGCATCGCCTCCGCGACGCCCTCGGTCGCTTCGCGCGACCGGCGGACGGCGTCGTCCTTCTCCATGTCGTGGTCCAAGAACTCCTTGTAGTCGACCTTCGTCGTCACCCCGGGCGTGTCGACGATGTCGATGGTGACCTTGCGCCCGTTGCGCTCGATCTCGACGTCCTCCTTCCGGCGGGCCCGGCGAGTCTCGTGCGGGATGTGGCTCTCGGGCCCGACGGCGTCACCCGTCCAGTCGCGTGCGATCCGGTTTGCGAGGGTCGTTTTACCGGCGTTCGGCGGTCCGTAGATCCCGATCCGCTTGGGCTCGTCGGCCGCGAACAGGCCGTCCGTGACCCGCGATATGCTGTCTCTGAGATTCGTGAGCAGTCCCATCCTGACCTCCAGTCCGTGTGTGGTTACCCGAACACCGCGGTGGTTTCGCGACGCCGTTCGAACCGAGCGCTCGACGCCCGTTCGGGGAATTACGGTAGAATGCTCGCCGCTCTCACTTAAGAACTGCGTCAGACATCCCCGATCCGGAGCGTCGGCGCCGGACGAACCAGAAATTCGGTGTCGGGCGAGAGCTCCGGGAAATGCCGGGGCGTGATCGTGAGCGGAGAAGGGGAGGTGATCGTAGGCGGGGGAAGGAGGGAAAGGGGAGGTAATCGTAGGCGCCCGCAGACACGCTCGTCGCTCGCGGGATTTTAGCGTGAGTCGGTCGTGGCCCCCCACCCCTTCGTTTCGACTGGAACGGCCGATACGGTCCGGGGGGTATGACGAGCGTCCGGGGTCGACGTCGTCTCGATCCATCTCAAACAAATATTCCACATATTCCACCTATAAAATAACACCAACAACTACAATATAATCTGAGAAGGATTGTCGAGGGTACTGTTCTAATTATTGTATAATAAAACCACCGTTATACAATTACACCTCACGACCCCCACCCCCACCCAATCGACGTTCCACCCGAAACGAAGGGGTGTGGGGGTTCCCCTGCGTTTCACGTCGAAACGACGGGACCGATAACCGAGCGGGACCGACGAGCCGTGACCCGTGAACAGAAGTGCCAATTTGGTTACATTGACTCAGATGGAGATAGTGTGCGTGTCGAGGTGTTCGAGCGAACGACAGTAGCCGCCCTGGACCCGAACGACCGGGTACCGACCTCGAGGGGGCTTCGAAGTGGCCCGGTAGCACACCGATAATATCGGGTTTCCGACCGGAGTATACGCCCCGCCGCTCGGTGTAAATTAGCACCGGTCCGCCTCAACTGTGGTGGAGAGGGGGTCGTTTCAACTCCAGAGAGGAACACTTTTGTACCGTCTCTTCATCTGGTTCGACTGTATCAACTGGACGTGGTCGGTATCGATTCCGACCGCAAGTCCGCATTTCGGGCTGGAGACGGCGTCTGAAGCGTCTTACCCGCCCGTCTCCACCCGAAACGGAGGGGTTCACATGGACGAAGGCGACAACACACCGCGGGCCGACGGCGGCATCGACCCGGACGACGGCGACGACTCGGAGGCCAGTAGCGACTCCGAGGAGGCCGCGTCGACCGAGGATTCGGCTCGCGACGCCGACGACTCCGCGGGCGAAGCTGAAGGGGCGGAGGCCGCCGGCTCCGACGCGAAGGAGTTCGACCCCGACGTCCCGATCGGGACGGATCCCGACTCCGATCTCGACGAGAACTCGCCGTCGAGCGACGGAGACTCGTTATCGAGCGACGGGAACTCGCTGTCGGCCGATCCCGAGTCCGGGACGGCCGGACTCGACAACGGCGGTCGCGACCGGTCGTCGCCGGACGTCGACTTCGACGGCGTCGTCCTCGACGACGGCGACGACAATCAGGGCCTGTTCGACGACCTCCTCTCCGGCGAGCCGATCTTCGAGAACAAGGAGGTCCTGCGTCCCTCCTACACCCCGCACGAACTTCCCCACCGCAACGATCAGATAAACCGGATGGCGACCATCCTCGTCTCCGCGCTGCGCGGCGAGACCCCCTCCAACATACTCATCTACGGGAAGACGGGGACGGGCAAGACGGCCTCGGCGAAGTTCGTCTCCCAGGAGCTCGAGTCCACCTCGCAGAAGTACGACGTCCCCTGCGAGGTCGAGTACATTAACTGCGAGGTGACCGACACCCAGTACCGCGTCCTCGCCCAGCTCGCGAACACGTTCATCGAGGAGAACCAGGCGGTGATCGCCGACCGCCTGGAGCGCCTCGAAGGCCTCCGCGCCGACGCGACGGACGCCGAGGCGGCCGGTCGCGACGCGGCCGCGGTCCTCGCCGACACCGAGTTCGACTCGGTCGACGAGCTCGACGACCGGATCGAGTCGCTGGAGGACGACGCCGACGAGATGGAGGAGGTCCCGATGACGGGGTGGCCGACCGACCGCGTCTACTCGACGTTCTTCGAGGCGGTCGACTACCACGAGCGCGTGGTCGTGATCATGCTCGACGAGATCGACAAGCTCGTCGAGAAGAGCGGCGACGACACGCTCTACAACCTCTCGCGGATGAACTCCGAGCTCGACCGCTCACGCATCTCGATCATGGGGATCTCGAACGACCTGAAGTTCACCGACTTCCTCGACCCCCGCGTCAAGTCGAGCCTCGGCGAGGAGGAGATCGTCTTCCCGCCGTACGACGCCAACCAGCTCCGCGACATCCTCCAGCACCGCGCCGACACCGCGTTCAAGCCCGACGCGCTCACCGACGACGTGATCCCCCTCTGCGCGGCGTTCGCGGCGCAGGAGCACGGCGACGCGCGCCGCGCCCTCGACCTCCTCCGGACGGCGGGCGAGCTCGCCGAGCGCTCCCAGGCCGAGATCGTCGCGGAGAAGCACGTCCGGCAGGCGCAAGACAAGATCGAACTCGACCGCGTCGTCGAGGTCGTCCGCACCCTCCCGACGCAGAGCAAGATAGTCCTGTTCGCCGTGATCCTCTTGGAGAAGAACGGCGTCCACAACATCAACACCGGCGAGGTGTTCAACATCTACAAGCGGCTCTGCGAGGAGATCGACGCCGACGTCCTCACGCAACGGCGCGTCACCGACCTCATCAGCGAGCTCGACATGCTCGGGATCGTCAACGCCGTCGTCGTCTCCAAGGGCCGCTACGGGCGCACGAAGGAGATGGGCCTCTCGGTCCCGGTCGAGGAGACCGAGGCCGTCCTCCTGTCGGATTCCCGGCTCGGCGACATCGAGAACGCGCAGCCGTTCGTCCAGGCGCGCTTCGACAACTGACGCCGCGTCGGTCCCGGTATCCCCGACGCCGACGCGCCCCGACCGCGCTTACGTCGCGGCGTCCGCCGCTCCCGAGACCGACGACGCCGGGGAGAGGCTGCTCCCGACCGTCCGCGCGATCGCCTCGTTCAACTCCACCTGTCCGGTCGCGATCAGGCGAATGTATCCGAGGTACGGGACCCGGACCCGCGCCACGCCCCGCACCCACTCGGCCCTGACCGGCGGCGAGAGGCCGCTGGCCTGGTCGTAGGCCTCGTTGTTGTCCCCGAGCGTGACGAACCCGTCGTGGGGCGCCGGGCAGTGAGCGAGCGAGCCGCAGTCGACGGCGCTGTGATACCGCTCGTCGGCGCGGTCGTACCAGTTCTCGCCCTCGGTCACGTGGAACATGGCGCGGTGGATGATCGGCGACCCGGACCGCCCCGGCGGCGCGTATATCACCACCGAACCGTAGGACCCGAACGTCCGGTAGTCGACGGACTCGCCCACCTCGTGCGTGACGACGCCGACGTCGTTGTCGGCCGCGTCCGGCGCGAACTGCCCGGGCTCGGTGACGAACACCAGGTCCCCGACCCGCATGTTCGGCTCCATGCTCCCGGACTCGACGGCGACCATCGGCGGCCACACGCCGCTGACGGCGAACAGGAGCAGCCCCGCGAGGAGGACCACGCCGACGCTCGTCAGCATCTCCCGGATCCACATCAGCGCGCCCTCCCGATCGTGGCGGAACCGGTACAGGAGCGACTCCTCGCCGTCGCTCTCCGTCGCTTCGCGGGGTACAGACCGGTGCCGTGCTTCGGCGTCTTCCGCAGCCGCAGCCGGAGTATCGTCCGAATCCGCCAAGGCTCCATCGTCAGCGACGGACGCGTCCTCGACTCCGGCCTCGTCCGGATCCGACTTCGGTTCCGGTTCGGTGCTCGGTCCGATCGGCTCCCCGTCTCCGACCGCTCTCCCCGCGGGCGACTCGGAACGGCCCTCGTCGTCTCCGTGTCCTTGGCCGACGGTTTCGTCGTCTCCACGCCCCGGGTCGACGGTCCCGTCGGTCGACCGCTCGCGATCCTCGTCGGGCGGTCGTTCGGGATCCCCGTCGAACGGATCGTCGGCCGCCTCGTCCGGGTTTCTTTCGGAATCGGTCTCCTCGGCTTCGTCTCGACCGGCCGACCCACCGGAGTCCGTCGGCCGATCCCCTTCGTCCATTACCCCGGCCTTGTCGGGTTTCGCTCATAAGCTTCCGGGTCCGGCCGCACGGCGACGGCTCCGATCCGCGAAAGGCGCGACGCCTCCCGGGAATGGCGAGCCCCCTCGATCAGACGTCGCGAAGCTCCCCGCGGAGCGTCCGGAGTCGCTCGCGCCGCTCGGTCGCCCCCAGATCCGCGGCGAGGTCGACCGCGTCGGCGAGCCGCTCCGTCGCGGCGTCCGGCCTCCCGAGCCGACGACACGCCTCGCCGAGAGCGCGGAGGACGTCGGCCTCCCCGCCTCGGTCTCCCAGCCGGCGCTTGAGCTCCAAGCTGGAGCGGTACCGCTGTGCCGCGGTCTCCGGGTCGCCACGGTCGCGAGCGACGTCGCCGAGCGACTTCAGCGACGACGAGACGTTCTGCCGGTTGCCGAGTTCGCGGTCCAGGTCGATCGTCTCCGAGAGCCGCCGCTCCGCCGCGTCGAGGTCGCCCCGGAGCCGGGCGAGCTTCGAGCGATAGTAGAGCGTGTCCGAGCGCTCCCCGCACGGCGGCAGGTCCTCGCCGTACCACCCCGCCGCGCGGAGTCGCCGCTCGGCGGCCGCGTACTCGTCGCTCGCGACCTCGATCCACGCGGCGGTGTTGAGGAGCGCGCGATCGAGAACCCCAAGCAGATGCCCGTCGAGACCGACGTGTCCTTCACCGTCACCCGGATCCGCGTGCCGAGCCAGCGGGCCGTCTGCAGCTTCCTCAAACAGCAGGGCGCGGTCCGGTCGGACCACCTCCCCTCCTTCGGCGGGCGCCCGACCGTGGAGGTTCAGGTCTCCGACGGCGAGCGACAGGCCGACGGCAAGGGGAAACAGGGGCTCCTCAGCACCACGTTCAGCCCCCGTCGGAAGGGCGAGTTCTCCGGCGCCATCGACAGCGCGGTCGACTCGGCCGCCGGGAGCCTCAAGCGGACCGGCACGGTGTCGGTGGACGCGTAGCGATCCCCCGACCGGTCCGCGCCGTCCGGAACGGTTTTGCCGGCTACTCCCCTTTCGGGTAGCGTGCCGCTGGAGTCGAACGCCCGGATCGCGAAGGCCCTCGCCCAGCGCGGCTACAACGCCGAGCGCGAGGCGGTCACCCTGCTCGCGGGCGCGGCGGACCCGGCCGCGGCGGTCGCGGCCGCGGTCGACCGCGCCCCGGACGACGCGCTCCGGATCACGGCCGACCACGTCCGCGACGCGATCGCCGACACCGACAGATCGGGCGCTGCTCCCGACGAGACCGGACAATCTCCAGTTGAAACGAAGGGGTCCGGGGCAGGCGACCAGCCGAGTTCCGAACTGGCCTCCGACCCGACGACCGACGCCGGGCCAGCCGCCGCGGACGCGCCGACCGCCGACGCCCCCGCGACCGGCGGTTCCGCCGTCGACACCACTGCTCCCGACACTTCCACTGCCAACCCCGCGGGGACGCCGGACACCGAACGCTCCCGCGATCCCGACCTCCGCGACCTGTCGGTCGGCAACGACATGACCGGCCGCAGCACCGGGACCGGCGAGTACAGCGACTTCGTCACGACGTTCCGGGACCGCTACGAGCGGCTCTCGAAGATCCTCCGCGGCCGCGTCAACCACCGGCCCGCCGAGGCGATCGCGAACATGCCCGGCGGCAGCGACGCCGCGATGATCGGCCTCGTCAACGACGTGCGCTCCACGAAGTCCGGCCATTGGCTGGTCGAACTGGAGGACACGACCGGGACCTTCCCGGCCCTCGTGATGAAGGACAAGGGGCTCGCCGACGTCGTCGACGAGATCCTGTTGGACGAGTGCGTCGCGGTCGAGGGGACGCTCGCCGACGACGCCGGGATCCTCTTCGCCGACTCGCTCCACTTCCCGGACGTTCCCCGCACTCACAACCCCGGCGGGGCCGACCGCCACGTTCAGGCCGCGCTGATCTCCGACGTCCACGTCGGCAGCGACGAGTTCATGGCCGACGCGTGGCACGGGTTCACCGACTGGCTCCACACGCCCGAGGCCGACCCCGTCGAGTACCTGCTGCTCGCGGGCGACATGGTCGAGGGCGTCGGCGTCTACCCGAACCAGGACGAGGAGTTGGACATCGTCGACATCTACGAGCAGTACGAGGTCTTCGCCGAGCACCTCAAGGAGGTGCCGGCGGACACCGAGATCGTGATGATCCCGGGCAACCACGACGCGGTCCGGCTCGCGGAGCCGCAGCCCGGGTTCAACGACGAGATACGGGAGATAATGGACGTCCACGACGCCCGGATCGTCTCGAACCCGGCGACGGTCTCCGTCGAGGGCGTCGAGGTGCTGATGTACCACGGCGTCTCGCTCGACGAGGTGATCGCGGAGCTGCCCGAGGAGAAGGCGAGCTACGACGAGCCGCACAAGGCGATGTACCAGCTGCTGAAGAAGCGCCACGTCGCGCCGCAGTTCGGCGGGCACACCCGCGTCGCGCCGGAGGAGCGCGACTACCTCGTCATCGAGGACGTGCCCGACGTGTTCCACACCGGCCACGTCCACAAGCTCGGCTGGGGGAAGTACCACAACGTGCTCGCGGTCAACTCCGGCTGCTGGCAGGCCCAGACCGACTTCCAGAAGTCCGTCAACATCGACCCCGACGCCGGCTACGCGCCGATCCTCGACCTCGACACGCTCGACATGACGGTCCGGAAGTTCTCGTGAGCTGACCCGGAACGAACGACCCCCTCCCGACCGCTATCGATCGATCTCGACCCGCCCGCTCGTCGCGTCGTTGAGCCGCTCGCGGAGCGCGTCGACCTCCGCGACCGGCACTCGGAGGTCGAACCGGACCCGCTCGCCGTAGTCGGCGTCGAACTCGACGCCCGTCGACTCGATCACCCCACGGACCGTCCCCGAGTCGTCGTACTCGGTCTCGACGACGAGCGTCCGGTGCGGGCGCTCCTCGGTCACTCCCGCCGCGTCGACGCCGTCCTTCACCGCACGCGAGTACGCGCGGGCGAGCCCCCCGACGCCGAGGTTCGTCCCCCCGTAGTACCGGGTCACCACCGCGACGACGTTCCGGATCCCTCGCTGCTGGAGCACGTTCAGCGCAGGCTTCCCGGCGGAGCCGGTCGGCTCGCCGTCGTCGGAGGAGTACTCCCTGAGCATCGGCTCCGACCCCGGCGCTCGCTCGGAGGGCTCGCCCGCCGGGACCCGGTACGCGGGGACGTTGTGGGTCGCGTCGGCGTACTCGCTCCGGACCGCCTCGACGAACGACTCCGCCCCCTCGACCGTGTCGACTGGCGCGACGTGGCCGAGGAACTCCGACCCCTGGACCTCGAACCGCGCGGTCGCGCGCTCGGCGACCGTCCGGTACGCGTCGGTCACGGCGTCCGGTCCTCCGCGTCGGGCTCCTCCTCGCGCCGGCGGTCGACGACGACGCTCGTCGGCGGCGCGAGGCGGAACAGCGCGAGGAAGGCGACGACCCCGACGACCTCGACGACCGCCGCCACGACCGCCAGCGGCTCCGCCGCGAGCGCCGCGGGCGCGCCCGTCCCGTGCCACGCGAGGTATCCGCCGAGGAACGCGCCAAGCGTCCCCGCGCCGAGCGCGTACAGCCGGCGGTACTCGCCGGCCCGCAGCGTCGCGACCGCGACGGCCACCGCGAGCGCGCTCCCGGCGACGAACAGGTACGGGCGGGCGTCCGGGGGCGAGCCGAGCCGCGGCCACGCCCACAGGAGATGGACCGCCGCGGCGACGGCCGCGGCCTGGACGGCGACCCACCGGAGGAGGCGTTTTCTCGGTGCGTCGCGCCCGGCGACTTCCCGGTCCCGGCTCGGGTCCGTTCCGCCGGTCTCGGTGTCAGCGCTCATCGTGCCCTCACTCCCACGGGTGGTTCCCGCGCGCGTCCGGCCACAGCGGGTACCAGTACGACTCGTCGTCCTCCAAGCCGAGCTCGCCGTCGAGGACCGACTGGAGCTTGAACTCGACCTGCTGGCTCCGGTCGTTCGTCCCCCGCGGCGCGAACGGGTAGTACGCCCCGCGCCGGAACGAGTAGACCCAGTAGGCGGGACCGTCGTCGTTCTCGAAGCCGAACACGGCCGCGAGCAGCCGCGAGCCGAACCCCTCCTCGATGAACTGGTCGGCCGCGAAGTGGACGCTCGTCACCAGGTCCTCGGGGTCGTCGTCCTCGAGGACGAACCACTGGTAGCCGTGGTCGTCCTCGTACCGGTGGAAGCCGGTGCCGGTGTCGATCTCGCCGGCCTCTAAGATCGCCTCGACGGTCTCGACCGCCTCGTCGAAGCGGGTGCTGTCGACGCCGGAGAAGCAGAGCGCGGCCTCGCCGCAGTGGTCGTAGCGGAGGTCCGCCTCCATCGTCATGTAGGCGGTCGACATCCCGAAGAGGTCCTCGGGGTCCGCCTCGCGGGTCGCGTCGGTCTCGGCGCTGGTCCCGAGCACGGCCCGTATCGTGTCGAAGATGCCCATCTGTCTCCCGCCTACGTGCGGCGGGGTTTAGGGCGTTTCTCTCGACTCCGCGCTCCCCGCGCCGCGCCGTCCCGCGGGCTCACGCCGCGTCGTCGACGCGATCAAGGTACGTCAACACGCCGCGAACGTTCAGGCTCGTGTTGGCTCGCGCCCGCTCGGGGTTCCAGTAGTCGATGTCGCGGCTCGCCGCCTCGAAATGTTCGACGACCGCCTCGTCGTCGTCGAGTTCGGCGCGCTTCTCCCGGACGCGCTCGACCCACTCGACGTACGCCCGCTTCGCCTCGCCGAGCAGGTCGGCGTCGCAGCGCCGCGGCCCGAAGTGGCCGAAACAGATCGTGTCGGGGTCGAGGTCCTCGATCAGTCGGATGTCGTCGAGGCACTGCTCGAAGTCGAACTGCGGCGGCGGGGTCGTCGGCGTCACGGCGTCGACCTCGGGGACGTAGATGCCCGCGGCGTCGGCGGCGAACACGACGTCCGCCTCCGGGTCGTGGTACACCGCGTGGTGCGGCGCGTGGCCGGGCGCCTCGTGAACGACGAGCTCGCGGTCGCCGAGGTCGATCCGGTCGCCCTCGGCGACGCCCTCGATCCGGTCGTCGGGGACCGGCTTCGGCTCCGCGTAGTGCTCCCACTGGTCGCCGACCGCCGACTTGGTCCCCGCGACGAGCGCCCCGGGGTCGACGAGGTGGCGGACCCCCTTTTCAGGCACCCGGACCTCGGCGTTCGGATAGCGCTCCGCGAGGTAGCCCGCGCCGCCCGCGTGGTCGAGGTGGGCGTGGGTCGGGAGGATCCACGCCAACTCGTCGCGATCGATCCCGATCTCGGCGACGCTCTCGAACAGCGCCTCCCGGTTCGCCCCCGTCCCGGTGTCGATCACGATCGGTCGCTCGGCGTCGTACACGTAGACCGCGCCGTACTCGTCGGTGTCGAACATGCCGGTGTCGTGGACGTAGAGGTCCTCGACCTCGCGGACCGGTTCGAACTCGCCTGCGCGCATACCGGACGAGGAACCCGGGGGCACTTCTAGCGATCGGTCCGCGAGGCGTCTCTTTCGGCGGCGGTTCGCGCCGTCGTCGCGGTCGCCTCGCCGCTCCGGACGGGCCGAGGCTTATGGTCGTTCCGCCCGAGAGAACGGTATGCGAGTGCTCGTCACCGGTGCGACCGGATTCGTCGGGAGCCGGCTGATCCCGGCGCTCCTCTCCCGCGGCCACGACGTGGTCGCGCTCGTCCGCGACGCCGACGGCTACGCGCCCCCCGACGGCGTCAGCGTCGTCGAGGGCGACCTCTTGGAGCCGGACACGCTGCCGCCGGCGTTCGAACTCGACGGCGAGACCGTCGACGCCGCGTACTACCTCGTCCACTCGATGGACGGCGGCCCCGGGTACGAGGAGCGCGACCGCAACTGCGCGACCAACTTCGCCGCGGCCGCCTCCGACGCGGGGATCGAGCGGATCGTCTACCTCGGCGGGCTCGGCGAGGACCGCGAGGAGCTCTCCGAACACCTCCGGTCCCGCCGCGAGGTCGAGCGGATCCTCGGCGAGGGCGACCCGGCGCTCACGACGCTCCGGGCCGCGATCATCATCGGCGCGGGCAGCGCGAGCTTCGAGGTGATCGCCGGACTCGCGCGACGGCTTCCGGTGATGGTCACCCCGAAGTGGGTGGACACGCTGTGTCAGCCGATCGCGATAGCCGACGTGGTCGCGTACCTCGCGGGCGTCCTCGAGGTCCCCGAGACCGCGGGCGAGACCTTTGAGATCGGCGGCCCCGAGGTGTTGACCTACGCCGAGATCCTCCGGCGGACCAGGCGACAGCTCGGCGGAGGCCTCCGGATCGTCAGGGTGCCCGTGTTGAGCCCGGAGCTGTCGGCCCGGTGGCTCCGACTCGTCACCGACGTGAACCCCTACCTCGCCCGGTCGCTGGTCGAGGGGCTCCGCAACACCGTGATCGTCGAGGACGACCGGATCCGCGAGTTCGTCCCGATCGAGCTCACGCCGTTCGAGCTCGGAGTCGCCCGCGCCCTGACCGAGTCGCGGAACGCGGAGGCGTCGCGACTGAGCGCGGTTCCCGGGGTATCGCCGTGAGCCGAGAGTACGGCGAGACGTGGGTGTACGAGAGCCTCGTGGGCGGGATCCCGGGGCTCGACGTCCCGCGCACGCTGGCGGTCGCGCTCCAGTTCGTCATCTTCGAGGTCGGCGTGTTGGGCCTCGGCTGGTACTACGGGACGTGGGACGCCGTGGCCGCCGGGACCGTCGCCGTCGTCATCGCCGCGATCGGCAGCGTCGAGATGCACCGGCTGGGCGCGAAGAACCGCCTGCTCGGGACCCCGCCCGAACACAAGCGGCTGCTGTTCGGGTCGAGCATCGAGATCGTGTTGGGCGTGCTGGCGTTCATCGCCCTCGTGACGTACCTGTTCGCGTGGGACGGGACCCTCATCGACCGGCTGTTCGGCGCGGAGCCGCCGATCCCCGTCGTCTACCTCACGCTGCTCGTCCTCTGGGACCTGACGTACCGCATCGGCACCTCGTGGTGGAGCGCCGTCGTCGCGCTGTGGCGCGCGGTCAACGTCGACCTCTCGCCCGACGAGCGGGCGACCGTCCGGCGGCTCGACGCCGAGAACATCGGGTTCTCCGTGATCCAACTGGCGCTCGTCCCGTTCCTGCTCACCGAGCCCGTGCTGCTCGGCGCGGTCGTCGGACACGTCATCGCGGTCGCGCTCGTCTGCGGCGCGGCCATTCTGCTCACCTGAGACGCGACCGTCCGGCCTCTCCGAGCGCGACTCAATCTTCGACCGTCGCGGTCGCTATCGGCGGTGTGGATGTCATCGACAGCGCGGTCGCTATCGGCGTTCGAGAACGGAATTAGAAGGCGCGGCGTCGCCGCGGCCGCGTCACTTCCCCTGGAGCTCTTCGAACTTGTCGAGGAGTGCCTCCGTGGAGTCGCCCGAGTCGTAGGTCAGCGAACCGGAGTACTCGGGCCGCTCCGCGTCGAAGTCCGCGTCGACTTCGCTGGTCTTCTTCTCGCGACGCTCGTGTTCGGCCTCGTCATAGGCACCCATTGACATGGTACGACTACACTTGGCCGCTTCTTGTAATATACTTGTTGGTAAACGTATCATCGATGATGAACGTCCGGCCCAGTTCACCGGAATCGATTAACCCCGCGACGTGATACTTCACGCCCGTGGCACAACCGCTCCGCTTCAGGCGCTCGCCCGGCCGGTGGACCCCGGACCGGGTCCGGTCGCAGCTCCGTCGCCCCCTCGACGAGAACCTCGGGGCGACCGCCGGCGACCCGTGGTTCGCGCCGCCGCCCGGCTACGAGGCGCGCCGGTTCGACATGGACGACGGGTCCTTCGCGCTGTTCTGCTGGACCGACGACGACGCCGACCCGCCCGCCGACGCCGGCGGCGGCCCGGCGGGCTACTGGCTGGGCAACACGGAGACGCCGAGCGAGCTCTGGCGGACGGACAAGTACGGGTTCGACGAGGCCCCGTACCCGGTCTCGCGGTGGGCGCAGCGGGAGCTGCTCGCCGGGCTCCACGACGACGAGCCGTGGCTGGCCGACTACCCGCACGTCTCGTGGTTCTTCCTCCCCGTCTTCTGCTCGAAGGACGGCGCGGAGACGAGCCGGGCGTTCTTCCGCGACCACGCCGCCGGGTTCCCGGACGCGACCCGCGACGCGGCGACCGGCTTCGTCGAGGAGACGCTCCGGCCGGGGATCCTCGACGACCACCGCGAGGTGATGGCCGGGAAGCTGGGCACGTCCGCCTCGCGGGACCTCGTCCGAATGAGCGCGGCGATAGCCGAGTTCACCGCGGCCCGGATCCTCACGCGGGCGGGCTACGAGATAACGCCGGAGATCGAGGTGACGACGGGTCACTCGCTCGACTTCCGCGCGACGGATCCCGACACCGGGACCGGCCACCTCGTCGAGGTGACGCGGCCGCAGCCCACCGCCGGTCGCTCCGCGAACGACCCCGTCGCGGCCGTCCGCGACACCGCCGAGACGAAGACCAGCGGACAGCTCGCGGCCCACGCCGGCGGCGTCACGCTGTTCGTCGACTGCTCGTCGTTCCCCGCCGACGAGTGGGCCGCCGTGCGCGAGAACGAACCCGCGGTCCGGCACAAGCCCGCGGTCGTCTACCGCGCCGAGCCGGACGGCGACATCGAGGGGTACCGGAAGGGATCGAGCCCGGTCGACCTCTCCGGGATCATCGACGGCGTCTCGTAGCCGCGTCGCTCCGGGTTCGGGCCTCGAAAAAGGGTATGGATCGCCGGTCGGTTCGCCGCGTCAGAACGAGACCGGCGTCGGTCCGTCCTCCGCGTCGGTGGTCGGGTCGCGGTCCGAGTAGAACCGTCGACCGACTCCGCGGTGACAGACGCCCGCCCGGAGGGTGGTGAACACGTCCTCCGGGTCTTCGAACGTCTGATCGCCGAACCGCTCCAAGACGTCGCCGAGCCGCTCGGACCCGTTCGCGAGCTCTACGGTCGCGTTTCCGTGAGCCGCGATGATCTCCTCAGAGGTGGTCGGGTACTGGTGCCGTTCGAGTCGGTCGTCGACGCCGTTCAAGCGCATCAACAGATCGGAGTCCGCGATGGTTCTTAATGATTGTCCATGTACGACCTTAGTCGGAGGGGATTCCTTATACGACCTTATACTGCTCCCTCGGCCGGTCCCCCGACGGACCGCCGTCGCTTAGTGCCGGGCGGCGCTACCGACGGTCATGCCCGCAGACTCAGCGGATCCGGTGGTCGCCGACCTCCACGCGCACACCGACGTCTCGGACGGCACGATGACGATCGACGAGGTGCCCGCGGCCGCCCGCGACGCCGGCGTCGACTGGGTCGCCGTCACCGACCACGACCGCGTCCACCCCGGGCTCGACGCTCCGGTCGTCGAGCACGGCGGCGTCCGGATCGTCCGGGGGATCGAACTCCGCGTCGACGCCGGGTTCGAGCGGCTCGACCTCCTCGGCTACGCCGCCGAACACACCGACGCGCTCGACGCGGAGATCGACCGCCTCCAGCGAGACCGTCGCGAACGCGGCGCGGCCATCCTCGACGCGGTCGAGGAGCGACTGGACGTCGACCTCGGCGTTGAGCCGCGCGCCGGACTGGGGCGACCGCACGTCGCGCGGGCGATCGACGAGTCGGACGCGCCCTACGACTACGCCGGCGCGTTCGACGATCTGATCGGGAACGACGGCCCGTGCTACGTCGCGCGCGACGTGACGCCGCTCGACGAGGGGCTCGCCCTCCTCGACGACGCCTGCGCGCTCGTCGGGCTCGCACACCCCTTCCGCTACGAGCGCGTCGACGAGGCGCTCGACGTCGCCCGCGAGTCGGCCGCGATCGACGCGGTCGAGCGGTTCTACCCGTACGGTCGCACCGTCGACGACGCGCGGATCGACCGCGCCGCGGGCGAGGCCGACCTGCTCCGAACCGGCGGCACGGACGCGCACGAGCGGACGCTCGGCGTCGCGGGGCTGACCGCGTCCGCGTTCGAGCCCGTCCGCGAGCGGCTCCCCGAGCCGGTGCCGGTCGAGGCGCTCGGGGCCGGAGCGCCCTCGGCCGCGACGACCGACGAACAAGATTAAGCCCGCGCCGACCGGAGTGCCGAGTATGCGGTGTCACTACTGCGACCGGGAGGCCACGTACGAGGCCGAGCAGCGCGGCGTGGTCGTCGGGCTCTGCGAGTCCCACTTCAAACAGCGCGTCGAGGAGCTCGCGGAGTCGGACGAGCTGGCGGAGCTCCGCGACCGGATCGACATCGAGTCCTCCGAGTAGTCGCGCGGAGACGAACGCTAAAAGTCGGCGGGCCTCGAACGGTCGGTATGGACCTCACGGACCGTCCCCGCCGACTCCGGACCGACGGCGTCCGCCCGCTCGTCGCCGAGACCGCCCTCTCGGCGTCGGACCTGGTCGCGCCCGTGTTCGTCGACGCGACGACCGACGAGCGCGTCCCCATCGAGACGATGCCCGGTCACGAGCGCGTGCCGGTCGACGAGGCGGTCGACCGCGTCGCGGAGATCCGGGAGACGGGCGTCGAGGCCGTGATCCTCTTCGGCGTCCCCGAGTCGAAAGACCCCGAGGGGAGCCGTGCGTACGCCGCCGACGGCGTCGTCCAGCGCGCGATCCGCCGGATCGACGCCGAGACGGACGTCACCGTGATCGGCGACGTCTGCCTCTGCGAGTACACCGATCACGGCCACTGCGGCGTGATCGAGGAGTCGGCCGAGGCGGACCCGACGCTCACGGTGAAGAACGACCCGACCCTCGACCTGCTCGCACGCACCGCGGTGTCGCAGGCCGACGCGGGCGCGGACGTGGTCGCCCCCTCGGCGATGACCGACGGGCAAGTGGGGGCGATCCGCGAAGCGCTCGACGCGGCGGGCCACGAGGAGGTCGCTATCCTGAGCTACGCCGCGAAGTACGAGTCGGCCTTCTACGGCCCGTTCCGCGACGCCGCCGACGGCGCGCCCGCGTTCGGCGACCGCCGGCACTACCAGATGGACCCCGCGAACCGCCGCGAGGCGCTCCGCGAGGCGCGGCTCGACGCCGAGCAGGGCGCGGACGTGCTGATGGTGAAGCCCGGACTCCCCTATCTCGACATCGTCGGAGACCTCCGGCGCGAGTTCGACCGACCGATCGCGGCGTACAACGTCTCCGGGGAGTACGCGATGCTCCACGCCGCCGCGGAGAAGGGGTGGCTCGACCTGGAGGCGACCGCGCTCGAATCGCTCGTGGCGCTCAAGCGCGCGGGCGCGGACCTGATCGTGACGTACTTCGCCGAGGACGTGGCCGATCACTTATAAATAGAACCGGGCACAGCCGACGCGCCCGGCGAAGCACCCACCACGGCGCGCGCCTCCGAGCGCCCGATAGGGCGCGAGGAGCGCGTGCGAGGGAGTCGGCCGACCGAAGGGAGGCCGACGAGGTTGGGGAGGCGTGAGGCTGCGGTCGCTGTGCGGGGCGGGACTCGAAGGGGCAGTCGCGAGGCGGTGTTCGCCCAGGTCGAGACACCGGCTGTTGTCTGTGCGCGACCGATCGAGCGACCGGGCCCGTCTACACCACCTGCTCGCCGTCGTCGTCGTACACCTCGATGGCGTCGACCGGGCAGACCCGCGCCGCGAACTTCGCGTCGAACTCCTCCCCGTCGGGCACCTCGACGACGAACAGGTCATCCTCCTCCTCGGTGCTGCCTTCTAGATCGGCCTTCCCGTCGTTCAGGTTCTTGTCGAAGGCGTCCCACTCGGCGACGCACTGGTACATCCCGACGCAGGTGTCGCGGTCGAACTCGACGTACATGACCGCTTGTTCGGCGAGCCGATACAAAGCGGTGACGGCGAGACTTGCGGGACTCCAGCGACTCCCAAACCGGATCCGCAGAAACCACCTCCAAAGCCCCAGCCGGGAGGGCGCCGTACGCTCGCTGTGCTCCTCGGTCGCTCACTTCGCTCGCTTCCTGCGGTGCTTACGTCGCCTACGGCGCCCTCCCCCCTACCCCTTTGAGTCCCACCCAGTACCGCAGCCTCACACCTCCCCAACCTCGTCGGCCTCTCTTCGGTCGGCCGACTCCCTCGCGCGTGCTCCTCGCGGCCTCCGCTTCGCTCCGGCCGCTCGCAGGTACGCGCCACCGCCACCCCTCTCCGACACCAATCTCCGTCCGCGGTTTCCGGCGGCCGACCGTCCGTTTTAATCGTCGCAGGCACCCATCGCTGCGTATGACCACGGTCTGGCTCGTCGACCGGCAGTTCGACTCGAAGGGGCTCGTCCGGCTCACCTACGCCACCGCGGACGGCGAGCGGATGCACACGAAGGAGCTGGCCGAACAGCGGCTCGTCACGGGCGACGGGATCACCGCCGGCCGCGAGGTCGACGAGAGCGCGCTCGGCGAGAGCCCGGCCGACGAGGTCGAGCGGTTCGCGTCCGAGGCGTCGAAGATGGCGACCGAACACGACCTCGACGACACAGTCTGAGGGATACCACCGTCGTATCGGCCCACACAACCGAGTCCGTTAAGGGGGAACCGGCGGAACGTGTGACCGAAATGCCCAGTGGTGAGTACGA
>NZ_CAKZRO010000058.1 GCF_937146585.1 uncultured Halorubrum sp. | reverse complement strand
CAGCGGGAGGTCCTCGCCGAGGAGGATCTCGTCGCGGTGGAGGTTCGTGACGGGCACCTCCGCGGTCGGGAGCAGCCAGAGGTCGTCGTCGTCGTACTCGTCCTCGTTCGACCCCTCGACGCGGTAGGCGTCCTCGGTGAATTTCGGGAGCTGGCCGGTGCCCCGCATCGACGCGGAGTTGACCGGGATCGGCGGGAACACGTCCTCGTACCCCTGCTCGCGGTGGACGTCGAGCATGAACTGGATCAGCGCGTGTTCGAGGCGGGCGCCGTCGCCCTTCGCGACGTAGAAGCCGCCGCCGGCGACCTTCGCGCCGCGCTCGAAGTCGAGGATCTCCAGGTCCTCGCCTAAGTCGTAGTGCGGCGTCACCTCGGCGGGGAGGTCGCGGAGGTCGTCGAACCCCTCGCGGCGGCGCTCGACGTTCTCCGACTCGTCGGCGCCGACCGGGACCGACTCCTGGGGGATCTGCGGCAGTTCGAGCAGCGACTCCTCCAGTTCGCCCTCCAGTTCGTCGGCGCGCGCCTCGACGTCTTGGAGCTCCGACTTGAGCTCCTGGGAGCGCTCGATCGCCTCCTTCGCCTCCGCCTCCTCGCCGGCGGCCTTCAGCTCGCCGATCGTCGAGGAGACCTCGTTGCGCTCGTGGCGCAGGTCGTCGCCGCGCTGTTTCAGCTCCCGCCACTCCTCGTCGACGTCGAGTATCCGGTCGAGGTCGACGTCGACGCCCTTGTTGTCGAGCGCCTCGCGGACGACCTCGGGGTTCTCCCGGACGAACTGTCGAGACAGCATTTGTCGGGAGTTCCGCGGGGCGACCCAAAACCGTATCGGAGCGCCGTCACCGCGTGACAAGGATTCGGGCCGGGGCGCGGAACCGCCGGCCTCAGGGGATGAACGAGAACGTGCCGAACGCCATCAGGAGGGCGAGCGCGGCGACGACGACGCCCATCACGCGCATCAGCAGGATCCGCGTGTCGCTCGGTTCGATCCGCCCCGTCGATCCGTCTGGCGAGCGGGTCTGCCAGCTCGTCATCTTTCGCGGGAACGCCGCCATCGCCAGCGCGCCGGCGCTAACGAGGAGGGGGACGGCAACGAAGAACAGCCGGAATGGTGCGGGGAGCATGCGCGGGGGAGTCTCGACGCGAGGCAACAAAGTGTTATGGAATCGGGAGGTCCCGCGGAGTCGGGTCGCCCGGTTCGCGCGTCGCCGTCAGTACCCGCCCGGTAACGCCATCCCGACGGCGAGCGCGGCGAGCGGCACGGCGGCGACGACCGCGTACCAGAGGCCGGCGGCGCCGAGGAGGAGCCACGTCGAGGGGCCGTATCCGGTCGGATCCCAGTCGACCCCGAAACGCGGCAGCCCGGCGACGGCGGTCGCAGGAGCGACGAGGCCGACGAGGACGCCGCCGAGAAGCGCCGTCGAGAGGAACCCCGAACTCCACGCGGGCCCCGCCTCGCCGGCGCGCGCCACCGTGAGGCCGACGCCGGCGACGTACGGGACCGAGAGCCCGATCGCGACCGCGAGGTACGAGGGCAGGACCCGCCCCGCCGGGGGGAGCGCCTCGAACAGCGCCCGGAGGCGCGACGCCGCGAGGAACGGCGCACACAGCCCCGCGGCGACGAGCCCGGGGAGGACCAGCAGCGCGAGCGTCCACAGCCAGCCGACGGCCGAACCGACGAGCGCGGGAACGGGGGAGAGCGGAAGCCAAGTCGCGGGGACGGACGGGACCATGCGCGAGACGAGCCGCCGCGGGCGGCAAACCTCTTGCGGTGACCCGCGAGGCGTCGCCGTCAAGGCCGACCGACGCCCGCCCGGAACCACCAGCGTTTATCCCGCTCGCCGCGACCGGCCCACAACGATGCTCATCACGGGCGCGACGCTGGCCGACGGCCGGGTGCGAGACGTGCGTATCGGCGACGACGGACGGATCGACGCGGTCGCCGAGGGGCTCGGGGCCGACGCCGGCGAGCGCGTCCTCGAGGCCCGCGGGCGACACCTCCTGCCGGGCGCGGTCGACGTCCACGTCCACTTCCGCGAGCCGGGCGGGAGCCACAAGGAGACGTGGGGCTCGGGCTCCCGGAGCGCCGCGGCCGGCGGCGTCACGACCGTCGTCGACCAGCCGAACACCTCGCCGCCCACCGTCGACGGCGCGGCGTTCGACGAGAAGGCCGCGCTCGCCGCCGAGTCGCTCGTCGACTACGGGATCAACGGCGGCGTGACCCCCGACTGGGACCCGGCGAGCCTCTTCGACCGGCCGCTGTTCGCGCTCGGCGAGGTGTTCCTCGCGGACTCGACCGGCGACATGGGGATCGACGCCGACCTGTTCGCCGACGCGCTCGACGAGGCGAGCGCCCGCGACGTCCCCGTCACCGTCCACGCGGAGGACGCGACGCTGTTCGACGACGGCGCGCTCGACGGCGACCTCGGCGGGGTCGGCACGGCCGCGACCGCCGACGGGTGGTCCGCCTATCGGACGGTCGACGCCGAGGTGGCCGCGGTCGAGCGCGCGCTCGCGGCGGCCGCGGACCGCGACGCGCAGGTCCACGTCGCGCACACCTCGACGCCGGAGGCGGTCGACGCCGTCGTCGAGGCCCGCGAAAGCGAGTCGGGAGGGGGCGACGGCGACGCTAGTACCGACGCCGCACGCGTCACCTGCGAGGTGACGCCGCACCACCTCTACCTCTCCCGCGAGCGGGCGCGGTCGCTCGGCACGTTCGGGCGGATGAACCCGCCGCTACGGTCCGAGGAGCGCCGCGAGGCGCTGTTCGCCCGCCTCGCCGCGGGCGACGTCGACGTGGTCGCGACCGACCACGCGCCCCACACGGTCGAGGAGAAGCGCCGCGAACTCGTCGACGCGCCGAGCGGCGTGCCGGGCGTGGAGACGCTGTACCCGCTCCTCCTGGAGTCGGCGCGGACGGGCGAGCTGTCGCTCGAGCGCGTCCGCGACGTCGTCGCCGCGAACCCGGCCGAGATCTTCGGCCTCGACCGGAAGGGACGGGTCGCGGCGGGGCGCGACGCCGACCTCGTCCTCGTCGACACCGCCGACCCCCGCGAGATCGAGGCCGCCGCGCTCCACAGCGCCTGCGCGTGGACGCCCTTCGAGGGGCTCCGCGGCGTCTTCCCCGAGGTGACGCTCGTCCGCGGCGAGGTCGTCTACGAGCGCGACCCGGCGACGGGGGCCTCGTCGTTCGGCGAGCCGGTCGGGCGGAACGTCAGGGAGTCGTAGTCGCGGATTTCGGCGGTTGGCGGCCCGGGAGGCGGGCCGACGACTCGCACGAAATCGGCGGACTGGCGGCCTCAGAGGGACAGAGACCCGCGGATTCGAGCGAACTACCGCCGGCGGAACGCATATGCCGTTGCTCGCCTTACCCGGGGTATATCGATGATCACGGGGAGCATTCGCACGGTCGCGTCCGGACGGGAAGCAGACCCGGACGCGGCCGGCCGAACATGACGGACCCCGGGGATCCGGCACCGATCGGAACCGGTCCGGCGGAGTCGGCCGACGCCGAGCCCGGGAGGGCGACGACCGATGCCGTCGCGGCGGACGCGCCCGAGACGCCCGCCGACGTCGCCGCGCTCGCGGACCGGATCGTGAACGAGGTCGAGGAGGTGATCGTCGGCAAGCGCGAGGCGGTCGAGCACGTCCTCGTCACCGTGCTGGCGCGCGGTCACCTCCTCGTCGAGGACGTGCCCGGCGTCGGGAAGACGACGCTCGCGAAGTCGGTCGCGCGCTCGATCGACGGCTCGTTCAAGCGCGTCCAGTTCACCCCCGACCTCCTGCCCTCCGACGTCACCGGCGTCAACGTGTTCAACCGCCGCACCGACGAGTTCGACTTCCAGCCCGGGCCGGTGTTCGCGAACGTCGTCCTCGGCGACGAGATCAACCGCGCCCCGCCGAAGACGCAGTCGTCGCTTCTGGAGGCGATGGAGGAGAACCAGGTCACGACCGACGGGACCACCCGCAAGCTGCCGGACCCGTTCTGCGTGATCGCGACCCAGAACGACGTGGAGCCGGGGCAGACGTACGAGCTGCCGGTCGCGGAGGTCGACCGCTTCACGAAGAAGATCCGGCTCGGCTACCCCGACGCCGAGGACGAGGCGGCGATACTCGGCCGCCTCACGGGCGACCACCCGGTGGACTCGGTCGAGCCCGTGGCGACGATCGGCGACGTGCGGGCGGCCCGCCGGATCGTCGGGGAGATCGAGGCCTCGGAGGCGGTCCGGGAGTACGTGGCCCGGCTCGCGGTGTTCACCCGCCGGAACGCGCGGCTCGGGGCGAGCCCGCGCGGGAGCCTCGCGCTTGTCCGCGCGTCGCAGGCCCGCGCCGCCCTCGAGGGGCGGGAGTACGTGATCCCCGACGACGTCCAGACGGAGGCCCCGACCGTGCTCTCGCACCGGATCCGGACCGAGTCGGGCGGGACCGACGGCGCGGACGTCGTCAGCGACGCGCTCGACCGGATCCGGGTGGAGTGACACCGCGATGACGCCGACGCCCCCCACGCACCGATGACGCCCGCACTCACCCGCCGGGGACGCGTCGCCGGCCTCGTCGGCCTCGTCGCGGCCGCCAGCGGGATCGCCGCCGGGGGGCGCGCGCTCGACGCGATCGTGATCCCGGTGGCCATCGCGCTCGCGGCCGGCTACGTCCAGGTGTCGCGCGTCGACGTCCCCGCCGTCCGCCACGTGACGCCCGCGGACGGCTTCGTCGGGGAGACGCGGGAGGTCCGCCTGGAGTTCGGGCCCGACGTGACCGGCGACGCCGCTCCCTCCCGTTCGTTCCTCGCCGACGTGTTCGTCCGCGTCGACGAGGGGCTCGACGGGCCGACGGCGCCGATCCGGGCCTCGGTGGGGTCGGAGCCGGTGTCCTACCGGGTGACGTACCGCGAGCGCGGCGAGCGGACCCTCGGCCCGATCGAGCTCACCGCGACCGACGTGTTCGGGCTCTTCGAGCGCGAGCTGGTCGTCGACGAGACCGACGCGGTGACGGTGTACCCGCCCCGCGACCCGATCCCGGCCCGGTTCCGCCGGGCGCTCCACGCGGCCGACGCGGTCGACGTGAGCCGGCAGCGCGAGGAGTTCGACCGCCTCCGCGAGTACACCCGCGGCGACGCGGTCCGCGACGTCCACTGGGCGACGACCGCCAAGCGCGACGAGATCGTCGTCAAGCAGTTCTCGGCCGAGACCGCGCGGAACCGCGTGACGATCGCGGGCGGCACGGAGGTCGGCGGCGGCGAGGAGCTGTCCGGGTTCGGCCCCGAGGACCGCTCTCCGAGCGCGGCGGCGGCCGACGAGCTCGCCCGGGCGACGGTGAGCCTCGCGCTGGCGCTGCTCGACGACGGGGTGCCGGTCGACGTCCGGCTGCCCGCCGGGCGCGTCTCGGCGTCGCCGGGCGACCGCGGCCGGCGCGAGGTGTTGGAGCTCGCGGCGCGGACCGGACCGGGGGCGGTGGCGGGCGACGAGGCCGACGTGACGATCGTCGCCGGGGCCGACGGCGCCCGGTTCCGCACGGGCGACCGGTCGGTCTCCTTCGACGACCTGCGCCGCGAGGCCGAGGGCGAGCGCCAGGCGGACGGCGACGCCGGGGCGAACCGGACCGACGGCTCCAGGGACCGACGGGGGGTGGCGTCGCCGTGAGCCGCGACGCGCCCGCCCGAGAACCCCGCGCTCGTTCCGATCCGGCCGGGGACGACCGGCGGCTCGCCGACCCGGCGGCGGTCGGCGTCGCGGTCGTCGCCGCGGCGTACCTCGCCGTGTTCTTCGAGGTGACGAACGTCGTCGGCGGGACGGTCCGGACCGCGGCGGTCGTCGCGGTCGCCGGGCTCGGCGGGCTGGCGCTGGCGCGCGTCATCGGCGAGCGGGCCGCCCTGGTCTTCTCCGGCGGGATCTTCGTCGCGGGGCTGCTCGCGTACCTCTTCGCGGTCCCGGAGAGCCAGCGCGCGCTGTTCACGATCCGGAGCGTCGCCCTCGACGTGCTCGCGCTGTCGACCGGGCTCTCCGTGCTGCGGCTGGCGCTCGCGGACGTCTGGGTGCTCGCGGTCGCGCCGGTGCCGACGTTCCTCGTCGGCTACTTCGCGGGGCGGGGGCGACACGTCGCGGCCGCGGCGGTCGCGGGCGGGACGCTCGGCTTCCTCGTGCTCACCGGCGACGCGGGCACGGGGGCGGCGGTCGCCGGCGTCGTCGGCCTCGCGCTCGCCGTCGGCCTCTCGACGCTCTCGACCCCGAGCCGGCTGCGGGGCCACGCGGGGACGTTCGCGCTGATCGTCGCGGCGATGGTCGTGGCGAGCGCGACCGTCACCGTGGTCCCCGGGGGCGCGGCGGCGCCGCTGGGGCTCGACCGGGGGACCTCGACCCTGGAGTCGAGCCTGAGCGGCGGCGACGAGCTGGAGGTGGTCGGGTCGACGCGGCTCTCGCCCGAGGTCCGATACACGATCGAGAGCCCGGTCGAACGGAACTGGCACACCGGCGCGTACGACACCTACACCGGCGACGGCTGGGTGCGGACCGGCGAGCGGTCCGCGGTCAACGACACGCTCGCCGGTCCGCCGGGCGAGAGCGAGCGCGTCACGACGACGATCACCGCCGAGGCCGAGTCCGGCGCGTTACCCGCGCCGTGGAAGCCGGTCGCCGCGTCCGGCGGCGGGACGGTTGAGGTCGACGAGCGGGGCAGCCTGCGGCTCGCGGAGCCGCTCGACCTGGGCGACGAGGTGACCGTCGAGAGCCGCGTGCTCGACGCCGACCCCGCGGCGCTCCGCAACGCCAGCACCGACTACCCCGAGGCCATCGAGGAGCGGTACACGCAGCTCCCCGAGAGCACGCCGGAGCGGGTGGGCGACCGGACCGAGGAGATCGTCGCGGCCGCGGGCGCGGAGTCGCCGTACGAGCAGGCGGCCGCGGTCGAGGCGTACCTGCGCTCCGAGTACGCGTACTCGCTGACGGTCGAGCGGCCCGAGGGCGACGTCGCCGACGCGTTCCTCTTCGAGATGGACGCCGGCTACTGCGTCTACTTCGCGACGACGATGGCGGCGATGCTGCGGTCGCAGGGGATCCCGACCCGGTTCGAGAGCGGGTACACCACCGGCCAGCAGGTCGGCGAGGACGAGTACGTCGTGCGGGGCCAGAACGCCCACACCTGGGTGTCGATCTACGTGCCGGACCACGGCTGGGTCGCGTTCGACCCGACGCCGTCCGAGCCGCGGGACGAGGCGCGGGACACCCGGCTCGCGGAGGCGCGCGCCGACGGCGCGGAGGACGTCGACACCGACGCCTCGACGCCAAACCAGACGCTGGAGACCGAGCCCAGCGCGGGCGGGCCGAACGCGGCCGACGGCGGGTCGGGGCCGAACGCCAGCGAGAACGGCGCGACTGAGCCCGTCGCGGGCGACGTGAACGCGACCGGCGACTCGCAGGGCCCCACCGCAGGGGAGATCTCGCGGCTGGAAGGGGGAACGGTGGACAGCGTCTCGCCGGGTGACAGGCCGAGCGCCGGGACCGAGGGCGGCGGGTCGATCCCGCTCCCGGACTGGGAGACCGCGCTCTACTGGCTGCTCGTCGCGGCGCTCGGCGTCGCCGGCGGGCGGCGAGCCGGGGTCGGCGACCGCGTGGGGCGCCGGATCGGGCCGGTCTTGCCCCGGCTGCGCCGCGATCCGGCGACGGACGCGAAGCGTGCGTTCGCCGACCTCGAACGGCTGCTCGCCTGGCGCTACCGCGAGCGGCGGCCGGGGGAGACGCCGCGGAGCTACGTCAACGCGATCCGGACGCTCGGCGCGGACGAGCGCGTCGAGACCGTCGCGGCGGCGTACGAGCGCGCCGCGTACGCCGGGTCGGTGACCCGCGACGAGGCCGACGAGGCGCGCCGCGCGGTGCGCCGGCTCGCGGTGGAACGACTGCCGCTCGTCGGGCGGTTCGTCCGCTGACGGGGGGCTTCCCGACACTATTTAATATGGGCATCCTGTAGACTCAGGTTGTAATGTCGGAAGTCTGCTCGACGTGCGGACTGCCCCAGGAACTCTGCGTCTGCGAGGACGTCGCGAAAGAGTCCCAGCAGATCAGCATCCGCATCGACGAGCGCAGGTACGGTAAGGAGGTAACGGTCATCGAAGGATTCGACCCGAAGGACGTGGATCTGAGCTCCCTCTCGTCGGATCTCAAGTCGAAGTTCGCCTGCGGCGGCACCGTCGAGGACGGCGCCATCGAGCTCCAGGGGAACCACTCGGGTCGCGTGGAGGACTTCCTCCGCGACAAGGGCTTCAACGTCGCGTGACCGTCACCTGACCGTCCGCCGTCGAGCGTCGGTTCGAACCGCTGTCGACTCCGTTTTTTCGTCGAGTCGCGTCCGCGAGTGACTGCTCTGTCGACCCGCGCGACCGCCGCGAGCCGTCTCACGCGACCACGACGGCCCGGCCCGCGACGAACGCCGCCGCCGCGAGGAACGTGCCGTACTTGAATCGGCGCTGCGCGGCGGCGGGGTCGGCGAAGCTCTCGTAGGTCGCGTACAGCATGACCGCGTCGGCGACCGCGACGACCGCGAGGTAGGCCGCGCCGAGCGTCCCGGAGAGGTACGGCAGCGGGCTGACGGCGACCGCGACGACGAGCGCGGCCGCGCCGATCCACAGCGCGCGGCGCTCCCCGAACGCGATGGGCAGCGTAGAGAGCCCCTCCTCGCGGTCGCCGGCCACGTCCTCGACGTCTTTGATCACCTCGCGCGTGAACGTCGAGAGGCCCGCGAGCGCGGCGAGGACGAGGACGGCGCGGGGGTTCCCGACGGCGGCCCCGCCGAACAGGAACGTCGAGCCGACGAGGTACGCGACGAGGGCGTTGCCGAGCCCGGGCGTCCCCTTGAACAGGCTCGTGTACGTCACGAGGGCGACGAGGTTCACGGCGGCGATGCCGATCGCCAGCGGCGGGAGGGTGACCGCGGCCGCGACCGCGACGGCGAACCAGGCGGTCGCGGTCGCGAGCGCGCCCCGCGGCGAGACCGCGCCGCGGGGGATGGGTCGGTCCGGGCGGTTGACCGCGTCGATCTCGCGGTCGAAGTAGTCGTTTATGCCGTTGCCGGCGGCGACCGCGAAGGCGGTCGTCACGGCGGCGAGCGCGGTCGGGAGGACCGCGCCGGCCGCGCCCGCGACGAACGCGCCGGTGGCGGTGAGCACCCCGGCCGCGACGCAGTTGCCGAGGCGGGCGAGTTCGACGATACCGCGGAGCGTGTCTCGCACGTCGTCCGCGTACTCCCGCCCCCGAGGAATAAACGGTGCGGGATCGGGCGGGAGACGCTGCGGTCGGGGGCGCGCAGCGGTCGTCCCGTCGGCGGATCGGCCGCCGATCGCCGCGACTCCCGAAGGTGTTCGCCCGGGGCGCGGGAGCGCGGGACGGATCCCCACGAACGTTTATCAGGTGCGAAATGAAATACTCGGGTATGGCTAAGGGCCTAGACGTCGGTACGATGAACATCCTCTCCGGGCGACAGGAGGGCGCGGAGACGGTGTTCGTACAGCAGCGGAACTCGTTCGTCGAGATCGAGTACAGCGACATGGCCGAGCAGATGCTGTCCCGCAGCGAGGTCCTCCACATCCGCAAGGACGACAAGGTGTACGTCGTCGGCGACGACGCGCTGAACTTCGCGAACATCTTCAACAAGGAGACCCGCCGGCCGATGCAACACGGCATCCTCTCAAGCGAGGAGGCGTCGGCCATCCCGATGATCAAGCTGATCACCGAGCAGGTGGTCGGCGAGCCCTCGAAGCCCAACGAGCGGCTGTTCTACTCCAGCCCCGCGGACCCGATCGACTCCGGGCTGACGACGCTGTACCACGAGAAGACCCTCGAGTCGATGCTCGGCGACATGGGGTACGACCCCGAGCCGATCAACGAGGGGATGGCGGTCATCTACTCCGAGCTCGCCGACAACAACTTCACCGGGCTCGGGATCAGCTTCGGCGCGGGGATGACGAACGTCTGTCTCGCCTACTACGCGGTGCCCGTCATGAAGTTCTCCATCGCCCGCGGGGGCGACTGGATCGACGAGCAGACCTCGCAGGCGACCGGGACCCCGGTCGACAAGGTGACGAGCATCAAGGAGGACGACTTCGAGCTCGACTTCCGCACCGACGTGGGCGGCGTCGAGGGCGCGCTCGCCATCTACTACGAGAACCTGCTCGACTACGTCATCGAGAACATCACCCGCGAGGTCGACGAGGAGGACGTCGAGGAGGGGCTCGACGTGCCCGTCGTCGTCACCGGCGGCACCTCCAGCCCGAACGGCTTCGAGGACCTGTTCGCCGACCACCTCGCGGACGCGAACATCCCGTTCTCGATCAGCGGCGTGCGCTCGGCCGACGAGCCGATGTACAGCGTCGCCAGCGGGGCGCTCGTCGCCGCCCGCTCCGAGGAGGGCGAGGAGGCCGAGTCGAGCGGGACGAGCGAGCCGGCCGCCGAGGAGGCCGCCCCCGAGTCCGAGGACTGAGCCGACGCGAGAGCGCGTCGCCGCCGCGGAAGCGACCCCGACCGATTTTTCAGGCCCACGCGACGTCGCGCCGGATCCCGGGAATCCGCCGAAGAGTAAAAACCGCGCCACCCGTACCGACTGTCATGTCCGACGTCGCCGGTGCCGACGGGGGGCGTCGCCTGCGGGTCGACCTCGACGTCGACCCGACCGGCGACAGCGGTTGTCCGATCGTCTCCGAGGCGGAGTCGGCCGCCGAGGTCACCGTCAACGCCGTCGGCGACGAGTGCGTCGCCGACGTGACGACCCCGGAGGGTGACGTGCGCCGCGGGACCGGCGAGGTCGACGAGGACTGCCTCTGCCACGTGTTCGCGCGGCTCGGCTACGCGCCGCACTTCCGGCGCGTCGAGGACGGGACGATACTCGTGACCGCGTACGTCGACGACCGCGACGCCGTCCGCCGGCTGGTCGAGGAGCTCCGGACGGTCGTCGACCGGGTGCGGCTCGTCCGGCTCGCGGTCGTGGAAGGGCCGGACGCGACGGAGCAGGTCACCTTCGACCTCTCCGCGCTGACGCCGAAACAGCGGCGCGGGCTCGAGCTCGCGGTGGTCCGCGGCTACTTCGACGACGACCGCGACGTGCGCCTGAGCGAGCTGGCCGACGAGCTCGGCATCAGCAAGTCGGCGCTCTCACAGCGGCTCCGCACGGCGCAGGCGAAGCTGGTCACCGACGTCTTCGACGGCGCGGAGCGCCCGGATCCCTCTTGAAGCCGTCCACACGTGAAGCGAGAGGCCGAGGGAGCGGCGACTCCATCGCTCGGCCATGAGCGACGACGATTCCCCGGTCGTCGAACCGATCCGCGACGACGCCGCCGCCGAGCTCGTGCGCGACGCCATCGGCGTCGCCCGCGGTGAGCTGCCCGCGGAGCGCTTCTCGGCGAAGTACGGGACGGGAGACGGCTCGGGAAGCGAACGGGAGTGAGCGACCTCGGCGGGGCGGCTCAGTCGTCGGCGGGGGCGGAGCGGTCGGCGGCGTCGATCCGCGCGAGCGCCTCCTCGCCGGCGCGCTCCGACTCGGTGAGGTAGCACTTCGGGTCGGGGGCGAACGGGTCGCCGTGCGTCGAGAGCGCGCGGAGCCGCGAGCCGCCCCGGCAGATCGACTGGTACGCGCAGTCGGCGCACCGCCCGGAGAGGCGTTCCTCCCGCTCGCGGAGCCCGGCGAGGAGCGGGTTCGACTCGTCGGACCAGATCGCGCCGAACGAGCGGTCGCGGACGTTCCCGGGCGAGTACCCCTGCCAGAACTGGGTGAGGTGGACGTTGCCGACGGGGTCGACGTCGGCGACGCGCTCGCCGGTCGGGTCGCCGCCGTTGCGCTCGAGGTACCGGTAGATGAGCCGCGCGCGGCCTTCGCCCATCTCGCGGTCGGCGTACTCGACGAGGTGACCCGCGTCGGCGTAGTTGCCCACGAGGAGCGTCTCGATCTCCTCGCCGCGGTCGTGGTACTCGCGGGTGAGGTCACAGAGGTCGGTGACGGCCTGCCGGGTCGCCTCCGGGGAGAGGTCCACGTCCGAGATGTCCGCGCCGCGGCCGCCGTAGTCGAGGTGGTAGAAGCAGAAGCGGTCGACGCCGACGTCGGCGAGCAAGTCGACGACGCCGGCGAGGTCGTCGACGTTGTGCTCGGTGATCGTGTACCGCAGCCCCGTCTTGAGCCCCACGTCGAGGCAGGCCTCGATCCCGCGGACGGCGGCGTCGAACGCCCCCTCCTCGCCCCGGATGCGGTCGTTGCGCTCGGGGAGCCCGTCGACGGAGACGCCGGCGTACTTGAGTCCCGCCTCCTTCAGCTCGCGGGCCCGCTCCCGGGTGAGGAGGGTCCCGTTCGTCGAGAGCACCGGCCGGATCCCGCTGTCGGCGGCGTACGCGACGAGCTCCGTGAGGTCCTCGCGGACGAGGGGCTCGCCGCCGGAAAAGAGGAGCACGGGCACGCCGAACTCGGCCAGGTCGTCGATGAGCGCCTTCCCTTCGGCGGTGGAGAGCTCGTTGGGGGCGCCCGCCTCGTCCGCGCCGGCGTAGCAGTGCTCGCAGTAGAGGTTACACCGCTTCGTGGTGTTCCAGACCACGACCGGGCGCTGCTGTTTCTCCTCGGTGATCTGCGACTTCTTCGAGCCGTCGGCCGCGTCGTAGCGGAGCCCGTCGCTCTCGGCGTCGAGCCCGCAGAGCAGCTTGCTGACGGAGATCATCGCTGCCCCCCCGCGTCGTCGGCGTCGACCGCGTCGGCCGGGGGCGCGCCGCCGCAGGAGGCGGTCGGGGTGCCCTCCGTCTCGTCGTAGACGCGCGGCTCGTCGCCGTCCTCGTCCTCGGCATTCGCGTCGTCCTCGGCATTCGCGTCGCCCTCGGCGTCGTCGTCCGCGAGCGACTCCGCGGAGAACCGGGACACCTCCGCGGCCGGGCACACCCACACGTCGCGGGCGTACCAGGCGAAGAGCTTGCTCGCCTCCTCGTGGGCGGCGTCCGGCGTCGGCGCGGCGACCGTGCCGACGTGCCGGAGCGGGTCCGACTCCGCCTCGCGGACGAACACCTCGAAGCGGCGACCGTCGGCCGACCGCGGCCCGTTCGCGTTCTCGCGTCGGTCCGTCTTCTCGACCATACCCCCCGTACGGACGGTCCCCCGAACGGGGTTTCGGGCGTTCCCACGGCCGCGAAATTCAGCCGAACGTATTCGGTCGAGACGGCGGCGCGGTCGGCGCTCGAAGCGGCTGAAGCGACGGACCCGTCGCTCTCGGTGCCGAGAGAAGTCGAGGACCGCGCGCGCCGCGATCCCGTGTGAAAACGGCGGTTACCGAAGGAGAGACCCGATCAGATGACGCGGTTCTGCAGGTAGTCGAGGTGTTTCGCGTTGTAGACGATCTTGACCTCGTCGGTGGCCGGGCTCCCGATACAGGTGAGACGGACGTTCTTCTCTTCGACCTCCTCGTCGGAGAGGATCTGCTGCATGTCCATCTCGATGTCGCCCTCCTTGACGATGGAGGCGCAGTTCGCGCACGCGCCGGCGCGGCACGAGAAGGGCCAGTCGTAGCCCTGGGCCTCGGCCGATTCGAGGATGTACTCGCCCTGGTTCACTTCGAGGGTGCCGTAGTCTTCGGCGTCGAGGCCGGCGTCAGCGGCCTCCTCGAAGAGGTCGTCGTCGTCCATCGACCAGCCGTGGTCGTCGAGCACTTCGTAGTTGAGGTATTCTACTGTGGGCATCACCAGATGGTTTGGAGCCCACGTCATTAGGCTTTGCTGTTCCCCGGCCGACGACCCCCGAGAGCGCGCGCCGCGACCGAACACGTTCGTCTCGATTCGACGTCGAAATCGGCCGTCTGACGGCGCCGTTCGGCCGCACTCGTCGAACGGCCTCGGTCGCGTCGGTTCGGGTGACAACCCGTTATCACGACTGATACGCCGTGAGTAACAATAAATACCGTACGGCGCTCAGCACGGATCGATGGAAGAGTCCGTCGTCGCCGACTTCGTCGGCCGCGTCCACGCGGCGAACCTGGAGTCCGACGAGCCGGCGACCGGCCGCGTCCTGTTGAGCCAGCGACGGCTCGTCCTCGCGACGGACGACGGGAAAGAGACGGTCCCGCTCTCGCGGGTGTTCGACGTCGTCGTCGGGAGCGTCCCGGGCGAGCTGCGCTCGTTCTTCAACGACAGCGTCACGATCGCGTACGAACGCGACGGGGCGCGGCGGTCGGCGCTCGTCGAGGGCGAACCCGACGACATGGACAAGTTCGTCAGGCTCCTGTTCAAGACCCTGCTGCGGAACGTCACCGTCACGGTGCGGCACCCGGCGAAGGTCGGCGGGCGCGTCACGGACGCGACCGACCACCGCGCCTCGGTGTCCGTGTCGCCGGGCGAGATCCGATTCGGTAACTGTCCGGAGCCGTTCACCGTCGACCTCTCCGCGGTGATCGACTACGAGCGCACCGACCGCACCGTCGGCGGGAAGAAGCGCCCGGCGCTCGTCTTCGAGCACGTCGTCGACGACCGGACGGTCACGTCGATCACGACCGTCCCGAACGAGCGCGCGCTCAACATCCTCGGCCGGTACATCAAGATCGAGTACGACGAGGCGATGGAGGAGCTGGAGTCGTTCGACCCGACCGAAGAGCAGCTGGAGATCCTCGTCTCCATCTACTCGGCCGGCGGCGAGGCGAACATCGCCGACGTCGTCACCGGCGACGTCACGCAGACGTCGATGATCCTCGACACCCTCCGAGAGGAGCGCCTGGTCGCCGACGGGGACAGCGGGACCACGCTCACCCGCAAGGGGCAGATGGTCGTGAGCACGTACCTCGAATCGGTCAACGCCTGAGCGCCGAACGCGCGGTTCGGGGCCGGAGGCGGCGCTTCCGCTCGGGGGAAGTTTCATAGTCGTGTACCCGTAGGTTTCTCTCATGCGAGACAGCAACCACCCCGGCGGCGAGTCGGCGCTCGACGCCGCGGTCCGCGAACGGGGACTCGACGCGCCCGGCGGGGCGGGAGCGGCCGGCTCGCCCGCGGGCGAGACGCCGCCGGACGACGCCGACGGTTCGGGCCCGCGAGTCGCCCGCGTCCCGGAGAACCACGCCCACGACACGTTCTCCGTCGACGGGATCGACACCGACCGACGCGAGGGGCTACTGGAGGCGGTCCTGCGCGACGTCGACGGCGTCAGCGCCGCCTCGGCGACGCGGCGCAACGGGACGGTCGGCGTCCACCACGACCCGTCGCTCTCGCGGGACGCGCTCCGCGAGGTGCTGACGGAGTGCGGGCTAGTCGTCGCGTCCGGCGACGACGCGTTCGAGTCGCGGCGCGCCTCGCAGTTCGCGTCGGCGCGCGTCGCGGTCGCGACCCTGTTCGGCCTGATGGTCGCGACGCCGTACATCGCGGTGCTGTACCCGACCCGCGTCGAGTGGCTGTTCTACGACCCGGTGACGGTCCAGTACCTCCAGTCGATCCTCGACTCGCAGATGACGACGCACTTCTTCATCAACCTCGGCGCGCTCTCCGGGCTCGCGTTCCTCGTCGCCTGCGGCCCGACGATCCGCAACGCGGCCGCGGCGGTGCGCGACGGCGAGTTCACCAACGAGGTCGCGTTCGTCGGGGGCGTCGCCGCCCTCTTCGGGTACAGCACGCTCACCGCGTTCACCGGCCTCGAGGGCGCGGTCCACTACGACTTGGTCGCGTACGCGGTCGTCGTCGCGACCTTCTGGACGCAGTTCGGCGTCACGGACACGGCGGTCGACCCCGCGTCGCGCGGCGAGTCCGCCGCGGAGCCGGCCGACGCCGACGCGGACGACCCGGTCGCGATGACCGACGGCGGGCGCTGACGCGCTCGTCGGGGCCGCCGTCTCCGCTCTCGCTCTCGTCGTTTCCGCGCGCTCCCCCGTTCGCCTTCTCGCCGTTCGCTCGTCGCCCTCGGACAGTCACTCCGCCGCGTCCGCGCCGGCGACGGGCGTCCCGTTCTCGTCGACGGCCACGACCCCCTCGACGGTGACCTCGTCGCCGACGGCGAGGACGTCCCCCCACGAGCGCTCCTCGACGACGGTGTTGACCATCAGCCGGAAGTCGTGGTCGAAGCGGTCGCTCTCGGTCCAGTCGGGCAGCGTCTCGCGGCGCATCCGGACGAACCGCTCGCGGAACCCGTCGATCGCCGCGCCGGTGTCCGGGTCCCGGGAGGGGACGACGCAGCGCTGACACGGGTTGACGCCGATCAGCTCCGTGCCGCCGACCGCGACGCGGACCCCCTCGCCGCGGTCGGCGAACAGGCGGTCCTCGAAGAACGCGGGACAGTCGTCGAGGACGACGTTCGGGCGCAGCCGTCGCCGCATCTCCGTCGCGTCCGCCACGTCGTCGAACCACGACGCGACGGTCTCCAGCGTCGCCCGCGAGACCACCGTCGGCCCGTGGGCGGCGCGGTCGTCGGGGAAGCCGCCCGCGTCGTCGCGCACGAGGTCGACGGCGTACCCGAGGTACTCGCCGACCCAGTCGGCCAGGGCGTCGCTCTCCTCCGGGAGCGCGAAGGTGCGCTCGGCGGCCGGGGCGCGCTCGGTCGCCGGGCGCGCGAGCGTCACGGCCGTCGGCGTGGCGTCGGTCGGCCCGGCGAGGTCGTACTCGGCGCGGAGCCCGTGGACCGCCCGTTCGCTCTTCCCGTTGACGTAGCCGCCGCCACCGCCGACGGAGGCCGTCTCGGGGTCGACGCCGCCCTCGACGAGCGCGTACGAGCGGTCGCCGCGGAGCGCGCCCTCGGGGCCGATCGCGGCGCGGTCGACGGCGACGCCGTCACAGGACTTCAGGGGGTACGCGAGGAGTTCGGCGACGCGTGTCATACCCGGGGTTCGACGGGGCGGAAGAAAAGCGATCGGCCGACGGTCCGGGCGGAGGGGGGTGTCGCGATCGGTCGTCCCGAACCGGCGATCGGCATGACGGGCCTCTTGTACTCGCGGGGTCCATGGCGAGGCGATGCGAACGAGCTTCAGCGTCCCCGACGAGCTGGTCGACGAGTTCGATCGGACGTGGCGAGAGGAAGGGATCGAGAACCGGTCGCGGGCGGTCCGCGAGGCGATGCGCGAGTTCGTCGAGGCGCACTCGCGGCTCGAAGACACGACCGGCGAGGTGGTCGCGCTCGTCGGCTTCGACTACCGCCACCACGAGGTCATCCGGGAGCTCCACGGCGCGCAACACGAGTATCAGGACGTCATCCTCAACACGAGCCACACGCACCAGGGCGAGTGGTGTCTCGAGTCGCTGTTCTGTCGCGGGGACGCCGAGCGCGTCCGACAGCTCACGTACCGGCTCCGCGACTTCGACGCCGTCCGCCGGGTGAAGGTGATGCTGATTCGAGACGGGACGGCGTAGGCCGGCGAGGCGCCCGGGAGACGGTCTCCGGCTGATCGATCGCTACCGACTCTCCCGCTGCTCGACCTTGTTCAGCTCGATCAGCAGCCGGAAGATCGCCTTCACGAGGTTCGCGTCCACGTCGAAGCGCTCGGCGTTCTCGCCGGCGCGCTCCATCACGCGCTCCTCCTGCCCCTCGTCGGTAGTCGGGAGGTCGCGCTCCGCTTTCACGGCCGCGACGGTGTCGGCGACGTACGTCCGGCGGGCGATCAGTTCGACTATCTCGCGGTCGATGTCCTCTATCTCGTGTCGCAGTTCGTCGAGGCTCCGGTCGTCCGCGTTGGGTGTGTCGCTCATTGGTGGTTGGTGGGTAGTGTGTCGCGGGCGCTCACTCGACGGTCGCGCCGTCGTCTCTCGTCGTCGTTCGCCGCAGCGTGCCGGGGCGGTCGACCCACGCGTCCGCGACCGCGTCGAGGTCGGTCTCGGGGTCTCCGGGGGCCGCGACGGCGACGACGCTCGGGCCGGTCCCCGACAGCGACACCGCGGTCGCGTGCGGCATCGCCTCGACCGCGGGGTCGGCGTCGAACCCGAGCGCGGCCGAGAACGCCAGCCCGTTCACCGTCATCGCCTCGCCGTACCGGCCGTCGAGCGCGAGGTCGGCGACGAGGTCCGCCATCGGCGCGACGGCCTCGCAGCGGGCCACGTCCGCGTCCGCGCTGTAGGCGCGCTCGGGCGGCGTCCAGACGAGGACGTCCCAGTCGACCGTCTCGCGGGTGCGGAGTTCGTCGGCGCCGTTGTCGGTGACGGTGACGCCGCCGAGCATCGACGCGGTCGCGTCGTCGAAGGCCCCGGTGACCGTGACGCCGGCCTCGCGGGCGGCGCGCACGCCAAGCCGACAGGCCTCCAGGCGGGTGACGTCGACCGCGGGGTCGTCCGGGTCGTCGCCCACGCCGAGCCCGAGCGCGTCGCAGGTCGCGAGGACGGTCGCGTTGGCGGCCGCGCTGGAGCTCTTCAACCCCGCGGCGAGCGGCACGTCGCTGTCGGTCCGGACGCGGCCGCCCTCGCCGTCGCCCCAGCGCCCGGTCGCGAGCGCGACGCAGCGCTCGATCAGGCCGGCGTCCGCGGCCGCGTCCTCGGCTATCTCGCCGTCGACGCCGTCGGCCGCGGGGTCGAGTTCGACCGTCGCGCGCGTCTCGACGTCGATGCCGAAGGCGGCGCCCGTGCCGGTCGCGAGCGCGTTCAACACGGTTCCGGCTCCGAGCGCCGCGGCCCGTCCCTCCATGCGGTCACGGCTCGCGAGCGCGGACAAAGAGGTAGCGATAACGGCGAGTCTCTCGGGGGGCGACCCGCGGCCGGCCGTCCCAACCTCGGAACCACTGCGGAGACCCCCGCCGCCGGCGTCTCAAACCGGTTCGGCGCGCCTGACCGCCGCGTCGACGGCGTACCGGGCCGGATCGGCCCTGACGTTCGTCCGTCGGCTCGGGAACGTGATCTCGACGGTGAACCGTCGGGACCGCGAGCCGTCGAAGCGATCGTTGCGCGGGAACCGGCGCGAGACGTGATCGTAGCCGACCGCCTCGCGCTCGTCCGACCCCGCCGGCGTCGCGTACGCGTCGACGCGGAACTCCACCGTCCCGTACTCGAACCGACCGGCGTTCTCGACCGTCAGGCGGGCGGCGACCGTCGTCCGCCCGCCGCTCTCGCTCACGCGCAGCACCGAGGCGTCGGTGACGACGAGCCCCGAGCCGTCCGGCCCGACCTCGTCCGGGGTCGTTTCGCCGTCGTCGCCCGACCCATCGCCGTCTCCTCGCGACCCGTCCCCGCCGTCGTCCGTCCCGTTGCCGCTCGTTCCGTCGTCCGTCTGCCGAGTAGTCGGATCTCCCTCTTCGGAAGTCACGAGACAGCCGGCGAGCAGCCCGGCGGCACCGACCGCGATGACGCCGCGACGCGTCGCTCGCCGGGCCGGACGGTCGCCACTGTCTCGCTCGCCACCG
>NZ_CAKZRO010000057.1 GCF_937146585.1 uncultured Halorubrum sp. | reverse complement strand
TCCCACGTCGTCGACGAGGTCGAGCGGGTGGAGCACGTCGACGCGGTACGGCGGGACCTCCACCTCGTAGTTCACGTCGTCGCCGAGGGTGTAGGAGGCGTCGAGCCCCGCGCGCTCGAAGCAGTCGACGACCTCCTCCGGCTCGAAGTCGACGCCGAGCAGCGTCTCGATCCGGTCGTGCGACACCGTCTTCTCGTCGACGTCGAGGTTCGGCCGGACGAGCTCCGCGCCGTACTCGCTCGGATGCGTCGCGCCGTCGGCGTAGTTCACGTCGATCTCCTCGATCGTCGCGCCGCGGGCCGACAGCGCGTAACAGATGATGTTGCACATCCGGTCGATGGTCCACTGGTCGGTGCCGGTGAGCTCGACGAGCAGCTCCCGGGAGCCGGTGGTCACCTCGGTGCGCTTCCCGTTGATCACCGGCGGGAACGAGAACAGGCCGAGCTCGTCGTAGATCGCGGGGTAGCGGTCGAGGTCCGCGACGAGGTCGGCGTACGTCTCGCCGGTGGCGTGCTCGTCTAACACCTCGGCCGGGCTCAGCTCGTCGTTCGCGTCCAGCGGGACGAACGTGTCGCCCTCGGGGTCGACGCCGCGGTACGTGATCGTCGGCTCCGCGCCCTCCTGGAGCGGCGCGCCCTTCACCATCGCGAGGTCGTGGATGCCGATGGCCCCCTTCGCGCGGCCGCGCCCCATCGTCGCGTGGAGCTTCTCTTGGAGCTGAATCAGCGACTCCAGCGCCGCCTCGTCGAGGTCGAGGCCGCGGACCACGGCCCCCGTGACGTACGGGCGCTCGTCGGGCACCGACTCGTCGACCTCGACGGTCCACTCGGAGTCGTTCGTGTTCGGGACGTAGACGCCGCGCGCGTCGCCGTAGTGGTAGCGCAGCGAGCGGGCGACCCCCTCGACGGAGAGCCGGTCGAGCCGGTCGGGCGCGAACTCGAACTGATACATCCCGTCGTCGGTCTCGCCCTCGAACTCCAGGCCGAGCCCGAACAGGTCCGCCTTCAGCTCCTCGTCGTCCTTCTCCTCGTGGCCGGTGAGCTCGCGGAGCTCCTCGGGGTCGACGTCGACGACGGGCATCAGTAGCTCACCTCCGCGTTCCGCAGGAAGTCGATGTCCGCGAGCGTCCCGTGGAGGTCGCGGATGTCCTCCGCGCCGGTGGTGAGCATCGCCAGCCGCTCTAGGGCGAGCCCCCACGCCATCACGTCGCAGTCGACGCCGAGCGGGCCGGTGACCTCCTCGCGGAAGACGCCGGAGTTACCGATCTCGATCTCCTCGCCCGTCTCGGGGTGTTCGCCGAACAGCTCGAAGGAGGGCTCGGTGTAGGGGTTGTAGTGCGGCTTGAACCGGATGTCCGTGATGCCGAACTGGCGGTAGAACTCCTCGAAGGTGCCCATCAGGTCGCGCACCGAGAGGTCCTCGGCCATCACCCACCCCTCGATCTGGAAGAACTCGAGGAGGTGCGTCGGGTCGAGGGTGTCGTTGCGGTACACCTTCTCGACCGAGAAGTAGCGCTGCGGCGGCTCGATCTCGGCCCCCGCGACGCCGGAGAGGTACCGCATCGACAGCGACGTGGTGTGACCGCGGAGCGCCACCTCGCGTGCGAAGTCCTGCGACCACGGCGAGTGGTAGCCGTCGCCGTCGACCCCCCAGCCGTCGCGGTGGGCGGACTCGACGCGGGCCATCAGCTCGTCCGGGATCGACTCCATCCGGTCCACGTCGAGCGCGAACCGGTCCCAGTGGGTCCGCGCCGGGTGGTCCTGCGGCATGAACAGGCAGTCGTTGATCCAGAAGTCGGCGTCGGCGTGGGGGCCCTCCATCTCCTTGAACCCCATGCCGACGAGGACGTCCTTCACGCGGTCGGCCGTCCGCCGGAGGACGTGCTTGCGGCCGCCGCGGGCCGTCTCAGCCTCGGCCTCGACGTTGTACTCGGCGAACTCGGCGTCGCGCCACTCGCCGCTGGCGAGGAGCTCGGGCGTGAGCGCGCCCACCGTCTCGGTCGCTTCCACGCCGGTCATCAGCGCGTCGACGCCCGCGTCGGTGAGCGTCACCGTGCGCGTGACCGACTCCGCGACCGAGATCAGCCCCCGCGAGTCGAGCTGGTCGATCACGGACTCGTCGGCGTCGAGCGCGTCCGCTTCGAAGCCCCCCTCGTCACCGTCGGCGTCCGCGAGCGCGGCGAGCGCCGTCGCCTCTGGGTCGGCGTCCGGGTCGGCGTCCGGCTCGACCGAGAGGTCGCCGCCGTCGACGCGTCCGAACCCCTTCCGCGCGAAGTTCGCGAGCGCGATGTCGACCTCTGGACCGTCCAAGTCGGCCTCCCCGATGACCGCCCCCATCGAGACCGGTTCGGCGTCGGCCCCCGCGTCGCGGCCGGCGCGGTAGAGCCGCGTCTCGGGGAGCCCCTCGTCGACGTAACGTCGCCCCTCGTCGGTGAGCGCGACGGTCTCGTCGCTCACCGACCCGACCTCGACGAGCCCCTCGTCGGCGAGGTCGAAGGCCGCACCGGCGGCCGTCTCCGGCTTCAGGTCCGCCGCCGCGGCTATCTCCGCTACCGTCCGTTCGTCCGTCGCGCTCGCGGCCTCGAGGACCGCGAGCTGTCGTTCCGGGAGTCGCATTCGAGTTGTCTCTACACGCGTGCGGCTGGTTGGTAACGGTTCCGGGACCGGAGCGCCGTCGAGAAATCAGTTCTGATAAACTGAGCGACCATTTTATGTAGTGTTTCGACGTGGACGTGTGTATGAGTAGTGTACCGGCCGAATCAGTCGGCCCTCGGTCATCGGTCGAGACGGCACGCGTCCCCCACGGCGGCAGCGGTCCCAGTCCCAGCCTCGCGGTCGTCGAGGCCATCGCCGACCTCGCCGACTGCGACCCCACGGAGCTGCCCGAGGAAGGCGTCGTCCTGTACGACCACGTCGACCCCGACGCGCTGAACGCGCTCGTCGCCGGTCGCCCGGACGCCGACGTCGACGTCTCGCTCACCGTCGCGGGCTACGACGTCCGCGTCGGCCCGGAGTCCGCCGTCGCTCGGCGCCCCCGCGACTGAGGCGCCGAACCGGCCGACCCCCCTACCCCTCCTCTGTGCCCCGCTCGCGGAGCCGCGCGATCCGATCGCCGAGCGGCGGCTGGACCTCGAACCACGTCGACCAGTCGCCGGTCTCCGGCTCGACGCCGCGACGCTCCGCGACGCGCTCGAACGCGTCGGCGACGCGGTCGGCGCCGACCGCGTCCGCGGCGCGGCCGTCCGCCGCGTACTGGACCCGCCGACCGGCCCAGAAGGAGACGAGTCCGACGGCGATCAGCGCGCCGAAGCCGGACTGGAACGGGACGAGCGTCGTGACGACCGCCGCCAGCATCGCCAGCACGGCCCCGACGGCGACGGCGCGGAACTCGGCGTAGTACGTCGCCACCCGCCCCGCCTCCGCCGCGAACAGCCCGACCGCGACGTCCTCGTCGAGGTCGGTCAACACGTCCTCCGTGAGGAACAGCACTCGCCGCCCGGGCGGTCCGCGGACCGAAACGTCCGCGGGACCGGTGGCCCCCGCCTCGCCGCTCCCGCTCGTACTCCCGTCACTTGCCCCGTCGACGGACTCGAGCGCGACCCTCTCGGCGGCGAGTCCGCCGGGGTCCGCGAGCGCCTCGATCTGTGCGCGCTCCGCCGCCGTCGGCTCCCGGAGGTCGCGGAAGCGGTCGGCCGCGTACAGCGGTCCGACGGCGACCGCGAGCGC
>NZ_CAKZRO010000056.1 GCF_937146585.1 uncultured Halorubrum sp. | reverse complement strand
GGATCGACTCCGGTCGCGCGTTCCAGATCCAAGACGACGTGCTCGACCTCACCGTCCCCTCGGAGGAGCTCGGCAAGCAGCGCGGCTCCGACCTCGTCGAGGGGAAGGAGACGCTCATCACGCTCCACGCCCGGCAGCAGGGAGTCGACGTCGACGGGCTCGTCGACGCCGACACGCCCGCGGAGGTGACCGAGGCGGCCATCGACGACGCGGTCGCCGCGTTAGAGGAGGTCGGGTCCATCGAGTACGCCCGGGAGACCGCCGAGGACCTCACCGCGCGCTCGAAGGAGCACCTCGAGATCCTCCCCGAGAGCGGCTCCCGAGGGCTGCTCGAAGACCTCGCCGACTACCTCATCGTCCGCGGCTACTGAGCCGGCCGCCCGTCTCGCGGATCACCGCGCCGCGCGTCCCCGCCGGACGCTCGGGCACCGGCGGTCCGGGCCGCGACGGACACCGCTTTACCTGCCGCCCCCGTCGGGGCGACCGTGTCACGGTACCGTAACGCCGCGCTGTTCTGCCTCCTCGCGCTGTTCTGGGGCGGCTCCTTCGTCGCCATCGAGGTCGGCCTCGACTACTACCCGCCGGTGTTGTACGCCGCCTACCGGTTCGACGTGGCCGCGCTGGCGCTGATCTCGTACGTCCTCCTCACGCAGGACGGTCCGTTCCCGCGGACGCGCGGCGACCTCGCCGCGATCGGGTTCAGCGGCGGGCTCTCCGTCGCCGCGAACAACGCGCTGCTGTTCGTCGGCCAGCAGTACACGACGAGCGGCATCGCCTCGATCACCTACAGCCTCGTCCCCATCGCGACCGCGGCGGTCGCGGCCGCGTGGATCGGCGGGGCGGACCTCGACGCGCGCGGCGCGGTCGGGGTGGTCCTCGCGTTCCTCGGCGTGGGGCTCGTCGCGCAGCCGGACCCCGCGAACCTCGGCGGCGGCGTCGCGGTCGGCGTCGGGCTGATCGCGATCGGCGTGATGGCCGTCGCGGTCGGCAGCGTCGGCCTCCGGACCGTCGACACCTCCTTCTCCAGCGTCGCGCTCACCGGCTGGGCGATGGGGTTCGGCGCCATCGCCATCCACGCGCTCAGCCTCGGGCTGGGTGAGACCCAGCAGCTGCCGGTCGCCGCGCCGCGCGCGCTCGTCCCGCTGCTGTTCCTCGGCCTCGTCTCCTCGGCGGTGGCGTACACAATCTACTTCACGCTGCTCGACCGGCTCGGCCCCTTCGAGATCAACCTCGTCTCCTACGTCGTCCCGGTCGTCGCCACCGTCGCGGGCGCGCTGCTGCTCGCCGAGCCGGTGACGCCGTTCACGGTCGCCGGGTTCGCGGTCATCGTCGCCGGGTTCGGCCTGCTGAAGCGCCGGGAGATCGCGGACGCGGCCGCCGGAATTCGGTTCCCCGGGTGAGCCGCCGCGCTTCGGGCGCGGACGCCGCGGGCTCAGTCGTCGAGCGCGCGGACGTCCTCGAGGATCTCGACGGCGTGGTCCTCAGGCGAGACGCCCTCGTAGGCCAAGACGACGCTCCCCTCCTCGTCGAGGACGTACGTGTTGCGGAACACCCCGTCGAAGGTGTTCCCGAACATCGACTTCTCGCCGTAGGAGTCGTACGCGCTCGCGACCGCGCCGTCGGGGTCCGAGAGGAGCGCGAACGGGAGGTCGTACTCCGCGGCGAACGGCTCGAGGTCCGCGACCGGGTCGTCGCTGATCCCGACCACGGCGACGTCGGCGTCCTCGAACGCGTCCCACTCGTCGCGGAAGCCGCACGCCTCGGCGGTACAGCCCGGCGTGTCGGCGCGCGGGTAGAAGTACACCACCGTGTGGCCGGCCGCGGCCGGGTCGACGGTGACCGTCTCGCCGCGGTGGTCGGCGAGCGTGATCTCGGGGGCGGCGTCGCCGGGTTCGAGCATACGGATCGGCTCTCCTCAATCGGGTTAGAGGATTCGGTCCATTTTTACCGGGCTCTCGCATCCTACCCGTATCGATGGCGTGGCAACCGACGCCGTACACGGTCCCGCTGCTCATCGCGGCCGCCGCCTCCTTCGGGTTCACCGTGTACGCCGTCGGAAACCGGTCGCGCGGCGGCCGCGCGCTCCTGTGGAGTTTCGTCGGCGTCGCCGGCACCGCGGGCGTCTGGGCGCTCGGGTACGCGGCCCAGCTGTCGGCCCCCGCGCTCGGCCCCACGCTGCTTTTCAATCGGTTCGTCTGGCTCGGCTCCGCCGGCCTCGCGGTCGCGTGGCCGGCCTTCGTCTTCGCGTACGTCGACCGGACGGCGTGGCTCGGTCGCCGGCGGCTCCCGCTCCTCCTGGCGGTCCCCGCCGCGGTCGCGGTCGCCGTCTTGACGGTCGGCGTCGACCCCCTGTTCTACGTCGACCCGGTCCTCGTCGACGCCGGCGGCTACCGCGTCTTGGCGTACACCCCGACGCCCGCGCTGCTCGGCTTCGTCGGCTACACCTACGCGGTCAACCTGTTCACCTTCGCCGTCCTCGGCCACGCCGCGCTCTCCCGCGACGGCGTGTTCCGCCGGCAGGCGACCGTCCTCTTCGCGGCCGGCGTCGCGCCGACGGCCCTCGGGGCGGCCGGCATCTTCGGGGTCGTCGGCCCGGAACGCGGGGTCGTCGACTTCACGCCGATCGCCTTCGGCGCGACCTCGGCGCTCCTCGCGTGGCTCGTGTTCCGGTACCGACTGCTCGACGTCCCTCCCATCGCGCGCGACGCGGTGTTCGCGAACCTCTCCGACGCCGTGGTCGTCTGCGACGCGGACGGGCGGGTCGTCGACCGGAACGACCCGGCCGAGGCGCTGTTCCCCGACGCCGACCTCGGCGTCGCCGTCGGCGAGGCGTTCGACGACGTCCCGGCGGTCGCCGACGCGGTGACGGACGAGGACGCGGCCGAGGAGTTCCGCGTGACGCTCGACGGGGGCGGCGCGCCCCGGTTCCTGACGGTCGACGTCCACGACATCACGGGGCCGGGGACGACCCGCGGCGGGACCGTCCTGCTGTTCCGGGACGTGACCGAGCGCGAGACGCTCCAGCGGCGATACCGCGCGCTCATCGAGAAGTCGCCGAACGTGATCGCGGTCTGCGGCGAGGACGGCCTGGTCCGGTACGTGAGCCCGTCGATAGAGCGGCTGATCGGCCACCGACCGACCGAGATCGAGGGCCGCCCGGTCATCGACCTGGTCCACCCCGAGGACCGCCGCGAGGCGCAGCACGCGTTCGAGCGCGCTTTCGACAGCGCCGAGCCCCAGTCGCTCACCCACCGCATCGCCCGCGACGACGGCAGCTACCGGCGGTTCGAGACGGTGATCGAGCGCCTGTTCGAGGACGCCCGCGAGGTCGTCATCACCGCCACCGACGTCACGGAGGCCCGGCGGTACGAACAGCGGCTCCAGGTGTTGAACCGCGTGTTGCGCCACGACCTGAAGAACGACACCAACGTCATCGGCGGGTACGCGGACCTGCTCCGCGACCACGTCGACGAGGAGGGGGACCCGTACCTCGACGTCATCGACCGGAAGGTGCGGACGCTGACGCACCTCAGCGACCAGGCCCGCGAGATCGACGTCGCGCTCCACAGCGACGCGGCCCGGACGGAGATCGACCTGGCCGAGCTCGTCGCCCGCCTCTGCGAGTCGCTGGAGTCGTCGTACCCCCACGCGACCGTGTCGGTGGCCGTCCCCGAGTCGGCGGTCGTCACCGCGGACGAGCTGCTGGAGTCCGCGGTCCGGAACGTGTTGGAGAACGCCATCGTCCACAACGACGGCGACGACCCGCACGTCGAGGCGACGGTCGTCCCCGACGGCGACCGCCTCCGAGTCGACGTCGCCGACGACGGGCCGGGCATCCCCCCGGTCGAGCGGACGGTGTTCTCGGAGGCGCGCGAGACGGCGCTCGAACACGCGAGCGGCCTCGGCCTCTGGCTCGTCCACTGGATAGTCACGGAGTCCGGCGGCGACATCGAGATCGCGACCCGCGAGCCGACCGGCACGGTGGTACGGATGTGGCTCCCGCGGGCGGACGGCGAGCGCGAGTGAGCGGTCGTCGGGCGGTCGGTCCGCTCAGACGCGGACGCGCACGACGTGGCCGCCGCAGCCGCACTGCTCGACGTACTCCCAGTCGAGTCCCTCGCCGAGCGCCGCCTCGAGGGCGTCGACGAGGTACTCCTCGGGGTGGCCGTGGTCGCCGTGGGTGACGAGGTTGACGTGGTTGCCCGCGGCCGTGTGCTCGACCGCGTCGATCGCCCGTCGGACGAGCAGGTCGCGGTCCGCGGCGTGTTCGGGCCCTTCGAGGTTCGCGGACCAGGAGTTCTCGTGGACGCGGTCGGTGACCGGATCTGCGTTGCGATCGTGATCGTTGTCGGACGGTGTGCTCGACATGGTCGGGGAGACACCCCCGGCCACCGTCCGTCTTCGGGCGAACGTGTTCGTATCGACCGTCACCGTCCGGGGCAGGCGTCCGACCAGCTTCGCGGAGGGGCACCCCCGAGGGCGGTGAGTCGGGCCACGGGCCCCGTCCGCAACCTCTTTGCGCGCCCTCGCCGAACCCGAAGCCATGAGTCACGGACCTCTGGACGAGGACGCGGTCGAGAGCTACCGCGAGGCCGGCGCGGTGCTGGTCGAGGCGATGAACGAGGCCCGCGAGATGGTCGAGCCGGGCCGGACCCACCTCGAAGTCGCCGAGTGGACGGAGGACTTCGTCCGGGAGCAGGGGGCCGGCCTCGCGTTCCCGGTCAACATCAGCGTGGACCCCGAGGCGTCGCACGCGACGCCGGACCGCGACGACGCGACCGAGTTCGGCGAGGAGATGGTGTGTCTCGACGTCGGCGTCCACGTCGACGGCTACATCGCCGACGCCGCGGTGACGGTCGACCACAGCGGGACCCCGGAGCTCGTCGAGGCCGCCGAGATGGCGCTGGAGGCCGCGCTCGACGAGGCCGGTCCGGGCGTCGAGGTCGGCGTCGTCGGCCAGGCGATCGAGGACGTGATCCGCGGGTACGGCTACACGCCCGTCCTCAACCTCTCCGGCCACGGCGTCCAGCGCTACGACGCCCACACCGGGCCCACGGTGCCGAACCGCGGCGTCGACCGCTCGGTCGAACTGGAGCCGGGGCAGGCGGTCGCGATCGAGCCGTTCGCCACCGACGGCCGCGGGAAGGTCGGCGAGGGGACCGACGAGCAGATCTTCGAACAGCAGGGCTCCGCGAGCGTGCGCGACCGGCGGGCGCGGCAGGCGTTGGAGGAGATCGAGGCGTTCGACGACCTGCCGTTCGCGGCGCGCTGGCTGGAGACGGACCGCACGGAGATGGCGCTCCGCCGGCTGAAGCAGGCGAACGCGATCAAGGGGTACCCCGTCCTGAAGGAGGACGACGGCGCGCTCGTGAGCCAGGCGGAGCACACCCTCCTCGTCACCGAGGACGGCGTCGAGGTGACGACCGCGGGCATCCACGGCTTCGACGACTGATGGACCAGATCTTCGCGCCGTGGCGGATCGAGTGGGTCGAACGCGACGCGGACCCGATCGACGGCTGCCCGTTCTGCGTCCTGCCCGAGCGCGACGACGCCCGTGAGGCCCGGATCGTCGCCCGCAGCGAGCGCAACTACGTCCTGCTGAACAACGCGCCGTACAACCCCGGCCACGCGATGGTGATCCCGCGCGAGCACGTCGAAGATCCCACCGATCTCGACGACGCGACCCTCCTCGACCACGCGAAGCTGAAGGCCGCGACGCTCGCCGCGCAGCGCCGCGATATGGACCCCGACGGCGTCAACACCGGCCAGAACCTCGGTGACGACGCCGCGGGCGGGTCGATCGACCACCTCCACACCCACGTCGTCCCGCGCTGGAGCGGTGACACGAACTTCATGCCCGTCACCGGCGAGACGAAGGTGATCGTGGAGGCGATAGCGCGCACCTACGACCACCTCCACGAGGGCTTCGCGGCCGACGAGCACGTCGTCGACCCGGGCGACGCCGAGGCGGGCGACCCGGTCGAACTCGACTTCGACGTCTGAAGCGGCCGCGTCAGTCGCGCATTCCAAACGAGGCGGTGGCGCGTGCCGCCGAGTGGCCGCCGAAGGCGGCCGCGAGGAGCACGCGCGAGGGAGTCGCGAACGGTGCGAGGTGCGAGCGAAGCGAGCGCCTCGGTCGCGAGCGGTG
>NZ_CAKZRO010000055.1 GCF_937146585.1 uncultured Halorubrum sp. | reverse complement strand
TTCCGCCGGGCTCATAACCCGGAGATCGGTAGTTCAAATCTACCTCCCGCTACTTTCTTTCGACGGCCGTGAACTCCGAGGCGTGATCGGCGTCGTCGTCGTCGGGATAGCCCCGGAGTAGATTTGAACCAGGGAACGGAGCGAAGCGGCGTGACCGTGGTTCAAATTCACCTCCCGCTACTTCTGGCCGACTGCTACCTTCCCAGCAGCGTCTCCGTCCTCCGAAGCCGCGGCCGCCGAACCCGGAAGCGATTTCCGTCGCGCTGTCGTTTTCTCGCGTATGGATTACGAATCGAGCCTCGACCGCGCGATGGAGGAGGTACCGGACCTCGGCGGTTCCGACGAGCGGCTGTCGGTCCCCGACCCCGAAGCGCAGAAGGACGGGGCGTTCACCCGTCTGACGAACCTCTCCGCGATCGCGGACGCGCTGAGTCGCGACCCCGAACACGTCCACTCGAAGATCCAGCAGGAGCTCGGCACCGCGGGCCAGTACGAGGACGGCCGCGCGCGCTACAGCGGGAACTTCCGCGAGCGCGACTTCCAGGCCGCGATCGACTCGTACATCGAGTCGTTCGTCACCTGCTCGGAGTGCGGCCTCCCCGACACCCGACTGGAGACCGAGAACCGGACGCCGATGCTCCGCTGTGAGGCCTGCGGGGCCTTCCGGCCGGTGGCGAAGCAGAACACCTCCAACACCCAGCGGCAGGAGGACGCCGTCGAGTCGGGCAACACGTACGAGCTCGAGATTGTCGGCACCGGTCGCAAGGGCGACGGCGTCGCCGAGCGCGGCGAGTACACCATCTTCGTCCCCGGCGCGCAGGAGGGCGAGACCGTGACCGCCTACATCAAGAACGTCTCCGGCAACCTCGCGTTCGCCCGCCGCGAGAGCTGAGCCGGCGCCGCGGAGGCCCGGGCTCGCCGTTCCGCTACCCGACTTTTTATGCGCGCGTTCGCACATCTCTGAGCCATGGCCACGCGACTCCCCGAGTCGGCCTTCGAGGACCGACTCGCCGCCGTCAGAGACCGGCTCGCCGAGACCGACGCCGACGCCGCGACGTGGGTCGGCGCGACGTCGATCGAGTACCTCACCGGCTTCCACCACATCCAGACGGAGCGGCCGGTCGTCCTGGCGGTGACCGACGACCGCGTCGAGATCACCGTCCCGCGGCTCGAGGTCGAGCGCGTCTCCCCGAACCCGCGGATCGACGCCGTCCACGACTACTTCGACTACCCGGGCGGCGAGCCCGTCTCGGTCGCCGTCGAGATGTTAGACGGCCTCGGCGTCGGCGCGATCGCCGCCGACGCGGACGGCCCGCCGGGCGTGATGGGGTACGAGGGGCCCGCGTTCTCCGAGTACCTCGACGTCGACACCCAGTCGTGGGTCGACCGGATGCGCTGGGCGAAGTCGGACGCGGAGGTCGACCTGATCCGCGAGTCGGCGAAGTGGGCGAACCTCGGCCACCGCTACCTCGCCGACTTCTCCGAGCCGGGCGCCCACCCGGCGACGGTCTCGCAGCGGGCGTCCACGGAGGCGTCACGCGCCATGCTCGACGCGCTCGGGGACAACTACAGCGTCCGCGTCCGGGGCGACGGCCCGGTCCACGCCGGCTACATCTCCGGCGAGGAGACCGCGCTCCCGCACGGCCACACTCCGAACGAGCGGCTCTCCGAGGGCGACGTGCTCGTCACGGGCGCGACCGCGAACGTCGACGGCTACCGCTCCGAGCTCGAACGGACGATGTTCGTCGGCGACTACTCCGACGAGCAGGAACACTACTTCGAGCTCATGCTGGAGGCGCAGACGCTCGCCATCGACGCACTCGGCCCGGGCGTCCCGGTGGCCGAGGTCGATCGGGTCGTCTGGGACTACCTCGAGGAACAGGGCGTGACCGACCTGGCGCAACACCACGTCGGCCACAACATCGGGCTCGGCGCGCACGAGCCGCCGTACATCGACCGCGGCTGGGACGAGCGCTACGACGGCGACGACGCCGTGATGCGGCCCGGACACGTGTACACGATCGAACCCGGGCTGTACACCGACGAGTACGGTTACCGGCACTCCGACACGGTGGCGATCACCGAGTCGGGGACAGAGCGGCTCACTAACTTCCCGCGCGACATCGACTCCAACGTCGTCTGAGGCCGGCCGTCCGCCCGGCTACGCGATCCGGTCGACGACGACCCGGTGGCCGGTGGCGGCGACGTGGTCGCGGCTGAGCGCGTCCGCGTCGGGTGCGGCGTCGTACAGTCGTTCGAGCGAGCACTCGCGACAGACGAGGTGGTATCGCTCGGTGCGGTGGGTGGTGTTCATACTCACCGTACTTCCCCCCGGGTCATAGTTACGAGCAACATACCACCCTAGCAGCATGACGCTACCACGCGCGCGACGCGGTCGCGTCACCGCGACGTCGACCGCCGCGACTCGAACCGGTCGAGCGCGACTTCCAGCATGTCCGGGCTCACCGGTTGATACTCCTCCCGCTCGTGTTCCGGCAGGTACTCTCGGACCGCGTTCCACGAATCGCGGGCGTAGCGGGCGTCGAGGAGGACGCGGACGCCGCGCTCGTCGGGCCCGCGGATGACGCGGCCGACGGCCTGCCGCGCCTTCCGGACCGCCGGGACGGTGAGCGCCGTCTCGAAGCCGGACTCGAACCGGCGGTCGTAGGCGGTGATTACCGCCCGCGTCTGCGGTCGCGCCGTGTTGATGATCGGGACGCCGCAGACGACGGCCGCCGAGAGGCGGTCGCCGCGGTAGTCGACGCCCTCCGTGAGGGTGCCGCGGAGGCTCGTCACCAGCACCTTCCCGTCGCCGGCGAAGAAGTCGTCCTTCAGCGACTCCGTCTCGCGGTCGCCGGAGGACTCGTCCAAGAGGACCGGCTTGTCGAGTCGCTCCGAGAGCGACTCGGCCATCCACGTCGCCTCCGCGTAGCTCGGGGTGCCGACGAGGACGTTCCCGTCGCGGCGCGCGACCGCGGTCGTCGCGTCGAGGTGCGCGAGCCGCGTCGGGTTCTCCTCGCCCGGCGCGCCGCGGTTCTGGTGGGTGAACTTGGGCGCGTCGACCGCGAGGCTCGCGCGGTTCTCCGCGGGGAAGGAGAGGCCGTACGTCCGCTCGACGACCGGGCGGCCCCGCTCGGCCAGGTGGTCGAGCCCGGTCACCTCGCGGAACAGGTCCATCGGCTCCAGCGTCGCGCTCATAAGGACGCCGCCGCCGAACTCGGCGAGCCGGTCGCCGATCGGTTCGCTCGGGAGGCAGTTGTGGAGCGCGAGGCCACCGTTGTACGCGCGCCGCCACGAGTCCGGCGGCTCCGCCTCGTCGAACGTGCGTTCGAGCTCGATCGCGCGGAAGAAGTCGGTGTGCCCCTCGCGGTACCAGGCGTTCAGCGTGCGGCCGACGCCCGGGGCCGCGCGCTGCTTGTCCTCCTCCTCCAGCGTGTCGAGGACGCGCTTGACGACCGCGCCGACCTGCTCGGCGCGCGCCCAGACGCGCTCGCCGTACCCCTCGGCGTCGGCCCACTCGGTGATCGCGTCCTCGCCCGGCTCCTCGGGGTCCCGAAGGGGGATCTCGTCGTCGTCGAGCTCGCGCATCGACGCGCGCCAGTCAGGGCGCTCGCGGTCCAGGTATGCGGTCACGCGGCGGTCGAGCTCGCCGCGGAGGTCGGCGTAGAACTCCCGGACCGCCTCGATCTCCTCGACGGTCACGTCCGCGTCCTCCAGCTCGCCGCGGACCAGGGCGGCGTCGTCGGACTCCGCGCCCGCGGACTCGAACGAGAGCGGCTGGACGACGCGGGTGAGCTCGTTCTCCGCGTCGCGGAGGCTGGCGTCCGCGACCGCGTCGCTGACGAGGTCCCGCACGCGCGGCTCGAGCATGTGCGCCTCGTCGCAGACGACGAACGTCGAGTCGTCGAGGAGGGCGCCGGTGAACGTCCCCGTCGTCACGGGGTCGAACGCGTGGTAGTAGTTCCCGATGACGACCTCGACCTCCGGCACGAGCGCGCCCATGATCGAGTGCGGACACGAGCCGTGGCCGGCCGCGAGCCGGACGAGCTCGTCGGCGTCGACGTGGCCGAGCTCCGTCACGTCGAACGGGACCGCCTCGGCGGGCTCCCCGTCCTCCGGCAGGTCGTCGAGGAAGCCGGCGTAGAACGGGCAGAACTCGACGTCGTCGTACTCCTCCGTGTCCGGGCGGTACGGCGTCGGCTCGCCGTCGACCGAGAGGTAGTCGGCGTCGGGCGCGTTCTCCGCGCCGGGCGCGTCCCCCGCGGCGGCGCCGGAGTCCATGAGTCCCACCTGCTGGCTCCGCGCCTCGCTCACGAGGTTCGACGTCGTCGTCGCCCCGCCGTCGCCGACGAGGTTCCGGGTCCGCTCGCGGAGCCCCTCGCAGCGCTCGTAGACGTTCTCGCGGTCGATCCCGCCGCGGTTCTCGCGGGCGTACGGACAGACGTCGGCCTTCCCGACGAGGGTGAGACCCGAGACGGGGTCGTAGTCGCTCGGGAGGTTCTCGTTCACCGTCCGGAGGTCCGTCTCGAACTGGCGCAGTTGCTGTTTGACGCTGGTGAGGACGAAGACGCGCTCGAAGTCCGACTCCGGGTCGCGGACGCGGTCGAGGCCGGCGGTGAGCGCGAGCATCGTCTTTCCCGTCCCGCAGGCGCCCTCGAGCGCGAGGAAGCCGCCGTCCGCGGCGGCGTCGACGGCGGCGTCGATGCCGTCGGCCTGCTCGGGGTAGGGTTCGGGATGGCCGAAGAGGTCGGCCCACGGGGGCGAGTCGGTCACGAGAGCGAGTTACGCCCCATGTAATTTAAACGCTTCATCGCCGACCGCGGGCGGCCGCCGATCGGGTCGACGCGTCGCTGGCGAGGGCCTCGCGGACGGGGACGGGACGGCCTCACTCCACGATGTCGTGGAGGTCGGAGAGCCGGTCGATCTCCCAGGTCGGCCAGACGTTCAGGTCCCAGTCGCGGCGGTGGGGACGCCGAATGAACGCGGAGTCGATACCGGCGTTCTCGGCCGCGCGGACGTCCGACTCGTTGTCGCCGACGAACAGGGCGTTGTTCGCGTCGAGGTCGCCGAGCGCCTGCTCGATGTAGTGGGGGTTCGGCTTGCGGAGCTGAAGCGAGTGGATCGTCGGCTCGCGACCGTACGCGGCGCCCATGCGATCGAACCCGTCGAAGTGGTCGACGAGGAAATCGACGGTCGCCTGCTGGTTCGACGAGACGATCCCCATCTGGACGTCGAGGTCCCGGAGCTCGTCGAGGTCGTCGTACGGGGTCTTGCGTCCCTGACGGGCCTCCTGCTGTTGGGCCCGCGACACCACGTCGTCGCGCGTCCGCCAGAACGACCCCGGATCGAGGTCGTACGTCTGGCAGACGGTGCCGACGCTGCCGGGGGTCGCACCGATGGTCATCTGCTCTACGTCGTCCGGATCGGGCTCCTCGACGCCGCACTCCTCGAACGCGTCCCGGGTCGCATCCCGGAGCACGTCGAAACGCGTGCGGCCCACGAGGACACCGTCGTTGTCGAACACGACGGTATCGTACGTCATAGCCCTCATTCACGGCCGGCAGGGATAAGCGTTTCAGTGGGCGTCTCGACGACGAGAATCGGCCGAGACGGCGTCTTCGGTCGGTTCGCGGCCGCGACCGACCGGTTTTACCCGCGCTCGCGTCCAGTGACGAGCCATGCGCGTCAGCGTCATCGGCGGGAGTTCGATCGACGGGGAGACGGCGGCGGTCGCGGAGGCTCTCGGCGAGCGGCTCGCCGAGCGGGGCCACGTCGTGGTCTGCGGGGGTCTCGGCGGCGTCATGGAGGCGGTATGTCGCGGCGCCCGATCGCGCGACGGCGAGACGATCGGGATCCTCCCGACGGACGACCGACGCGACGCGAACCCCCACGTCACGGTTCCGATCGCGACGGGGCTCGGCCACGCCCGGAACGCCCTCGTCGTGATGAACGGCGACGCCGCGGTGGCGGTCGACGGGGCGGGCGGCACGCTGTCCGAGATCGGGCTCGCGCTGGCGCAGGGCCGTCCGGTGGCCGGGCTCGACACGCACGACGTCGAGGGCGTGGCGGCCGTCGACTCGCCCGCGGCGGCGGTCGAGTACGTGGAGCGAGCCGTCCGACCCGACTAACCCCGCTCCCCGGCCGTCTCGACGCCGGTCACGTCGAACCGAGCGCCGCCGCGGGACCCCTCGGAGACGGCGACCTCCCATCCGTGCGCCCTGGCGACCTCGCTCACGATGTTCAGCCCGAAGCCGGTCCCGTCCGGGTCCGTCGTGTACCCCACCTCGAACACGCGGTCGCGCTCTTCGGGCGGGATCCCCGGCCCGTCGTCCGCCACGAAGAACCCGGACGGCAGGACCGCGCCGGCGCGCGTCGTCGTGTACATCGGTGAGATGTCGCCGACGACGACGGTCACGTCGTCCCCGCCGTGCTCGACCGCGTTCCGGAACAGGTTCTCCAACAGGCGCTTCAGCCGCCCGCCGTCCGCGAGGATCCGCTCGTCCGAGTCGACGACGAGCGTCGCGTCGCCGGTCGCGACGTTCGTCCAGCACTCCTCGGCGAGCGCCGCCAGTTCGATCGGGGCGACCTCCTCCGGCGTCTCGCCCTGTTCCGCGAGCGTCAGCAGGTCGGAGAGCAGCTCCAGCGTCCGGTCGACCGCGGACGCCGCGTCGTCGACGTGTTCGACGCCGCCGTCGGCCTGCGCCATCGCGAGTCGCCCCTGTGCGACGTTGAGCGGGCTCCGCAGGTCGTGGGAGACGCCCTGAACGAACTCCTCGAACCGGTCGCGCTGTCGCTCCGCCTCCGCCACAGCGCGCGCGGACGCGACGGCGTTCGATATCCGGCGAACGAGGACGGGGGTCCGGTCCGAGTCGGGACACGCCCGCGCGACGTCGGTCGCGCCCGCGTCGAACGCCGCCGACACGGCGGGCGCGTCGAGCGGCTCGTCGGGACAGAACACGATCGGGAGCGTCGGGTGCCGCTCCCGGGCCGTCGAGACGGCGGGGAGTCCGGTCGGGTCTCCGGAGCCCCCGACCGCGACGAAACAGTCGACGGGCGAGTCGCGCAGAACCTCCGAGGCGGCGTCGGCCTCCGCGACCGGTTCGACGGCGAGGCGGTCGTCGGCGCGCTCCAGCGAGTCCTTCAGCTGCCCCGCTCGGTTAAGCGTTCCCGCGACGAGGACGACGGCGATCGAACTCTTGCGAGTGGACATCACGGAGGACCCTCTTCTCGATCTCCGGCCGCTCAGTTCATAAACGTTGCTGGGGTGCGTTCGGAGGAGACGCTGCTCTCGGGCCCCGAATCGTGCGCGGACGGCTCGGGCGGGCCGATCGCTCGCGACTCCGCTCTCCCGACGATTACCGCCCCATCGCTCGTCTTGGGCCGCGAGAATCCATAATTAGATGTAATTAAGACTTATTAGCGCGGAGCGAGACGGATCTCGCAATGAGCGAGTACACCACGATCTCGCTGCGTAAGGAGTTCGTCGCGGACGTGGAGGCGTACATCGAAGACGAGCCGTTCGGGTCGGTCAAGGAGTTCGTCAAACACGTCGTCGTCCAAGAGATGGAGTCCGACGACGGGGTCTCCGAGGCCGAGGCGAAACAGATCGCACAGAAGCTCCGGGACCTCGGGTACATGGAATGAGTGGGAGCCACCGCGGACGGGAGGCGGCAGTCGTCGAGGGAGTCGACCGTGCCGACCTCGTCTTACTCGCCATCCCGCTCCTGTTCTGTGTCGTGTACGCGGTCGGATCGCTTCTGACGGGCGGATACGCGCTCCCCGTCGCCGGCGCGTCGCTCGCGGCCGGCGTCCTCGTCGTCGACGGCCTGTTCTGGCATCCGCCGGGCGAGGCGTGACGATGGTCCTGCTCTAGAAACAGTAGTCGACGAAGGGGAGCTCTCCGCGTCCCGTTCTACCAGGTGTCGTGGAACGTGTCGAACTCGATGGAGTCGAGCGGCTTCTCGCCGATCGCGGCCTCGTACTCGCCGGGAGTCAGCATCGGCTTATGGAACCGGGGGCCGTCGTCGGTCGTGATCCGGGGACAGCCGGTGTTGACGAACGCGTCCATGTCGAAGTTACGCAGGCGGTCCGGCGTCACCTCGTCCATGGTGATCAGGTAGGCGTTGTCGTTGT
>NZ_CAKZRO010000054.1 GCF_937146585.1 uncultured Halorubrum sp. | reverse complement strand
CACGGGGTCGGGATCGACGCCGAGCGCGCGGGCGACCGCGAAGGCCGCCGTGCTCGCCGGTCGCCCCGTCCCGGGGATCGCGTGCGGGCCGCGGTCGACGCCGACCGTCACCGCGACGCCGTCGTCGACGTCCGCCGGGACCGGATCGCGGTCGACCCGCGCCTGGAACGGCGTGCCGGCCGCTCGGAGCGCTCGCGCGAGCAGCCCCGCGGCTGCCAGCGCGTCGCCGTCGTCGGTCGCGACGAGCCGGACGAACGGCGCGTCTGCGAGGACGCCGGCGAGCGCGTCGGGGGCGGACGTGGCGGACGTCGCTTCGGTCATGGTGGTGTCGTGGACTCCTGTCGCCGCGTGGGCCGCTTACTCCTCGAGGATCTCGACGGCGTTCTCGTAGGTGTACGTGAACTCCTCGTCGATCTCGTCGCCGCGGTAGTAGTTCGCGAGGCGGCGGATCTTCGACTCCGTGTTCTGGAGCGCGCGCTTGTTCTGGTGGTCCTGCCCGTTCTCCTCCATGTGCTCGCGCAGGCGGATCGCCTGCGACATGAGGTTGCGGAGGTCTTCCGGGAGGTCGGCGTCGGCGTCGTGTTCCTCGAGGATCTCGGTGATCTTCTTGTCGGTCGCCAGCTTCACGTCGGGGACCGGGACGCCCTTGACGCCCTCGTCGCGCAGCTTGAGGCCGATGACGCTGGGGTCGTGGCCCTGCTCCGCCAGTTCGACGACGCGGGACTCGATGTCCTCGGCGTCGACGTCGCTCCACTCCGGGGTCTCGTCCGTCGCCGGTTTGTCCGAACCGGACGAACCGCGACGGCGCGTGTGCATTCGTGCCATTGTCTGTTGGTTGGAACGGCACAACCGCAACGTGACCGCGACTCCGCGCGGCGCGGCTACGGACCGCTCGCGGACGAGCGATCCGACCGGACGATCCGCGCGAGCGGGCCGCCCGACCGCGACGCCGGAGGCGTCGGCGCACTGCTACATTCCCAAGCCGCGGGCGAAAGGGCCCCGGCGAGTCGGATCTGCAGCTGTGCTGTTCCCGTCAGGACGGTCGCCGTCGGGGGTCTTAAGCGTGTTCTTGTCCCGCGGCGGGGCGACGCCGTCGGGGGAGCGCACCCGCTCCGTCTGACGGAGCGCACACGGGGATTTAGGTGGGTCGTCAGTCTGCGGAGGCGTGTGAACGACAAATGACCGAGACGAGAGACGGGGCCCCGCCCGCGACCGACGGCGGGGACCCCCCGGACGGTAGCGAGTTCGGCGTCGACGACGACGCGAGCAATGGCCCGCGGATCGAGTTCCGCGGGGGGAAGTGGGCGAGCACGGTCCCGCTCGTCTTCTTCATCTGCTGGGCGATCTTCCAGAGCGGCGTCCTCGGGATCGGTGACACCAACGGGCTCGTCGCGGGCGCGCTGGTCGGGACGACGCTCGGGATGTTCCTCGTCCGCGGCGACTGGAAGGCGTACGCCGACACGATCTTCGAGGGGATGACCCAACGCGTGGCCGCGACCGCTATCGTCGCGTGGCTGTGGGCCGGGATGTTCGCCGAGACGCTCCAGGTCGGCGGCTTCGTCGAGGGGCTCATCTTCGCGGCCGACGCCCTCAACGTCGGGGCCGCGACGTTCCCCGCGGCGGCGTTCGTCCTCTGCGGGCTCCTCGCGACCGGCATCGGGACCGGGTACGGGGCGACCGTCGCGTTCGTGACGCTCTTCTTCCCGGCCGGGGTCCTCATCGGCGCGAACCCGGTGCTGCTGTTCGCCGCCATCCTCTCCGGGGCCGTGTTCGGCGACAACCTCGCGCCGGTCAGCGACACGACGATCGTGAGCGCGGTCACGCAGGACGCCGACATCGGCGGCGTCGTCGCCTCGCGGTTCAAGTACGCCATCTCGGCGGCGGTCCCCGCGCTGGCCGCGTACCTGATCGCGGGGTCGGTCATGTCCGGCGTGGCGCTCGAGGGGGCCGTCGCGCTCCGCGAGTCCGCGAACGCCCTCGGGCTGGTCCACCTGCTCTCGATGGGCACCGTCATCGTCACCGCGGTCGCGGGCCGCCACATCGTCGAGGCGATCTCGTGGGGCCTGCTCGTTGCGATCGCGTTCAACCTCCTGTTCGGGCTGTCGAGCGCGAGCGACATCGTCGCGTTCACCGTCACGGAGGCCGGCGCGCTCACCGGGCTCCCGGTCGTCGAGGTGGGCGAGACGGCCGGCGTCGGCGGCAGCCTCTACGCCGGCGCGGTCGGGTTCTTCCCGCTCATCGTCCTCACCCTCCTCATCGTCGCGATGGCGCAGATCATGATCCGCGGCGGCGGCTTCGAGGCGATCCAGGCGGCGCTCCTCGACCGCGTCGCGACGACCGTCCGCCGCGCGGAGCTGACGATGGTCCTCGGCACCGCGACGATCAACGGGATGATCACGATAAACACCGCGGCGGAGATCGCGATCGCCCCGTACGTCGCCCGGATCGGCGAGAAGTTCAACATCAACGGCTACCGGCGCGCGAACATCCTGGACGCCAACACCTCCGCGCTCGGCTACATCTTCCCGTGGGCGGGCGGCGTGTTGGTGGGGTATCAGGTGATGGTCGGCCCCGACGGGCTCGGGGCCGAGTACGGTCCCGAGATGGTCGTCAACCCGATCGAGGTCGTGCCGTACGTCTTCCACGGCTGGTTCCTCCTCGCCATCTTCATCCTCGCCGCGATCACCGGCTTCGGGCGGGAGTACATTCCCGACCGCGCCTCCGAGGAGGTGTCGCGCGCGTGAGCGTCTTCGACAAGTTCCTCGCGGGCTGGTCGTTCCGCGGGTCGACGCCGGCGTACGCCGCCGGTGACGTGATCGAGGTGATGGTGACCGGCGACGGCGACCGGCCCGGCGAGGTCGTCGCCCGCATCGGCGACTCGACGCTGCGGATCGCCGACGCGCCGGCGGACGCGGTGAACACGCGGGTCGTCGTCGAGGTGGAGTCGTGGGACGGCTCGGCGCACGCCGGGCGGGCGACGTACCGGAAGACCGTGGGCGAGAGCGCGTTTTAATCGAGGCTCGACATTTTTGGGTCTCGCCTCGTGGGTTTCGCGGTTCGCCTGTCGATGGCCGATTGCGGATCGACCGCGAACGCCGCCAAAGCCCCAGCCGCGAGGACTCGATGCGCTCGCTGTGGTCCTCGGCGCTCACCGCGTTCGCGCCTGCGGTCCTTGCGTCGCGCGTCTTCGTCCTCGCGGCTGCCCCTTCGAGTCCGACTCCGACCGCGACCGTACGGCAACCGCGCCTCGCGCCGCCCCAACCTCGCGGTTCGCGCTCTTCGAGCGCTCACCGCGTCCCTCGCGCGTGCTTCTCACGGCCGCCCTCGGCGGCCGCTCGGCGGCACGCGCCACCGCGATGAGCGTTTGCGTATCACATCGGCGTATCGGGGGTCAGCCGCCGCGAATCGACGGGAACGGGCTCGAACCGGGGCGCTTTTTATGACCACGCTCGAATCGACGGACGTGCTATCGGTCGAGCTCCACGCGCACTCCGCGCTGTCGTACGACGGGCGCGACCCGGTCGATCTCCTCTTAGAGCAGGCGGCCGCGGTCGGGCTCGACGCGCTCGCCGTCACCGACCACGACGAGATCGACGCCAGTATCGAGGCGGCCGGGAAGGCCCCCGACTACGGCCTCGTCGGCATCGTCGGCATGGAGGTGACCTCGGCGGTCGGCCACGTCCTCGCGTTCGGCATCGAGGAGCGCGTCGAGAGCGGCCTCCCCTTCGACGAGACGCTCGACCGGATCCGCGATCAGGGCGGGATCGCGGTCGTCCCCCACCCCTTCCAGAAGTCCCGCCACGGCGTCGCCGCGCACATCAGCGACGAGCAGCTCGCGAGCGCCGACGCCCTCGAAGTGTACAACTCCCGGCTGTTCACCGGGCGCTCGAACCGACAGGCGGAGAAGTTCGCCGTCCGCAACGGGGTCCCGATGACCGCCGGCAGCGACGCCCACATCTCCGAGATGGTCGGCCAGGCGGTGACGGAGGTGGGCGCCGACGAGCGCTCCGCGGCCGCGATCCTCGACGGGATCGCCGACGGCCGGACGAGCGTCGTCGGTAAGCGCACGCCGTGGCGCGTCTCGCTCCGGCAGTTCGGCGGGGGAGCGAAGCGCCGCGCGCTCCGCGCCATCGACGCGATCCGGTGACCCCGATGTCGCCGGAGCACCCCGCGGCCGACGGCGGCTCGGCCCTCCGCGGCTTGCCAGCGGACCGCGTCCGCGCCGCCCTCCGCGACGGCAACCCCCTCCCCGGCGGATGCGGCTTCGCCGGGCTGCTGGCCGACCCGCCGGACCGCGAGGGAACGGTCCTCGTCCGCGACGTCCTCGGCCGCCAGCCGCTGTTCGTCGAGCGTGACGCTCTGGATCCGGAGACTGAGCACCGGCCGACCGCGCCCGGCGCGTGGGACTTCGACCGCGACGCGCTCGACGACCCGGAGTCGGTTCCGGCCGGCGGCGTCGTCTCGGCGACCGGCACCGAGCGCGTCTGGCGGCTCCCGGAGCCGGCGGCGACCGCGGACCGGGAGGCGGCGCTGGCGGCGGTCGAGGACGCCGTGAGCGCGGCGCTCCACGACCTCGTTCCCGGAACGAGCGACCCCGAGACCGACGGCGGCGACCTCGCGGTGGCCTTCTCCGGGGGCGTCGACTCCGGGCTCGTCGCGGCCGCGGCGCCCGAGGCACCCTGCTACGTCGCGGGCTTCGAGGGGAGCCACGACGTCGATGCGGCGCGTGCGGCCGCGGGAGCGATGGACCGCGACCTCCGGGTCGTCGAGATCACGCACGACGACCTCACCCGCGCCGTCCGCGCGGTCGCGGCCGCGACCGGCCGGCGGAACCCGATGGACGTCGCCATCGCGGTGCCGCTGTTCCTGACGGCCGAGGCGGCCGCGGCCGACGGCTTCGACCGGCTCGCCGTCGGTCAGGGGGCCGACGAGCTGTTCGGCGGCTACAGCAAGGTCGTCGACCCCGCCGAGGACCCCCGCGTCGAGGCCGACACGGTCCGCGACGCGCGGACCGAGACCGTCCGCACGCTGCCCGACCAGCTGGAGCGGGACGTGCTCGCGCTCCGCGCCGCCGGGGTCGAGCCCGCGACGCCGCTGCTCGACGACCGCGTGGTCGCCGCCGCGCTGGCGCTCCCGGACGACCTGCTCGTCGACGGCGACGAGCGCAAGGTCGCGCTCCGGCGCGTCGCGGCCGGGCGCGTTCCGGAGTCGGTCCGGACCGCGGACAAGAAGGCGGTCCAGTACGGCACGTACGTCTCCCGCGAGCTCGACCGGCTCGCGCGGCGAGCCGGCTACAAGCGACGGATGGACGACCACGTCGGCAAGTACGTCGACGCGCTGTACAGCGAGGAAAAACCGGCCGGTGAGGGCCGGAACTGACCAAGTCGCCGCGCGGAGTACCAGTCCTGCGGCCGACGCCCGATCGTCCGGGCGTCTGTGTACAGATCGACAGGACGGATATAAAATCCGAGCAGTAGCGACAAATATGACACGTTCGGCGGCGGGCAGAAAACGATCGGTCGCGGAGCCGACCGATTACTGCCGGATCGGCGCATTGGCGACTCGCTTTGCCGGAGAAAGCGCACGTCCATCCGAGCGGAAACCGACCGGCCCGCGGTGACCGGCGGTGGCCGCGGGGTCAGCGGACGAGGTACGGGTCGTGGCCCGCGACGAAGCGACCGAGGTCGCTCTCGCGGCGGAAGTCAGTCGACCGGAGCTCCCGGAGCGAGTCGACGAGCCGGTCGGCGTCGCCGTCGGTCCAGTCGGCGGGGTCTTTCACCGGCACGACGAGCCAGCCCGCGCCGAGCAGCTCGTCGCCGTGGAGCGCGTCCATGTCGACCTCGGTCTTCCACGCCCGCGCGGTGTAGGTCCCCAAGACGTGTTCGGTCGCTCGCGCGCCCACCGGGAGCAGGACGTGGGCCGCGATGGCGCGGAGCTCCGCGTCGAAGAACCGCTCCATGTCGTCGTACGACCCCTCGTCCGGGGCCGACTCGCCCGCGCACATGTGGAGGTACGAGAGGAACGTCCGGTCGGTCCGGACGGGGTCGACCGCGGTCGGGTCGCCGTCGGTCGCGACGCCGTCGGGGGCGACGCCGGGGGCGAGCCCCGCGATCAGGCCGGCCTCGGAGAGCGCCGACAGGAACGCCGGCGACCACGGCTCGCCGGTGAAGGGGACTCCCGCCGCGGTCCCGCCGTGGACGCCGGGACGGTCGCCCACGACGTGGAAGTCGGCGTTGGCGTCGCCGTAGCCCGGAACGAACTCGGGGCAGTCGGGACGCATCCCGAACGGGTTCCGGATCTGGTCCGTGACGTTCTTCACGCGACACGGTAAGTGCGCATTCGGTTAAATCCCGTTCGGTCCGTGGCGACCCGGTCCCCGTCCGGTTCGGCGGGTCGCGCCGGGCCCGCCGGAGAGGTCGCTCCGCACCCGCCGAACGGGTCGCTCCGCACCCGCCCCAGACACAGCGATGCGAGGCGCATGAGCCCTCGTAGATTCTCATAAGTTATAGGAATGAACGCCGTCCGACCGGCTTGGGGTACGCGTCGATCGGCGCGGATCGGTAGAAGTTTCAGGATCGTTAATCAACGACCGGAAACCGCAAGACAGCGGCGGGTCGAGCGCGGCGCCGGGCACGGAAGATATTTATATACCCCTCCGTTGGGGTGTGACAGAAGTTCAATGTTCGACCGCATCCGTACCGCGGCCCTCTTCGGGCTGCACCAAGCGTCCGTCGCCGTCGGGATCTCGCTGTTTCCGGTGGCCGTCTTCGCGCGTCAGCACCTCGGCGTCAACGTCCCCGTCGGTCGGCTCGTCGAGACGACCACCGAGGCCGTCGACGAGGAGTGATCGCGCGCCAGCGATAGCTCGTTTTCCGCGACCGACCAGACGCCGAGCGACCGCGAGACCCTTCTTCGACCCGCGATCGCACCGCTCTCCTCGCGTCCGTCGTGCCCCCGCAGCGTCCGCTCCGAGGTCCGCCGCGATCCGGCGTCTCCCGCCGCGGTCCGCCGGTCCTCACCCGGCGACGGATAGGCCCGTCGGAACCGGTCGGCGGCCCCCGAAGGGTTGCCTTTATCTGCGCGCCGGGCGAACGAAGGCGTAATGCGAACACCGACTGGCGACCTCTCCGACGGGCCCGCCGCCGACCTCGGCCGCGACCAGCCCGTCTTCGGACCTGAGCTCGGCGAGTTCGAACACAGCGAGCGCCGCGCCGCGAAGGCGGACGGCGAGGGCGAGATGAAGACGGGGACCACGACCGTCGGCATCAAGGCCGAAGACGGCGTCGTGATGGCGACCGACATGCGCGCCTCCCTCGGCGGCATGGTCTCCTCGAAGGACGTCCAGAAGGTCGAGGAGATCCACCCGCGCGGGGCCTTGACCATCGCCGGCTCCGTCTCGGCGGCCCAGAACCTCATCTCGACGCTCCGCGCCGAGACGAGCCTCTACGAGGCCCGCCGCGGCAAGGACATGTCGATGGAGGCGCTGTCGACGCTCACCGGGAACCTGCTCCGCTCCGGGGCGTTCTTCGTCGTCCAGCCGATCCTGGGCGGCGTCGACGACGAGGGCGCGCACATCTACTCCATCGACGCCCTCGGTGGCACGACCGAGGAGGAGTACACCGTCACCGGCTCCGGCTCCCAGTACGCGCTGGGTGTCTTAGAGCAGGAGTACGGCGACGACGTCACCATCGACGAGGCGAAGACCATCGCCGCGAAGGCGATCCAGTCCGCCGTCGAGCGCGACCTCGCCTCCGGCAACGGGATCAACGTCGCGGTCGTCACCGACGACGGCGTCGACATCACCCGGTACAAGGAGTTCGACGACCTCCTGTAAGCGCTCGGCGACGCGGACCCGCCGAACCCCCGTTTCTTTGCCGTTCGATTTATTCCGAGGAGCGGAAGAACCGTCTTTCTCAGAGCCGTATCGACGCCGCCGAATCCCGGTCGCCGCACCGGACCGGGCTCACCGCCGGAGGCTCGGCGGGGCCTGGATTCCGTCGCCCCAGTAGAAGCGCGGGCCGAGGAGGAGGTAGCCGGAAGAGAGGAACAGCAGCGCGAACGCGAACCCCTCGCCGATCCACGCCGGGAGCGCGC
>NZ_CAKZRO010000053.1 GCF_937146585.1 uncultured Halorubrum sp. | reverse complement strand
GAACAGTACGACCTCGACAACAAGTTCTGGTACTGGTACCCGCTGTACTCCCTCGGGTCCCTCTCTATCATCGCGTACCTGCTCGCGGCGGTGTCCGGGGCGCTCCTCGGCTTCTACTACGCGCCGTCGACCGCCGGCGCGGCCGCGCAGGGCGACCCGACCGCCGCGTACGACTCGATGGTGATGATCATGACGGACGTCCAGTTCGGCTTCATGCTCCGGGCCATCCACCGCTGGGCGGCGCAGTTCATGGTGGCCGCGGTGTTCCTCCACATGCTCCGGGTCTACTTCACCGGGGCGTACAAGGAGCCGCGCGAGGTCAACTGGATCCTCGGCGTCGTGCTCATCGCCCTGACGCTGCTGTTCGGCTTCTCCGGGTACGTCCTCCCGTGGAAGCAGCTGTCCTTCTGGGCGGCGCAGATCGGCGTCGAGCTGGCCCTCGCGACCCCCATCGTCGGCGAGTGGGCGGCCCAGCTCCTGTTCGGCGGCTTCACCCTCGGACAGGCGACGCTCGTGAGAATGTACATCCTGCACGTGTTCGTGCTCCCGTTCGTGGTCACCGCGCTCATCGCGGTCCACGTGGGCATCGTCTGGGTGCAGGGCATTGCGGAACCGCACTAATCCGATGACCGACGACACCACTCCCATGACCGACGGAGGCACCGACGACGAGGCGCGGACCGACGGCGGCCCGCCGGCGACCGTCCCGCCGGACGACGAGACGCCGACCTGGTCCGAGCGCAAGGAGCGCAGCCAGGGGCTCGCACAGCTCACCTACCAGTACTTCGAGCGCTCGCGGCGCGAGGACGAGGACCTGCGCACGGAGTCGACCTACGTCGAGCGCGACGTGCTCGGCTTCCCGACGTGGCCCCACGAGACGATCCGGAACCTCGCGATCACGTCGTTCTTCCTCGGGATCATGCTGCTCGTGGCCTCGATCCTGCCGGGCCACTTCGGTGACCCGGCGAACCCCGGCTCCACGCCGGCGATCATCCTGCCCGACTGGTACCTCTACTGGTCGTTCGGCCTGCTGAAGCTCGACCCGATCAACCCGGACCTCGCGGTCCTGGGCGGGAACATCATCATGTCCAACGAGCTGCTGGGACTCATCGCGCACGGCGCGATCTTCGGCGTCATCACGCTCGTGCCCTTCCTCAACAAGGGGAACGCGCGGCGTCCCGTCGAGGAGCCTGGCTGGGCGGCGCTCGGCGTGGCCGGGGTCATCCTCGCGTTCACGCTGGCCGTGCTCGCCATCCAGAACTTCTTCCCGATCCAGCTCGAGCTGCTGTTCTCGCTCACGTTCATGCTGCCGATCGCCGGGGGCGTGATCACCTACGCGGTGCTGAAGACGATGCGGGAGGGGTACATGTACGACCTCAACCGCCGCTACTTCATGCTGCGGCCGCCGAAGTAACGCCGACGAGACCCCCGCCGCGGCCGCGCGACCGACGCGCGGTCGCGGCGGCCGTTCCCGACGTTCCGTAACTCATGTCATCATCAACAGACGGCGACGCGTCGCAGTCGTTCGACGAGACGGGCGACCCGATCGCGGCCGACGACGACGCCGACCCGCGAAACGAACCGACGGGCCCGCGCGACGGACCGAGCGGCCGGGAGGTGGTCGTCCCGTTCCGGCTGTACAAGGCCGTCACCGTCTTCTCGACGCTCGCCGCGGTCGTCACCTACTTCGTCGGGTTCACGCTCATCGACGCCGCGACGCTCCAGATCAGCTTCGTCCGGGCGACCATCGTCTACCTGCTCGACAGCGCCGGAATCTTGCCGTCCGAAGACGTCTTAGTGGCGTTGCTGGCGATCACCGGCGTCGCCTTCATCGTCCTCGGGACCACGGTGTACGTGCTCGGGACCCGGTTCCGCGGACAGGGGATGGGAAAGTCTCAAGACGACTCCAGCGAAACGTGAGGTAATGGCAGACGAGTTCATCAAGGGCTTCGCCCTGTTCGCGATCGGCGGCCTCGGGTGGATCACCTTCGGCGGCTGGTACCGGACGCCCTCGTACTACGAGGTGGTACAGCTCGTGAACCCGGCGGAGGGCGTGAACACGGCGTACGGCGAGATCGGCCTCGTCGCGGGCGACGTGTTCTTCTGGCTGATGGTCCTCGGCGCGTTGACGTTCTGGGTCCTCATCCCGGTCAGCCGCCAGCTCCGGGACGCGCTCAACGACGACGACGCGGCCGCGAACTGAACGCGACCCTCTCGTCTCGCTTCTGCGGTCCCTCTCGACGATCGCCGAGCGACGCCTCCGTCCCCGCCGACGAACCGGGAGCTTTTCACCGCCGCTCGCCCGAGGCTCGCGCATGAGCGAGCCGACGCCCCGCCTCGCGATCCTCGGCGACGCCGACCCGACGGCGGCGGTCCGATCGGTGGCGAGCGCCGCGGACGCCCGCCTCGCGGACCGCACCGAGGCCGACGGGATCGTCGCCGTCGGGGACGCCGCGCTGCGGGAGGCGATGCGCGCCGTCGCGAGCGGCGACGCCCGGTCGGTGCCGATCCTCCCGGTCGGCGACGGCCGCCACGCGGTCGACCCGGAGTACGCGACCGAACTGCTCGCGGACGTCGTCGACGCGTTGGCGGCGTCGGCCGCCGCGTTCGAGGGGTTCTCCCGCGTCGCACACCCGGTCCTGTCGGTCGAGACGGCCGGCGATGACACCGGACCGCTCGCGGCCGCGGACGTCGCGTTCGTGACGGCGGAGCCGGCCCGGATCTCGGAGTACGGGATCGCGTTCCCCGACGGCGACGAGGTCTCGATGCGGGCCGACGGCGCGGTGGTCGCCACGCCGCTCGGCAGCGACGGCTACGCGGCGGCGGCCGGCGGTCCCGCGGTGTCGCCCGGCGGCGGGCTCTCTGTCGTCCCGATTTCGCCGTTCACGACCCGCCCGGACACGTGGGTCGCGTCCGGCGGGCTCCGCGTCACCGTCAAACGCGGCGAGGAGCCCGTCGCGCTGGTGGTCGACGGCGTCCGCCGCGGAGTCGTCGCGCCGCATCGTCCGGTCCGGATCGAGACCGCGGCGACGGTCGACCTGCTCGCGCCGACCGCCGAGTGAGGCGGTCCGGACCGTCTCGCGGGCGCGGCGATCGGAAACACTCTAATACGTCGTGAACGGAAGTGGTGGATATGGACCCACTGCAGTTCCTCGTTCCCCTCGACTGGCTGGCCGCCGTCGGGCCGGCGCTGCCGTACGCGATCTTCGTGATGACCGTCGCGAACCTCGCCACGCGCCACCTCGCGCACAGGCGGCACGTCGAGGAGGGGCAGGAGGCGGACAGCGTGGAGGCGTACACGCCGCACGTGTTCACCAACGTCGGCCTCGTCCTCCTCTCGTTCCTGTTCATCCTCGACTCGCCGGTGAGCGGCACGATCCTGTCGGTGCTCGTGCTCGCGATGTTCATCGCCGACTTCTTCGAGCTGGAGGCGCGCAACGTCGAGGCCCGCAACGACATGACGATCGAGGCGCCGAAGAGCTCGATCGCCGCCTCGCTCGTCGTGCTGGTGTGGTCGTCGTACTACGCGCTGTTCTTCGTCATCGAAGGGATCTGGAACCAGTTCGTCGTCGCCTGACGAACCCCGCCCCCGACCGCGGTTTCTCCCGGCGCTCGCCGCTAACTAGAACGGCCAGTCGCCGGTGAGCTTCATCCCCGTCGCCTTCCCCTCGGCTTCGAGCGCAGCGGCGATCTCGTCGGTGTCCCGGCGCGGGATCGACGCGGCGGCGGCCGCGAGGTCGACGACGAGCTCGGTCAGGAGGATCGCCTGCTCCCGGAGGTTCCGCGACTCCAGCTTGTCGAGCGTGTCGGCGTGGGTGTGACCCCAGCCGCGACCGCGGCCCTCGGTCTCGCCGGAGACCATGTACCCCGGGATCCCGCGCTTCACGAACGGCCAGTGGTCGCTGTGGGGGACCAGCTCCTCGCCGGTCGCGACCGGGTGATCGAAGCGGTCGCTCACGCGCTCGGCGGCCGCCGCCAGCGCGTCGAAGTCGTGGTGGTCGAGCCGTAGCGTCCGGCCGAACACGTTGCTGTCGACGTTGACGACGGCGCGGACCGCCTCCCTGTCGGCCGCCTCGGCGGCCACCGACGAGCCGACGAGGCCGACCTCCTCGGCGCCGAACGCGGCGAACCGGACCTTCACGTCGAGCTCGTCTTCGCGCGCCGCGAGCGCCCGCGCGACCTCGACGATCGTCGCGGTCCCGGCCCCGTTGTCCATCGCGCCCTCCGCGAGGTCGTGGGCGTCGACGTGCGAGGAGACGATCAGGTGCTCGTCGGTGTCGGGGCCCAGCTCGGCGACGGCGTTCCCGCTCGTCGCCGCCGGCGTCTCGCAGTCGACCGCGACGGTCAGCTCGTCGCCCTCGCGCCGCCGCGCGAGGCGCGCGCCGGCCTCCTTCGAGACGCCGACCGCCGGGATATCTCCGATCGGCGCATCGGCGGTCCCGACGCTCCCGGTCGGCGGGAGCGTCCCCTCGACGTGGTTGACGAAGACGAAGGCGGCCGCGCCGGCGTCGACCGCGCGATAGTACTTCTCCCGGCGGTGGACGAACCGGTCGACGGAGTCGGGCGTGTCCGACGACACCATCACGACCGTCCCCTCCACGTCGGCCTCGAAGTCCTCGGGGATCCCGTACCCGAGGTCGACGAACTCGCCGGTCGCCTCGGCGCTCGGGCTCCGCGGCAGCGCGATACAGGCGTTCGGGCCGACGGCGACGGCGTCGCCGGTCGCCGCGTCGCGGATCGCGCTGTCGCCGCGCTCCCAGCCCTGGATCTCGAACTCCTCGACGGTCGCGTTCCGCGCGCCCGCGTCGGCGAACGCGTCGCGGGTCAGCTCCAGCGCCTCCCGCTCGCCCGCCGACCCGGCCATCCGGTCGCCGACGTCGACGAGGTCGAGGAGGTGGTTCCAGCCCGCGTCGCTCGTGAACGTCTCGCCGATCCAGTCTGTCATGGGTGTGCGTGTCGCGGCCGCCGCTCAAGCGTTTCGGTGGCGGCGGGGGCGGCCGGGAAGCGGGGGGAAGGGCGAATCGAGCGCTCGCGCCGGGAGGGTGGTTAGGCGCTCAGACCGGCACGACCGGCAGGAGCATCGCCGCGGCCTCCGCGGCCGCGAACGTCGAGTCGTACAGGTGGTTGAGGAGGAGGTAGGTGACGACCCCGAGGACGAGCGAGAGGATCCACGCGCTCGCCGCGATCCGCCCGACGCGCCGGTGAGGCGTCTCGGTCCGGAGCTCCTGCTCGGTGTGGGTGAGCCCGAGGACGATGGCGTAGAGGACGACCGGGACGGAGACGACGGAGAGGACGATGTGGATCGCGAGCATGAGCAGGTACGCCGGGTACACCCAGTCCCACAGCGGGACCCACGCGTACGCCGAGTCGAGCACGAACTCCTTGGTCCCGCCGCCCGCGACCTTCGGGAGGTACATCGCGAGGAAGAGGAGGATGAGCCCGAACGACGTCGTCATCGCCGCGGCGTGCTTCTTCACCTCGTCGTTGCGGATCCAGTACCACCCGAGCGAGAGCGTGATCACGGTGACCGTGTTGACGGCGGCGATGGCGTGCGCGAGGAGGTCGACGGTCCCCTTCGTGAGCGTCGGGAACAGCGCCTGGAACTCGGGGACGAGGAACACCCCGCCGACGGCCCCGTAGCCGACGACCGTGAGGAGGGCGGTTATCGCCCGCGGGTGGTCTCCGGCCCTGTCGCGAACACTGGCGGTGGACATACCAGCCCTACTGCCGGGAGCGTTATTGCCCTTTCGAGGTCGCCTCGACCGCGGGGCTCGGTCGGTGCGATCGGTCCCCCGCGAGCGGCTCGGCGACGCATCGCGTCGAGCGCGCGATCAGTTCTCGATGACGCCCGTCGCGGTCGCGACCTCCACCGCCGCCTCCTCGTTGATCCCGCCCTGGAGGATGGTGTAGCGGTCGCGGATCTCGTGAGCGCTGGTGAGGGCGGCTATCAGCTCGGCGTCGTCGACGCCCAGCTCGGCCGCGGTGGTCGGGGCGTCGAGCTCGGCGAGCGCGTCGCGGATCGCCGCCCACCGCCCGTTCTCGCCGCTGTGGAGGAACTCCGTCATGATCGACGCCACGCCGACCTGGTGGCCGTGGAGCGCCTTCCCCGGCGCGATGCGGTCGAGCTGGTGCGAGATGAGGTGTTCCGCGCCGGAGGCGGGCCGCGAGGAACCGGCGATCGACATCGCCACGCCGGAGGAGACGAGCGCCTTCACGACGACCCACGCCGACTCCTCTAAGCCCGGGCGGATCATGTCGGCGTTCTCGACGAGCAGCTCGGCCGTCATCTCCGAGAGCGCGCCCGCGTACTCGCTGTACTCGACGTTGCGCAGGCGGCGGGCCAGCCGCCAGTCCTTCACCGCGGTGTAGTTGGAGATGATGTCCGCACAGCCCGCGGTGGTGAGCCGCCACGGGGCGTTCGCGAGCAGCGTCGTGTCCGCCACGACGGCCAGCGGCGGGTCGGCGGCGACGGAGTGGCGCGTGTCGCCCTCGGGGATCGACGAGCGCCCGGAGACGATCCCGTCGTGGGAGGCGACCGTCGGGACGGAGACGAAGCCGACGCCGAGGTGGTCGGCGGCCATCTTCGCG
>NZ_CAKZRO010000052.1 GCF_937146585.1 uncultured Halorubrum sp. | reverse complement strand
GTTCCGCGAGGCCGGCCTGTACGTCGCCGAGCAGGACGCGATCCCGGACCGCGAGGTGGAGATACCCGACGCTGCCGAATTCCCGACCGAGAACTACGAGACGCGCGAGGCGATGGTCGACCGCTACCGAACGTGGGGAACGCTGTTGACGGTCGGCGTCGCGCCCTGACTCGAGTCGATTCGGCACCGTCGAAATCCTTCGAACCGATGAGAACCCCCCGTCGAATACGGGGGCGGACTCGAAACGAGATCGCGCCGTTCTCCGTACGTGTCTTCACCGCTCAGCGGATCGAACCGGCCCCATCGTAATCCAGATGAAGGCGACGACGAGCAGGGCGACCGTCGCGACGATCGGAACGACGGTCCCCTCGACCGCTCTCAGCCACACCGCAGTCCCGACGCTGACCACGGAGACGACCGTCGCCGGGATTCGAAAGCTATCGGTCCGGTAGCTGTACACTGCGAGAAACGCGAGCACGGCGGTGAGCGGGATTCCGAAAAACAGCAGCACGAAGAGGTACATTCCGCTACCGATCCCCGCTCCGTAGCCGACTACGGAGTAGCACTCCGACTCGTATCTGACGTAATTATCGACGTCCGCGTCGGAAGAGATATCGAACTGGTCGGGGTTCTCCGTCGTCGTATACCCACCCTCCGACCGGAGCGTCGAGAGGAACACCTCTCGAGCGTCCGGCGACAGTTCGTCGAACTCAGACACGCGGTCGGCCGCCGCCGTCTCACACCCCTCAACTTGCGAGTCGACCCTGTAGTCGATCCGCTCGGCGTCGGCCGTCGCCGCGCGGTACTCTGCGGTGATCAGCGCCCCGCTGGTCAGCGCTAACAGCGCCAACACGATCACGGGGATATGAGAGCGCGTCAGATCGGACCGAAAGCGTGCGACGGCTCCCGCGACGAGGAACATCGCGAGCAGCGCCCCCAGTACGATAGCCGAAGGCGAGACCATTACCCGACTTCCCGAGTAACGCGGAATAGGTCTTGTGTGGGTCTGCTGCCTACCAGGGGTGGAGCGCCGTGTCGAGTTCAAGCGGAGAGCGTTTCGGATCGGTCTCGGCTTGTACGACGCGCCCCCTGTTCGGCGTCGCCGGTCGCGCCCGCACTCTCTGTCCCCCGTCGTCGGGGGTCTTCCGACGGTTTAAATCGAGGCGGGGCCCAGACTCCGGTAATGGAACCGAGTTCGCTCTCCGGGCTCCCCGCCGGCGTCGGCGAGGCGCTCGAAGCGGAGGGCGTCGCGGAGCTGTACCCGCCCCAGGAGGCGGCGGTCGACGCGGGCGTCACCGCCGGCGAGAGCCTCGTCGCGGCGGTCCCGACCGCGTCCGGCAAGACGCTGATCGCCGAGCTGGCGATGCTCTCCTCCGTCGAGCGCGGCGGGAAGGCCTTGTACATCGTCCCGCTGCGCGCGCTCGCCAGCGAGAAGAAAGCCGAGTTCGAGCGCTGGGAGGAGTTCGACGTCACCGTCGGCGTCTCCACGGGCAACTACGACTCCGACGGCGAGTGGCTCGCGAGCCGGGACATCATCGTCGCCACCTCGGAGAAGGTCGACTCGCTCATCCGCAACGGCGCGCCGTGGATCGACGACCTCACCTGCGTCGTCAGCGACGAGGTCCACCTCGTCGACGACTCCCACCGCGGGCCAACCCTCGAAGTGACCCTCGCGAAGCTCCGCAAGGTGAACCCCGGCCTCCAGACGGTCGCGCTCTCGGCGACCGTCGGCAACGCCGACGTCATCGCGGACTGGCTCGACGCCGAGCTCGTCGAGTCCGACTGGCGCCCGATCGAGCTCCACACCGGCGTCCACTTCGGCAACGCGATCAACTTCGACGACGGGAGCCAGCGCGAGGTGCCCGTCGAGCGCGGCGAGGACCAGACCGCGAAGCTCGTCGGCGACGCGTTAGACACCGAGGAAGACGGACAGGGCGGTTCCTCGCTCGTCTTCGTCAACTCCCGGCGCAACGCCGAGTCGTCGGCCCGCAAGCTCACCGACGTCACCGGCCCGCGGCTCACCGGCGACGAGCGCGACCGCCTCAGCGAGCTGGCCGACGAGATCCGCGGCGTCTCCGACACCGACACCTCCGAGGACCTCGCCGACGCGGTCGAACAGGGGTCGGCGTTCCACCACGCCGGCCTCGCGAGCGAGCACCGCAGCCTGATCGAGGACGCCTTCCGCGACCGACTCATCAAGTGCGTCTCCGCGACGCCGACGCTCGCGGCCGGCGTCAACACCCCCGCCCGCCGCGTGATCGTCCGCGACTGGCGGCGCTACGACGGCGAGTTCGGCGGGATGAAACCCCTCGACGTGCTCGAGGTCCACCAGATGTGCGGCCGCGCGGGCCGCCCCGGCCTCGACCCCTACGGCGAGGCGGTGTTGCTCGCGAACAACGCCGACACGCAGGAAGAGCTGTTCGAGCGGTACGTCTGGGCCGAGGCCGAGCCGGTCCGATCGAAGCTCGCCGCCGAGCCCGCCCTCCGAACCCACGTCCTCGCGACGATCGCGTCCGGCTTCGCCGCCACCCGCGACGGGCTGCTCTCCTTCCTCGACAACACCCTCTACGCCACGCAGACCGACGACGAGGGGCGGCTCGCCGCGGTCACCGACACCGTCCTCGACTACCTCGAGGTCAACGGCTTCGTCGACCGCGACCGCGACGGCGGGAGCGAGGGCCTCGCCGCGACCGGGATCGGCCACACCGTCTCGCGGCTCTACCTCGACCCGATGAGCGCCGCGGAGATTCTCGACGGGCTCCGGACCGTCGCGGACGACGGGGCGACGGGGGAGAGCGACGAGTTCGTCGCGGCCAACGACCCGACCGCCGACGCCGCCGACGCCCCCGACGCCGGCTTCACCACGTACACCCGCGCCGGCGAGGACGGAACGGACGGCGACGCCTCCGAGGAGCCGGGGTCGAGCGACGACCCCGCCCCCGCGGTCACGCCGCTCGGCCTCTACCACCTCGTCAGCCGGACCCCCGACACCTACGAGCTGTACCTCAAGTCGGGCGACCGCGAGGAGTACACCGAGGTCTGCTACGAGCGCGAGGCGGAGCTCCTCGGCGACGTCCCCTCCGAGTACGAGGACGTGCGGTTCGAGGACTGGCTCGCCGCGCTGAAGACGGGCCGCCTGCTGGAGGACTGGGCGAACGAAGTCGACGAGGACCGGATCGCGGAGCGGTACGGCGTCGGCCCCGGCGACATCCGCGGGAAGGTCGACACCGCCGAGTGGCTCCTCCGCGCGGCCGAGACGCTCGCCCGCGACGTGGGGGGGATCGACGGCGACACCGTCGTTCAGGTGCGCGAGGCCCGCAAGCGGCTGGAGTACGGGGTCCGCGAGGAGCTGCTCGACCTCGCCGGCGTCCGCAACGTCGGCCGGAAGCGCGCCCGCCGTCTCTACGAGGCCGGCATCGAGAGCCGCGCCGACCTCCGCGAGGCGGACAAGGCGGTCGTCCTCGGCGCGCTCCGCGGCCGCGAGCGCACCGCCGAGCGGATCTTAGAGAACGCCGGCCGCGAGGACCCGTCGCTCGACGGCATCGATCCCGACAGCTCGGCCTCCGCGGCGGCGACCGCGGGCGCGGACGCCGACGGCGACGGCGACGGACAGGCCAGCCTGGGTGATTTCGGATGACCGACTCTGCGGCCGGTGGCGACGGAGCGCCAGCGCCCGACCCCGAGGTCCGGCTCGTCGCCGGCACCTTCGCGATCGACGACCTCGACGCGTTCCTCGGCGACCTCGACGCGGTCGCGGCCGAGACCGGCGCGGTCGTCCAGGCGTTCGACGCCGGCCTCGTCGTCTCCGCGACGCAGCTCCGCGGGGCGGCGCGGCTGGCGGCGCGGGCGATCGCTCGCGGCGAGGCCGTCGCGCGCGACCCCGGGGTCGAGGTACTGCTGTACGCGGCCGGACGCAGACAGATCGACCGCGCGCTCGAACTCGGGGTCTCCGCGGGCGAGCGACGCGTCGTCGTCCTCGCCGCGGACTTCGGCGACGTGCCCGGCGTCAAGCGCTCGGCCGCCGACCTCGACGCGGCCGTCGACGGCCTCCGGTCGCTCGCGACCGACTCGTCGGAGATCGCGAGCGGAGACGGCCGTTCGACCGAGTTCGACGAGGACCGCGTCCGCGAGTTCTACGGGGTCACCGACCGCGAACTCGCCGCGACGAACGGCGACCTCGCCGACGCCGTTCGCGAGCGGGTCGCGCTGCTGGACGTCGAGAAGTGAGCCGCGTCAGAATCCCCACCGACCCCTTCGTTTCGACTGGAGACCGCGGGACGGGGATGCCTCTTCGTTCCAGTCGAAGCGAGGTACGAGAGAAGTAGTCCATCCTGGATTCGAACCAGGGTCGTTGCCCCCAGAAGGCAACAGGATTGGCCACTACCCCAATGGACTGCGCACTTATCGATAGCCAGTACGTGTTTGTAAGCGTTGCGCGTTGCGCTCGCCGTGCGATCGGTTGGCGAGACCGCGGTGCCGCCTCGCCGTTCGGATCGCGTTCGTGCGTACATCGACGTATTTTAACCGGCCGAATCCGCACGAAGCTGTATGTACGTCGGACGATTCGTCGTCGTCGCGCCCGGTATCGGCGGCTACCGCGTCTCCTCGCGCTCGTTCCCGAACCGCCGCGTTCGCGACCGCGACGGGACGCTCACCGTCGGCCCGACCGCGGACGCGCCCGAGACGGACAACCCATACGTCTCGTACAACTGCGCCCGCGCGGTCGAGACCCCGACCGACGAGCCGCTCGCGGTCCTCGGAAACGGCTCGCACGTCGACCCGATCGCGGAGAAACTGGAGCGCGGCTACCCCGCCCGCGACGCGCTCGCGTCGGCGCTGCTCGCGCTCGACTTCGAGAAGGACGACTACGACACGCCCCGCGTCGCCGGCGTCGTCGGCGCGGAGTCGGCGACGATCGGGACGGTCCGCCGAGACGCGCTGCTCGTCGAGGCCGTCGAGGAGCCCACGGTGGTCGCGACCTACGAGACGGACTCCCCCGAGCCGTACGACCTGACCGCGACGGACGCCCCGTCGGTCGCGAGCGAACTCCTCGAGGCCGACCTCGAACACCCGGTCTGCGCCGCGGGCGCGACGGTCGACGACGGCGGCGTCTCGCTCGCGTTCGACAACGGCGAGGACTGAGCGACGACGGCGAGCCCGGCTCGCCGCTCCTCGTCCGGGCCGTCGCCCGCCTTTCCGCCTCCCGACGCCTTTTGCCTCCCCCGTCCGACCCACACCCATGGAGCCGATCACCGCCGCCGACTACCACGACATCGCGGTCCCGTCGGACCCCCGGCTCTCGCCGGACGGCGACCGCGTCGCGTTCGTGCGCCGACAGCCGAACGACGACGACAGCTACGAGACGACGGTGTACGTCGTCGACGCCGCGGGCGAGGACGACCCCCGCAGACTCACCCTCGCGGAGGGCGCCGACGCCGAGCCGCGCTGGAGCCCCTCGGGCGACAGGATCGCCTTCACCTCCACCCGGGGCGCGACCGACGACCGCCAGCAGCTGTGGGTCCTCCCGGTCGACGGCGGCGAGGCCCGCCGCGTCACCGACGTGGTCGGCGGCGTCTCGCAGATCGCGTGGTCGCCGGACGGCGAGCGGATCGCGTTCGTCCAGTCCGTGACCGCCGACGACCGCGAGGCCGACCGCGACCTCGCGGTGCCGGACGACTACGAGCCCGAGGACCACCCGGACCCGCGCGTCATCGACCGGACCGTCTACCGGGCCGCCGAGCGCCACTTCGACGGGCGCCGCCCCGGCGTGTACGTCGTCGACGCGGACGCGACGGTCGGCGGCGTCACCGACCCAGACCCGGCCGAGTCCGGCGCGATCGACCGGGTGACCGACCGCGACGCCGACTTCGCCGCGCCGTCGTGGGGCGACGCCGACACGCTGTACTACACCGAGGCGGTCGGCGACGACCCCGACGACTCCGTCGAGATCGCCATCCACGCCCACGACTTCGACGCGGGCGAGACCGAGCGCGTCCACACCACGACCGGGTGGGGCGCCGACCTCGCGGCGACCGCGGACGGCCGCGTCGCGTTCACGCACGCCGAGCCGGAGCAGGTGTCGATGCAGCCGACGGACCTCCGCGTCCTCGACGCCGAGTCGGGCGCGGTCACCGACCTCACCGGCGGCATCGACCGCGGCCTCGGCCGCGGGACGGCCCCGCAGTGGGGGCCGGCCGACGAGACGCTGTACTTCGCGACGCCCGACGAGGGGAAGACGGCGCTGTGGCGCGTTCCCGCCGACGGGAGCGCGGACCCCGAGCGCCTGCTCCGGCCGGGCACCGTCTCGGGCGCGACCGTCGGGGGCGACCCCGACGCGGGCCCCGAGTCGGTCACCGTCGCGTTCGCCGCCAGCGAGTGGGACCACCCGGGCGACGCGTTCGCCTACGACGCCGCGGCCGACGAGACGACCCGCCTGACCCAACTGAACGCCGACTACCTCGACGAGCGCGCGGTCGGTGAACCCGAGGCGCTCAGCTTCGAGTCCGACGGCGTCGAGGTCCAGGGGTGGCTGTTGACCCCGCCGGCGGGAGTCGGCGACGACGGCGGCGAGCCCGCGGACGCGGACGGGCAGTACCCGCTCGCGGTCGAGATCCACGGCGGCCCGCACGCGATGTGGTCGACCGCCGGGACGATGTGGCACGAGTTCCAGACGCTCGCGGCCCGCGGCTACGCCGTCTTCTGGTCGAACCCCCGCGGCTCGACCGGCTACGGCGAGGAGTACATGCAGGCGATCGAGCGCGACTGGGGCGCGGTCACCATGCGCGACGTGATGGCGGGCGTCGAGACGGTCGCCGACCGCCCGGAGATCGACGACTCGAACGCGTTCGTCACCGGCGGCTCCTTCGGCGGCTTCATGACCGCGTGGGCGGTCGGCCAGACGGACTACTTCCGCGCGGCCGTCTCGCAGCGCGGCGTCTACGACCTCACCGGCTTCTACGGCTCGACCGACGCGGCGTACAAGCTCGTCGAGGGCGACTTCGACACGACGCCCTCGGCGGAGCCGGAGTGGCTCTGGGAGCAGTCGCCGACGGGCCACGCCGACGCGGTCGACACCCCGACGCTGCTGATCCACTCCGAGGACGACACTCGGACGCCGATCTGTACGGCGGAGCTGTACCACCGACTGCTCCGGAAGAACGGCGTCGACACGCGGTTCGTCAGGTACCCCCGCGAGGGCCACGAGCTCTCGCGGTCCGGCGAGCCCGCGCACGTCGTCGACCGGATCGAGCGGATCGCGCGCTGGTTCGACGGCTACTCCGAGTACCACGACGCCGAGCGCGCGCTCGACCGCCCCGAGGACGACGGGCTGAGCGCCGGGGAGGAGTCCGAAGACTCGGCGGAATCGGAAGCGGAGTAGTCCCCCTCGCGCCCGCCGGCTCAGCGTCCGTCCGGATCGAACCCGTCGATGGCGTCGTGGACGTCGGCGACCCACTCGTCGAGCGCGTCGTGGAGGCGGCGCTTCGCCTCGGGGACCGGGATCGCGGTGTACTGGTAGACGTACCCGCCGGAATCGAGGAGTCGACGCCGCCGCTCGACGAGCCCCTTCTCCCGTAACGTCGACAGCGAGCGGTTCACGTTCGACCGGTCTCGGTCCAGCGCGTCGGCGAGTTCGGCGACGGTGCTGCCCGGGTACTCCAGCAGCGCGAGGTACGCCCGGCTCTCGTGGTCGCGCACGCCGAAGACGCAGGAGAGGACGTGCTCGAACGACGGCGATCGGTCGCCGACGAGGTCCTCGATCTCGGGGTCGCTCATGCGGCTCGGTTCGCGCGCGGCGTGGTTAAATGTCGGTTTCCGCGGCGCGAGGGCGTCACTCCGGAGAGGCGTAGCCCATCTGGTCGATACAGCCCCGCATCCCCGACTCGTCGGCGTGTCGGTGGAGGTTCGTGGGCGTGTCGCAGTGGTACGTCTCCCCGTCGTACCGGAGGGCGACCTCGTGGCTCGCGCCGGCGACCTCGACGTCGACGAGGATCCGCTGGCCGTCGTTGAGCGCGTCGATGAGTTCGTCGACGGACAGCTCTCCCGCCTCGACCCGGAGTACCTCGCTCATGGGCGTGATTCGGTGGTCGGCGAGTTAAAAGCGACCGATGTGTCTCGGCCGTGGTCGGACGGCGGGTCGGCGCGCTCGTCGGCTCGGCTCACGTCGTCGTCGAGTCCGGACCGCCCTCCTCGGCCGGCGGTTCGACGCCCTCGGCGGCCGCGACGTCGTCGGTCCGCTTCTCGGTCTCGACGTGCCAGCGGTCGATCTCGGACTCGTACTCGTCGAGGACCTCCGAGACCTCCCCCTTCAGCTCGTCGTCGTTGACGTTCACCTCGAACACGAACGTCTCGCCGTCCTCGCCCCGGGCGACCTCCTGGACGTTGGCGCTGACGAGTTCGTTGTCGAAGTAGTACGGGGCCATCTGGGTCATCACGTTCCGGTAGACGGCGTCCTCCACCTTCCGGATCGCCTTCCGACCCGCCGAGTCGGCCGCGCGGGCGACGTGTTCGATCGACTCGCCCCAGCTCTCGCGGGCGCTCTCGGTGTCGTTCTCCTCGACCTGCTCGTAGGACTCCGTGAGCTTCTCGCCGGCCGTCTGGAGGTCGTCGCCCGGCGACTCCCCCGCGCGCTCGCCCTCGCCCTCGTCGACGGACGCCTGCGCCGCGGTCTTCTCCGAGACGTCCTCGTCGATCCGCTCGTGGGTCTTGGGACGCCACTCGTCGAACTCGTAGTAGGCGTCCTCGTCGACGCCCACTTCGCGGAGCGCCAGGGAGATTCGCTCTCCGTGTTCGACGACGTCGCCCCAGTCGCCGCGCACCTTGAATCCGGAGATGCTCTCTTCCATCGTTCGTCACCGCTACGGCACGGACGCGTATAAGTCTCCCCGAACTGACGTGACTCGCCGCCTACTCGCCGTACGCGATCCGGCGCGCGACCGCGTCGAGCCGCTCCTTGAGGTCGCCGAGGTAGCCGGCCGGCGACGCGCGCCGCACGGCGGACTCGTCGACTTCGATCCGCTCGCCGCGGAACGGGTCGCGCTCGGCGCGCTCCTCGGGGGACTGGTCCTTCGCCACCGCCCCCACGACCGTCGACATCGAACAGCGGCCGCAGGCCTCGGCCTCGACCGCGCCGTCCGCCTCGTCTCCTTCGTCTGTCATGGTCTTTCACCGCACACAACGTGGTCCTCCCGGTTAAAACTGCGCCTCGGGAAACCGACGCCTCGGGGGCGCTCGCGCCCGCTCCGGACGGTCGGCCTCGCTCCGTCGTCGCCCGGTTCGGGGTCCGGCGCCCGCGGCCGCTCCGGTCCCGACGCCCTTTTCACTCGCTCCGTGGAATGCGTTCCCATGGGATATCGTGTCGTCGACGTCGACTCGGTCGACCCGGAGCCGGACAGACCCTGTGAGTGTCGGAAGCTGTCCGCCCCCGGTGGGCTCGACGAAGCGGCGATCAACCGGTTCAGGGCGGCCCCGGGCGAGCAGCTCCCCCTCGCCTACCACGCCCACGAGACGCAGGAGGAGGCGTTCTACGTCCTCGACGGGACGCTCGCGGTCGAGACCCCCGACCGCACGTACGAGGTCCCGGCCGACGACCTGTTCGCCGTCGACCCCGGCAGCCCGCAGCGGGCGTACAACCCGGCCGACGCCGACGAGCCGGTGACGGTGCTGGCGATCGGCGCGCCAGCGGTCTCCGGCGACGCCGTCCCGTACGACCCCGACGATGAGTGAGAACGCGACGTCGAACGGGGGAGAGCGCCGCGACCCCGAGGAGCTGCCGGCGGAGATCCGCGAGGCCGTCCCCGACTACGACGACGAGTACCTCGACCGCGTCTCCGACCGGTTGATGTACAGCTACGACCTCGACCGCGACGTCGCCGTCGACGGCGAGCGGTTCGACATGACCGCCGAGATGCGGGTGCGAAACCAGAAGCAGTTCCTCCACCCGGCCCTGAGCTACGCGGACCACGACATGCGGGAGTACGTGTACGTCCGCCGGGTGTCGACCCCGAGCGTCGGGGAGCTGGAGCGGCTCGTCGAGTTCGCCCACGACCTCGCCGACGAGCGCGTCGACGGCCACGAGGAGCACTACGGCACGGACGTCACCGTCGCGGTCGTCGCCGACCGGATCCCGGACGACGTCGCCGACTTCGTCGCCGGGTTCAGCGACCGCACCCTGCTGAAGTTCGGCTACTACGGCCACTACGAGGTGAACCTCGTCGCCGTCGCGCCCGACCGCGAGTCGCTCGTCGCCAGCGAGAACGCCGACACCGCCGCCGCGTTCCGGCTGTGGGAGCGGGTCGACCCGCCGGACGAGGGATTCTTCTCGCGGTTCGCGAAGCGCTTCTGGCGCTGAGCGTCGCGGGTCGTCGCAAAAAAGCCGCGTCGGACCGCGGTCAGTCGTCGCTCGGTTCGGCCGCCGCTCCGCTGCCGTCCCGCACGGTCGTGATGTTGTCGTAGCCGATCCGCACCAGCGACAGCGCCAGGTAGATGAGGACGAACGCGAGCCCCATCTGGACCACCGCCGATATCTGGCCGCTGAGCCCGGCCACGTTACCGAGGATCAGCTTCTGATAGAGGTTGTCCCACAGCGCCACCCACGACAGCCCGAGGACGGTGATCGTCACCATGATCGTCATCGGGACGCCGGTGGAGGCGAGCTGCTTCGACTCGTCCCAGTTCGCGAGCCAGACGGTGCCGGCGAGCAGCGCCAGCGCCGCGAGCAGCTGGTTCGCGCCGCCGAACAGCGCCCACAGCGTCACCCACTCGCCGGAGATGACGAGCAGGTACGCGACGAGCGACTGGACGGCCGGGTTCGTGTACCGGCCCTTGGCGATACTGCCGAGGTCGGCGGAGAAGCCCGTCGTCGTTCCGCTGCCGGTCGTCCCGACGATCTCCTCCATCATGTACCGCCCGAGCCGCGCCGCGGTGTCGGTCGAGGTGAGCAGGAAGCTCACCAGGACGAGCGCCATGAACGGCGCGCCGAAGCTCTGCGGGATCCCGAGGCTGGTGAGGATGATCCCGCCGCCGGTCGCGAAGTTCGGCAGCGCACCGCCGATGCCGCCGCCCGCGGCCGCCGTGGTCGCCCCGGCCACCGCGAGCGTGGAGATGGCGACGGACGCGAGCAGCCCCTCGCCGAGCATCCCGCCGTAGCCGATGAGGCGGGCGTCGCTCTCCTTGTTCAGCTGCTTCGCCGTCGTCCCGGAGGACACCAGCGAGTGGAACCCGCTGATGGTCCCGCAGGCGATGGTGACGAAAAGCAGCGGGAACAGCGGGGTGATCCCGCGCTCCCCTATCGCCAGGTCGCTGCCGAAGAAGCCCATGTACGCGCCGATCGAGGGGTCGACCGTCAGCGGCTGGGCCGAGGTGCCGAGCAGCGTTCCGACGATGATCGCGAGCAGCGCGCCGCCGACCCCCGAGTAGAGGAGGAACGACGAGAGGTAGTCGCGGGGCTGGAGCAGCACCCACACCGGGAGCGCGCTCGCGAGCGACGCGTAGACGAGGATGACGGGCACCCACGCGGCGACGTTCGGCTGAAGGATGGCGTCCGCGCTCACCACCGCGCCGGGAAGCCACGCGCCGTTGCCGAGGAACTCCAAGAGGACGATGGTCCCCTCGGGGTACGCGCCGGCCTCCACCGCCGGGAACAGCGCCATCGGGTACTGGACGCCGAGCCAGACGCCGGCGAACACGCCCGCGACGAACAGCACCGTCCCCGGGAGGAACGGACCGTCGAGCTGGTACAGGTAGACGCCGAACAGGAACGCCAGCGCGATGTACACGAGGCTCGCGGTCGCGGCCGAGGGGAACGCGTTCAACACGATCCCGACGACCAGGGCGAACACCGCCACCACGAGGATGATGGTGAGGAACGCGAACCACAGCAGCATGTCCTTGCCGCGCTCGCCGACGTACTCGCCGATGATGTAGCCGATCGACTTCCCCTCGTGTCGCATCGACCCCGACAGCGAGATGAAGTCGTGGACCGCGCCCATCAGCGGGTTGCCGATGGCGACCCACAGCAGCGCCGGCACCCAGCCCCAGATCGCCCCGGCGGTGATCGGGCCGACGATCGGCGCGCCGCCCGCGATACTCGAGAAGTGATGCCCCAACAGGACCGGCTTCTTCGCCGGTACGTACTCCTGGCCGTCCTCGTACTTGTGGGCCGGCGTCTCCCGTTCGTCGTCGAGGTCGACGAACCGAGAGAGGTACCGGGAGTACCCCACGTATCCAACGGTGAACGTACTGAGCACGGCGACGACGATCCAAATTACACTTGTCATAAGGTCCCTGCCTCGTGGTATCGATTCACTATGTTCAACTTAAACGTTATCTTCGTTCATGATGATCGCCGATTTCGTGGGATAGAGTGACCCTACGCACCGCCGAAACGAACTTAATTTCTCTGATGGATCGGTAAAATTCGCGCCAACCGGCCGCAGACCCGTCTCGCGCGCACCCGGACGCGGCCCGTCGTCGTCGCGCGCGGTTCCGGTCGGCGTCGCGCGCGATGCCCGCTTTCGACCCGCAGCGACGCGTCCGGTCCCGAGCGACCTACGGTTCCACGTCGAGCGACGCCGCCACGTCGGCGAGCACGTCGCCGCGGACCTCCGTGGTCCGGGACTCGATCTCGGCGACGAGCGGCGGGTCGAACTCCTCGCGGACCTGCGCGAGCCGGTCGCGCTCGGTCGCGACCTTCTCCCGCAGGTAGCGCGCCCCCTTGCCGGTCTCGTCCTCGTCGGGCGACGGCGTGAGCTTGTTCGCCACGAGCCCGCGGACGCGCAGGTCGCGCTCGGTGAACCCCTCGATGGCGCGCGCCGTCTCGTTGACCGACAGCTGGTCGGGGTTGAACACGAGGAAGAAGGCGGCGTCGGACCGCATCGTCTCCCCGGCGTACTCGAAGAACTCCTTGCGTTCTTGTAGCCGCTCGATCACGGGATCGCCCTCCAGCAGGCGTCGCGGCTCCATGTCGCCGACCGCCGCCTTCTCGAACAGGTCGATCGACTGCTTGCGCTTGTACAGCAGCCGGTCGATCCAGTCGCCGAGGAACTCCGGGAGCCCGAGCAGCCGCAGCGTCGAGCCCGTGGGCGCGGTGTCGAACACCACCCGGTCGTACGGGTCGCTCTCCGACCGCATCACGTCGACGAACGCGTCGAAAAGTGCGGACTCGTACGCGCCGGGCGTCCCGTGGGACATCTCCAGCTGGCGGTTGATCTCCGATACCATCGCCGCCGACACCTGCTCCGAGAGCGACTCGCGGATCTCGTCGAGGTGGCGCTGCATCTCGTCTTCGGGGTCGATCTCCAGCGCGTCGAGCCCGCCGACACCCGCGACCGGCTCGGGCTCGTCGCCGAACTGCTGGTCGAACACGTCCGACACCGAGTGGGCCGGGTCGGTCGAGACGACGAGCGTCCGGAGGCCGTCGCGCGCGCAGCGGTGGGCGTACGCGCACGAGACGGTCGTTTTCCCGACCCCGCCCTTGCCGCCGAAGAAGACGAACTGCTCCATCACTCGGGGTGTGAGACGCGGTCCGTCATCAGAAGTGGTACTGCTGGCCCTTCCGCTCGATGAGGCTCTCGCGGTCCCACAGCCGCCGCTCCCACGCCTCGAACTCGTCTTCGAGGTAGGGGAGCAGCTCGGCGGTGTAGTACGAGACCGGTGAGGGGACGCCGAACGCGTCGGGGAAGCACGCGAGCAGGAACTCGTCTTCGGTGTCCTCGGCCTCCTTCTCGATCTTCTCGTAGGCCGGGTGCGTGATCATCCCGTGGTACAGGCCCCGAACCCACTCTTCGAGGACCGCCCGAAACCGCTCGATCCGGTCGGCTACTGTCATCATCTCTCATGACACTCCTCCCGTGTTAAAAGCTGTCGCGGTCAGACCGCGGTCGCCCGTGGCGCGGCCTTGCCGTCCGTGTGCGGAGCGTCAGGCGGAGCGCCCGTCGGAGAGCTCGCCCGCGGCGTCGTCGGCGTCGGCGTCGGCGTCCTCGGCGTCGCCGATCTCGGGTCGGTCCTCGTCGCCGGGGCTCGGCGAGTGAATGTCGCTGTCGAGCGATCCCCAGACGAGGTACAGCATCGCGGCGACCATCAGCACGGTCACCGCGACGCTGACCAGCGACACGGCGGAGGCGGACAGAACCATGGCGCGAGTTCGACGACCCCGGCGTATCAACGTATCGGCTCGGGACGAGCGGCGTCGCTGCGACCGCCGGGGCGTTGAAGTCGCTCCCCGAACACCCACGCCCATGGACGATCGGATCCCGGTCACCGTGCTCTCGGGGAGCCTCGGCGCCGGCAAGACGACGCTCCTGAACCACCTCCTCCGGAACGCCGGCGACCGCGACGTCGCCGTGCTCGTCAACGACATGGGGGACGTGAACGTCGACGCCGACCTGATCGCCGAGGAGTCGGAGGTCGACGTCGAGGGGGTCACGGAGCTGTCGAACGGCTGCATCTGCTGTGAACTCCAAGACGACCTCGAGAGCGCCGTGGTGCGGCTCGCGAACGAGCGCTCCTTCGACGCCCTGGTCGTCGAGTCGTCGGGGATATCCGAGCCCGCCCCGGTCGCCCGGCTGTTCACGACGGAGTCGCGCGCGGCGGCGCGGTACCGGGTCGACGCCCTCGTGACCGTCGTCGACACCCGGCAGTTCCTCGACGCCTTCGGCGGGGAGTCGACGCCCGAGCGACGTAGCGCGCCCGGCGAGGAGGACCGACCCCTCTCGGACCTCCTCGTCGAGCAGATCGAGGTGTCGAACCTCGTCGTCTGCAACAAGGCGGACCTCTGTACCGACGCCGAGATCGACGAGGCGACCGCGCTCGTCGGCGCGCTCCAGCCCGACGCGGAGACGGTCGTCACGGAGTTCTCGGCGGTCGACCCCGACCGCCTCCTCGGGGTCGACCTGTTCGACGCGGGCGAACTGGGCGACCTCCCCGGCTGGAAGCGCGCGCTCGACGAGGACCACGGTCACGGCGACGACGATGACCGCCCGAGCGGCGACCATGACGACGACGGCCACGACCACCGCCACCCGGAGGCGGAGTACGGCGTCGACTCCTTCACGTACCGCCGCCGCCGGCCGTTCCACCCCGACCGGATCGCGGCCGTCCTCCGCGACCTCCCCGCGGACGTGGTCCGGTCGAAGGGGACGCTGTGGGTCGCGGGCACCGACCAGCGCCAGCAGGTCGGGCAGGCGGGGCGGTCGGTCCGCGTCACCGCGCTCGGCCCCTGGATCGCCGGGCTCCCGTCGGTCGAGCGCGACATGTTGCGCTCCAACCGCCCGGACCTCGACTGGGACGAGGAGCGCGGCGACCGGCTGACCGAGTACGTCGTCATCGGCACCGGCGTCGACGAGGACGCCCTCGTCTCGCGGCTCGACGACGCGCTCGTCACCGACGCCGAGCTCGCGGAGCTCGGCGACCCGGGGATCGGCGACGACCCGGCCGACGCCGACCCCGCCCCGTTCCCGACGGCGCAGGGCGACGAAGTTGCGCTCCGGGAGCCGTAGTCCGGCGAGGCGACCGGGGGCGGCCCGGTCAGCGGACGCAGCTGTCTCTCACCGAGCCGAGCAGTCGACGCCGCCGCTCCCGACCGCCCCGTTCAGCAGGCGCAGTCGCCGCCGGTCGCACGCGCGAACCGCATCGCGTCGCCGCAGTCGGGACACGTCGGGGTCCCCTCCGCGTCGCGGTCGAGTCCCTCGTCGTCGACGTCGACGTCGCGGACGCGGACGCCGCAGTCGTCGCACCAGTACGCCCCCTCGGAGCCGTCGTCGCCGGCGGCCCCCGGGGCCGTCCCCGTCGAGCCCGCCAGCGCGTCGGTCACCGTGTCGAAGATACCCATACGATAACTATTCGCATCGTTCGTGTTAGTTCCCCGGTGTCGTGCGATCCGTTCGCACAGCCGACTCGGCGCGGGTCGGCGGTCCGCGCCCCGGCGGTCCGTCACAGCAGCGGCAGCGTGAGCGCGAGGAAGGCGAGCCCCAGCCCGACCCCGGCGTACAGCAGTCGCTCGAACCGGGGGCCGGAGGGGAGCGGGCCGGCGTCGACCGGGGGCGCGGACCGGACGAGCTGGCGGTACGCCACCCACGCCGCGGCGCCGAACCCGAGTGCCGAGAGGGCCAGCGCGACCGACAGCGACAGCCCGTAGGCTAGCCCGTACAGCGGTCCGAACGAGAAGACTAACGCGAACGCGAGCCCCGTCGTCACGAGGAAGGGGATCGGATCGACGGGCTCCCCCCGTCGGTTGTGGAGGCGGACCGGGTCGACCATGGGGTGCGTACGGCTCGGACGGACAAGAGCTAAGTGGCGCACAGCCGCGCATCGGCGTATGAGCGCCGAGGAGACCACGGACGAGGGCGGTGACGAGGACGGCCCGGGGATCCGCGAGGGGGTCGAGCGCTCCGCGGGCGATCCCAAGGTGCTGCTCGCGATGAACGCCGTGCTCTCGGCGTGGTTCGCCTGGATGATCGTCTGGGGGCTCGACTTCGTCGGGACCGCGACGCTGTCGCTCCGGAACGTCGCGACGCTGGCCCTGATCCTCTTCGCGGTGACGTACGTCGTCGCGCTCCGCTAGGTTCGGTCGCGGGGGCGACAGCTCCCCGACCGCGATCCGGCGAGCGCCCGATTCGCCACGTTTTAAGACCGTTCCGAGCGCGGTTTCGCACAATGACGATCGAAGACCGCGACGACGCGTACCTCATCACGCACGCGCTGGCGACGGACACCCTCTCGCGGCTGCGCGACGTCGACACCGAGCAGGTCGCGTTCCGGAAGGGGCTGGTGAAGCTCGGCCGCATCTGCGGCTACGAGATCATCGACGGCGCGATGGAGACCGAGTACGTCCCGGTCGAGACCCCCCTCGCCGAGACCACCGGCGAGCGCGTGAAGGGCCTCGACGACGTGGTGATCATCAACGTCCTCCGCGCCGCGACCCCCTTCGTCGAGGGCCTCTTGAAGGCGTTCCCCCGCGCGAAGCAGGGCGTCATCTCCGCCGGCCGCGACGAGGAGGCCGGGATGACCGAGGACGGCGAGTTCCCGATCACCATCGACTACGTGAAGCTGCCCGAGATCCGGCCGGACGACACCGTCATCGTCGCGGACCCGATGCTCGCGACGGGGTCGACGATGGCCGCCGTCCTCGACCACGTCCTCGACGAGGCCGACGACTTCGAGGACCTGTTCGTGCTCTCCGCGGTCTCCGCGCCCGCCGGCCTCGTCCGCGTGAGCGAGGCGGTCCCGGAGGCCGACCTCCTGACGGTCGCCATCGACGATCACCTCGACGACGACGGGTTCATCGTTCCCGGACTCGGTGACGCCGGCGACCGGGCGTTCCGAACGGTCTGACGCCGCCTCGGCCCGCCTGTCGCCTAGGCAGCCGTCGCCGACGTACTTTTAAGAGCCGCCGACGCGACCGGTCGGACATGAGCGACGCGCCGACGACCGAGCCCTGCGACGCCTGCGGCGACCCCACGACGGACGCGCTCGCGCGCACCGTCCGGCTGAGCGTCGACCGGGCGAACATCGACACTCAACGGCTCTGCCCCGACTGCTTCGCCGACTGGATCCAGCGCTACCAGGACCGCCTCGGCTCCGGCGACGACGGGGGGGACGAGAGCTCCGAGATCATCGTCGACTGAGGCCGAACGCGTTCGCCTCGGCCGGCAACGTCCGTTCCGACCGCCCGTCTTAAGCCCCGCGGGAACCGACGCCGACGTAATGGACTTCGCCATCGACGCCGCGGCCCCGGCGGTGCCCGACTGCGCCGACGACGGGACGTGGCTCGCGTGCATCGCCTGCGACGAGACGTTCGCCCCGTTCGAGGCGGTCCGGTACACCTGCGACGAGTGCGACGGCCTCCTCGAGGTCCGGTACGCCGACCCGCCGACGTTCGACGAGTTCGGAGCGGGCGCGTCCACCGACGGCCCCGACCGCGGCGTCTGGCGCTACCGCGAGGGGCTCCCCTTCGACCTCGGCGTCACGCTGCCCGAGGGGGACACCCCCCTCCACCGCGTCCCCCGCATCGAGGAGGCGGTCGGCGTCGACGCGCTCCGGGTCAAACACGAGGGGATGAACCCCACCGGCTCGTTCAAGGACCGCGGGATGACCGTCGGCGTCCGCGTCGCGAAGGAGCTGGGCGTCGGCGCGCTCGCGTGCGCCTCGACGGGCAACACCTCGGCCGCGCTCGCGGCCTACGGCGGCCGCGGCGGGATGCAGACGCTCGTCCTCCTCCCGGAGGGGAAGGTCGCCGCCGGGAAGATCGCGCAGGCGAGCCTCCACGGCGCGCGCATCTTGGAGGTCGACGGGAACTTCGACGCCTGCCTCGACATCGTCCAGGAGCTGGCCGCCCGCGGCGAGGCGTACCTGCTCAACTCGCTGAACCCGTTCCGGCTGGAGGGCCAGAAGACGATCGGCTTCGAGATCCTAGAGGAGTTCTACGCCGACTACGGCGTCTTCCCCGACCGCATCGTCCTCCCCGTCGGCAACGCGGGGAACACCTCGGCGCTGTACAAGGGCTTCCGCGAGCTCGTCCAGTCGGGCGCGCTCGACCCCGACGAGGTCCCCAAGCTCACCGGCGTCCAGGCGGAGGGCGCCGCGCCGATGGTCGAGGCGGTCGAGGAGGGGAACGACGAGATCCGCCGCTGGGAGGAGGTCGAGACGCGCGCGACCGCGATCCGCATCGGCAACCCCGTCAACGCGCCGAAGGCGCTCCCCGGCATCCGGAACACCGGCGGCACCGCGGTCGCCGTGAGCGACCCGGAGATCACCGCCGCGCAGCGCCACCTCGCCAGCGAGGGCGTCGGCGTCGAGCCCGCCTCCGCCGCCAGCCTCGCGGGCCTCAAGAAGCTCCGGCGCGAGGGCGTCGTCGACGACGACGAGCGCGTGGTCTGCCTGACGACCGGCCACCTCCTCAAGGACCCCGACGCCGCCTACGAGGCCGGCGGCGACCCCGAGCCGGTCCCGAACGACGCCGACGCCGTCGTCGACCACCTCCACGACTGATCGGCCGACGCGGTCGGTGCGGCCGCCCACCTCCCGCTCTCGACCCGCGCCCTCGACACCCCAGAGCCGTTGGCGCTATCACCGATTGCCGAACACGTCGCCCCGACAGTTTGTATTAAGTAGTAAACCATTGAACGACAGACAAGTTGATAGACGCCCCGATGACCGCACCGCTCGCCGCGCTCGCCGCCGTCGTTGCGGTCGGTGCGACCGCCGTCGCGTTCGCGTCCCGGGACGAGCCGGGCGGTCCCGCCGCGGTCGCGTTCATGGCCGCGATCGCCTGGTGGTCCGCGGGGCTGTTCGGCGAGGCCGTCGCGACGACCGAGGCCGGCAAGCTGTTCTGGATCGACGTCCAGTACCCCGCGACCGCCGTCGTCCCGGTCGCCGCCGTCGCGTTCGTCGCGGCGTACCTCGGCTACGACGCGTGGATCTCGCGGCGGCGGCTCCTCGCGCTGCTCGCCCCGCTCGCCGCGCTGACTCTGCTGAGCTGGACGAACGACGTCCACGGGCTGGTCCGGACCGGGACCGATCTCGTCGCGGTCGGCTCGGAGTCGGTGCTCGTCCGCGAGTTCGGCCCGGCGTGGTGGGCCGGCTGGCTCTACTCGCAGGTCCTGCTCGTCGGGACGTTCGCGACGCTCGCGTACGGCGTATACGACTCTGCGCCCGCGTTCCGGGCGTCCGCGGGGCTGCTGCTCGTCGGCTCCGCCGCGCCGTGGACCGCGCAGTTCGTCGTCCTCGGAGGCGGCCCGGCGTTCCGCCCCGAACTCCTGTTCGTGCTCACGGGCGTCGCCTTCACGGTCGCGGTCCGGCGGGGGCGGACGCTGGGCGTGACGCCGGTCGCCCGGCAGGTGACCCTGGAGGCGATCCCCGACCCGATCGTCGTCGTCGACCGGAGCGGCCGGATCGCGGACGCGAACCCGGCGGCCCGCGCGTGGCTCGGCGAGGGGGTCGCGGTCGGCGTCCCGGTCGCGGACGCGCTCGCCGACGCGCCGGAGATCCGCGCCGCGTACCGCCGCGGGGAGGCCCCCGACGAACCGCTCCGCGTCGACGTCGCCGGCGCGCCGCGGTTCGCCTCGCTCTCTGCCGTCTCGCTCCCGACGCTCGGCAACCGCTCGCAGGGAACGGTGCTACTGCTGCGAGACGTCACCGAGTCCGAGTGCAACCGCCGGAACCTCGAGGTGGCGAACGACCGGCTCCAGACGCTGACGCACGCGCTGGCGCACGACATCAAGAACCCGCTGACGGTCGCGGACGGGTTCACCGAGCCCGCGATCGCCGGCGACGAGGCGGCGCTCGAACGGGTCGAGAGCGCCCACGACCGGATCTTCGAGATCGTCGACGAGACGCTCGCGGCCGTCGACCACACGGACCCCGACGCCGGCGCCGAGTCGTTCTCGTTCGCGGCGGCGGCCGAGGCGGCGTGGCGGACCGCCGACACGGCGGGCGCGACGCTGACGGTGGCGGGCGACGAGTCGTTCGTCGCCGACGAGACCGCGGTGCGGAGCGTCCTGGAGAACCTCTTCCGGAACGCGGCGGTCCACGCCGGGACCGACGCGAGCGTCGCCGCCGTCGCGCTCGACGGCGGGTTCGCGGTCGTCGACGACGGCCCCGGCGTCCCGCCGGCGGAGCGCGACCGCGTGTTCGACCGCGGCTACACGACCGCGGACGCGGGGACCGGGATCGGCCTCGCGTCGGTCGCGGCGCTCGCCGAGTCGCACGGCTGGGCGGTCGGCGTCGGCGCGGGTCGCGGGACCGCAGAAGGGGAAGCCCGCCTGTCGGCTACGACGGTCGGCGACGGCGCGGCGTTCGTCGTCGCCTTCGGGGACCGACCGATCGAAGCCGTCGCGTCGCCAGTCGTCGCCGACGCGGACGCGCTCGTCGCGGTCTCGGAGCCGCCCGCGGCGGAGTCGTAGCCCGTCCGGGGACGGTCCGATCTCTTCTCCGGGGCTGCGCAGTACTCGCCGTCCACTCGGCGAGTCCCGCGTTACTCGTCCGCGCGCCCGTCGGCGCCGTCTAAGGTGATCTCGGTGATCTCGACGACGCGGTCGTCCGCGAGCAGCTCCTCGATCGCGGCGTCGGGGACGGCCGAGTCGAGGTTGTAGACGGTGAGCGCCTCCCCGCCCTGCGTCTCGCGGCCGTTGAACATCCCGGCGATGTTCACGTCGTGGTCGCCGAGGACGGTCCCGATGAGCCCGATGACGCCGGGCTCGTCGGTGTTGCGCGCGACGAGCATGTGGCCGTACGGGACCGCGTCGACGCGGAACCCGTCGATCCGAACGATGCGGGCGTCCTCGCCGGCGAACAGCGTCCCCTCGACGGAGATCTCGCCGTCGCCGTTGCGGACGGTGACGCGGACGAGGCTCTGGAAGTCGTCGGTCTGCCGGGTCTTCGACTCGGTCACCTCGATGCCGCGCTCCTCGGCGAGCCGCGGCGCGTTCACCGCGTTCACCTGCCACTCCAGCGGCTCGAAGACGCCCTTCAGGGCGCTCGCGGTGACGAGGTCGACGTCCTCCGCGGCGATGTCGCCCTCGTAGGTCGCCTCCACCTCGGTGATCCGGCCGTCGAGCAGCTGCGCGGCCACCTTCCCGGCGGTCTCGGCCACGTCGATGTACGGCTCGATCCGCGGGAAGGCGCTCTCGTCGACCGAGGGCGCGTTGAGCGCGGTCAGGACCGGCTCGTCCTCGAACGCCGCCAGCACCGCCTCCGCGGTGTCGACCGCGACGTTCTCCTGTGCGGCCTCCGTCGACGCGCCGAGGTGCGGGGTCAAGACGATCTCCTCGACGTCGAGCAGCGGCGAGTCCTCGGGGAGCGGCTCCTCGGCGAAGGAGTCGAGCGCGGCGCCCGCGAGGACGCCGTCCTCGACCGCCTCGGCGAGCGCGTCCTCGTCGACGATGCCGCCGCGGGCGCAGTTGATCAGGTAGCCGCCCTCCAGCTGGGCCAGCTCGTCCTCGCCGATCATCCCCTCGGTCTCGGGGAGGAGCGGGGTGTGGATCGTCGCGAAGTCGCCGGCCGCGAGCGCGTCGTGGAGGTCCTCGACCAGCTCCGCGCCCATCCGGTCGGCGCGCTCCTCGGAGATGTACGGGTCGTAGACGACCAGGTCCATCCCGAGCGAGTCGAGGCGCTTGGCGACCTCCTGGCCGACGCGGCCGAGGCCCACGATGGTGAGCGTCTTGTTGTTCACCTCGGTGCCGAGGAACTCGCCTTTGGCCCACTCGCCGCCGATCAGGCGGCCGTGCGCCTGCGGGATCGAGCGCGCGACGGCGAACGTCATCGCGACGGTGTGCTCGGCGGCGGCGCGGACGTTGCCCTCGGGCGCGTTCGCGACGATGACGCCGTGGTCGGTCGCGGCCTCGAGGTCGATGTTGTCGACGCCGATGCCCGCGCGGCCGACGATGACGAGCTCGCTCGCGGCGTCGAAGACGGCCTCGTTCACGTCGGTCCCGGACCGCACGATCAGCGCGTTGGCGTCGGCGACGGCGTCGAGCAGCGCCTCGCCCTCGGCCTCGTAGTCGGTGACGACCTCGTGGCCGGCGTCTCGGAGTCGGTCCAACCCCGCGTCCGCGATGGGGTCGGTCACGAGTACCTTCATGTCGAAACGCACCCGCGGCGCGGGGTTAACGCTTTCCTCATCGCGCCGTTTTGCCGCCCGATCGGATCCGCGCTCGTGGGTATCGATCCCCCTCGTTTCGAGTGGAGAATGCGCGTTCGTGGGTATCTTCGCCGTCGGTACTCCCTTTTATACGGGGACGCACGGTCCGTCCATGGACTTCACGATCGCGTTCGTCGGCGTCGGCGCAATCGTCGCCCTGACCGCGGTGAGCGCCTTCTTCTCCAGTTCGGAGCTGGCGGTGTTCTCCGTCCCGACCCACCGGGTCGACTCGCTCGTCGCGACCGACGCCCCGGGCGCCCGGGCGCTCTCGGCGTTGCGCGACGACTCGCACCGCTTCCTCGTCACGGCCCTGGTGAGCAACAACGTCGCCAACATCGCCGCCGCGTCGGTCGCGACCGCGGTGTTCGTCCGGTTCGGCTTCTCCGGCGGACAGGCGGCCACGGGGTCGACTCTCGTCACCTCGGTGTTCGTCATCGTCTTCGGCGAGATCGCGCCGAAGTCGTACGCGGTCGCCAACGCCGAGCGGCACGCGCTCCGCGTCTCCCGGCCCGTCGTCGCGGTCCAGCGCGTCCTCCGGCCCGTCCTGTACGTGTTCGAGGCGCTCTCCGGCGTCGTCAACCGCTTCACCGGCGGCGAGTCCGCCATCGAGTCGTACCTCACGCGCGAGGAGATCGCGACGCTCGTGCGCTCCGGCGAGGTCGCGGGCGCGCTCGACCCGGACGAGGGCGCGATGATCCGCGGCGTCCTCGACTTAGAGGCCACGACCGTCGCCGCGGTGATGGTCCCGCGGACGGACGTGGTCGGGCTCCCCGACACGGCGACCCCGGCGGACGCGCTCTCGCGGGCCGCGAGCGAAGGCGTCACCCGGATGCCCGTCTACGGCGAGAACCGCGACGACGTGGTCGGGATCGTCGACGTCCGCGACGCGATCCGCGCGGACGAGACCGGTGCCGACCTCGCGAGCGCGCTCAGCGAGCCGTCGTTCGTCCCCGAGACGAAGCCGCTCGACGAGCTGTTCGCGGAGATGCGGGCGAGCCAGGCGCGGATGGTGATCGTCGTCGACGAGCACGGCGCGGTCGTCGGGATCGCGACGCTGGAGGACCTCTTCGAGGAGGTGGTCGGCGAGCTGGTCGGTCGCTGGGAGACGGACGCGGTCGATGTCGTCGCGCCCGACGCCGCCGTCGTCCGCGGCTGGACGACGGTCGCGCACCTCAACGAGACGCTCGGGCTCTCGCTGCCCGCAGGCGCGGGCGTGGAGACCGTCGCGGGGCTCGTCACCCGACAGCTCGGCCGGCTCCCGGCGGAGGGCGACCGCGTTGCAGTCGGCGACGTCACGCTCGCCGTCACCGGCGCGACCGCGACGCGGGTCACCCGCGTCCGGGTCGAACACGCCGACGAGGAGGGGTTCGCGGTCGACGCGCCCGCCGAGTGACGCCGGGGATCACCCGAGCGGGAACCGCTCGACGACCTCGTACTCCGGGCCGGACGCGGTCAGCGTCGACTCGACCAGCCGGACCTCGTCGACCTGACACATTCCGACCTCGGGTTCCTCGGCGTCGAGCGCGTCGCGGACCGCCTCGGCGCCGGTCGCGTTCTCTACCCGCGCCAGCGTCACGTGCGGCGTGAAGTCGTGGTCGGCCGGGTCGACGCCGAGCGCGGTCGTCTCCGCTTCGAGCGCCTCGTGGAGCGCCGCGAGGGCGTCGCCGCCGCGGCCGACGCCCGCCCAGACGACCGAAACGTACTCGCGGTTCGGAAAGACGCCGAGGCCGCGGATCTCGCTCTCGAACGGCGCGACGTCAGCGCGGTCGACCGCGCGCTCGCCGGCGGCGATCACGTCGTCGACGGTTGGGGCGTCGTCGGTGGCGTCACCGCCCCTCTCGCCGACCTCGCCGAGGAACTTCAGCGTCACGTGCGCCCGTTTCGGGTCGACCGGGTCGACCCCGGACGCGTCCGCGAAGGGTTCCTGCGCGTCCGCGACGGCGGCCGCGAGCGAGTCCGCCAGGTCGACGGCGAAGAACGCTCGCATCTCGATCGTCGGATTGACCGAGAGACGCATACCGCTTGGGGTGGCCCACCCGGAGCCGCACGTAAAAACCACCGCATCGGTCCGGCATAACCCACAGTACTCGCGCCGGCCTACGCACAGGTGATGGCCACCACCGACTCCGCGCGACCGGATTCGACCTCGGAGCGCCGGACGCCGGCGCGTCAGGCGCCGAGCGTCGCGCGCTCGGCCGACGGTCGCCGGATCGCGTACGCGACGTACGGGGCCCCCGACGGCGACCCGGTGGTCTTCTTCCACGGGACGCCCGGGTCCCGCCGGCTGGGGGCGCTCCTCGAACCGGCGGCGCGAGCGAACGACGTCCGCGTCGTCGCGCCCGACAGGCCCGGCTACGGGCGCTCGTCGCCGGAGCCGGACCGGACCGTCGGCGACGCCGCGGCGTCCGTGCGACCCGTCTTGGACGACCTCGGTGTCGAGCGCGCGGCCCTCGTCGCGTTCTCCGGCGGCGCGCCCCACGCCCTCGCGACGGCCGCGTCGCTGGGCGACCGGGTCACCGGCGTCGACCTCGTCGCCGGCGCGACGCCGCCGTCGTTCGGCGGCGACACGCCCGCGGTCCAGCGGCTCCTGTCCGGCCTCGCGGCCGCGACGCCGTCGCTCCTCGGGGCGCTGTTCCGCGGGCAGGCGTGGGTCGCGTCGCGCGCGGACTCGTCGTTCGTGGTGGCGCAGTACGCCGAGGACCCCGACGCCGTCCCCGAGGACGCCGCGACCGTCGTGAAGGAAGACTTCCTCGCGGCGTTCGAGCGCCACCGGAGCGGTGCTGTCACCGAGTTCCGCGACGCCGCAGACGACTGGGGGATCGACTTGGACGCGGTCGACCCCCCGGTGCGCCTGTGGCACGGGACCGCCGACGCCAACGTCCCGATCGCCGGGGCGGAACGGCTGACCGAGGCGCTTCCGACCGCCGAACTCCGTGTCCTCGACGGCGCAGACCACCTCGGGACGCTCCTCCGAGCCGTCCCCGAGGCGCTGTCGCGTCCCCGCTGACCCGCTCGGCCTCCCCCGGGACGCCGTTAGGTCCCCGCTGACCCGCTCGGCCCTCCCCTCCGAGCCCGCCTCGCGTCCCTCCCGCGAGCGGTCCCGAACCACGCGGATTGATGTGCGGCACGCTCGAACGTCGAGCGACCGCCCAATGAAACGGATCAGGTTCTCGGCCGCCTACCCGGAGCGGCTCCGCCACCCGCTACACGACGTGATCGTCGGCGACTCGCCGGTCCGTCGCGCGGAGCTGCTGATGTGGAGCCCGACGGCGGACGCGACGACGCTGCTCTGGTTCGACGGCGACCGCGACGCGACGGCGGCCGCCCTCGACGCGCTCGACTCATTGGTCGCGAGCAGCCTCTTGAGCGACGCCGACGGGACCTACGCCTTCCTCCGGCAGGACGCCTACGAGTTCCCGGCGGCGCTCCTCGACACCGTCGCGGCGTCGCGGGTCATCTTCCTCCCGCCGGTCGTCTTCCGCGAGCCGGGCGACGTCCGGTTCGAGGCGGTGGGCGCGACGGCGGCGCTCAGCGAGTTCCACGACGACCTCGGGACCCTCGCCGACCTCACCATCGAGCGGGTCCACGAGTTCGAGCGACGACCGTCTCCGTCGCGGCTGACCGACCGACAGCGAGCGGCGCTGGAGACGGCGGTCTCGACGGGATACTACGAGGTCCCGCGCGAGGGGACCGTCGCGGACGTGGCGGCCGCGCTCGACTGCGCGACGAGCACGGCCGGCGAACTCCTCCGGAAGGCCGAGGCGGCGGTCGTCGAGCGCGCCGTCGAGTCCGCGTGACGACGGCCGCCACGCGGGGCGCCGACCCGCTCCCGGTCACAGCCGCTCCCGGAGCGTGTCGGCCGTCGCGTCGCCCACGCCGTCGACGTCGACGAGGTCGTCGCGGGAGGCGTCGCGGACGTTCTCGACCGAGCCGAACCGCCGGAGGAGGCGGCGGCGCGTCTCGGGCCCGACTCCCGGCACGTCGTCGAGGACCGTCTTCACCTCGTCGCGGACGGTCTGGTGGTAGGAGACGGCGAAGCGGTGCGCCTCGTCGCGCACGCGCTGGAGCAGGTGGAGCTCCGCGGCGTCGTCGTCCCAGCGCCGGGTCCCGGTCGGGGTGACGACCAGCTCCTCCGCCTTCGCGAGCGCGACGACGGGCACGTCCCACCCGGTCTCCGCGAGGGCGTCGCGCGCGGCCCCCAGCTGTCCCTCGCCCCCGTCGATGAGCAGGAGGTCGGGGTCGGGGCGGTCGTCCTCGCCGGCGAGCGCGCGCTCGGCGCGCCACCGGATCAGCTCGCGCATGTTCGCGTAGTCGTCGTTGCGCTCGGTGAGCTTCTTCCGGCGGTAGTCGGCCGTCTCCGCGCTCCCGTCGACGAAGCACACGTCGGAGCCGACGACGGCGGTGCCCTGCGCGTGGCTCACGTCGAACCCCTCGATCCGGTCGGGGCGGGCGATCCCGAGCCGGTCGCCGAGCGCGCCCGCGGGGTCGTCGCGGCCGCCGCGCTTCCGGGCGTTCTTCAGCGCGAGCTCGACGAGCTTCGCCTCGCGGCCCGCGCCCGGGACCCGGACCGCGACCCCCTCGCGCTCCAGCCAGTCGACCACGTCGCGGTCGGCGGGTTGTTCGGCGAGGAGCACGGCGTCCGGAAACTCCCGCTCGGCGTAGTACTGCGCGAGGAAGGCGGCGAGGACGGCGGCGGGCGTGTTGGCGTCGGGGTCCGCGCCGTCGGTCCCGCGTTCGTCCTCGACCGCCGCCGCGTCCAACTGGTGGCGGCTCCGGTCGACCAGCTGCCCGCGCTCGCTGTGGAGCCGGGCCACCCGGGCGGTGTCGCCCTCGACCGCGGCCGCCAGCACGTCGACGGTGCGGTCGTCGCTCCGGTCGCTGACGGCCTCGCCGCCCTCGCCGTGGAACGCCTCGACCGCCTCCAGCCGGTCCCGGAGGTTCGCCGCGCGCTCGAACTCGTTCGCCTCGGCCGCGGCCTCCATGCGGCGTCGCAGGGGGTCGGCGAGGGCGCCCGTCTCGCCCTCGAAGAAGCGCCGCGCGGCGGCCACGTCCTCTGCGTACGCCTCGGGGGTTATCTCGCCGGTACACGGCGCCGAACAGATCCCCATCTCGTAGTCGAGGCAGGGGCGGTCGCGGCCGTCGTACTTGTGGTCCGAACAGCCGCGCAGCCGGTACTCGTCGCGGACCGCCTTCACCACGGTCTCGACGCGCCCCACGTCGGTGAACGGCCCGTACGCGACCGCGCCCGCCTCGGGGTCGCGGGTCACCTCGATCCGCGGCACCTCGTGGTCGGAGAAGGCGACGAGCGGGTACGACTTGTCGTCCTTCAGCCGGACGTTGTACCGCGGGCGGAGCCGCTTGATCAGGTTCGCCTCGAGGAGCAGCGCCTGCGTCTCCGTGTCGGTGACCGCGAACTCGATCCGATCGGCGCGCTCGACCATCCCCCGGATCCGGCCCGAGCGCGGGTCCGCGTACGACCGCACTCGATCGCGGAGGTCGAGCGCCTTCCCGACGTACAGCGTCGTCTCGCCCGCCCGGAACTGGTAGACCCCCGGCTCCGTCGGGAGGTCTCGGGCCCGCTCGCGGACCGCGTCGGCGTCCATCGGTCTCGGATCGCCGTAGCCGCCCGACGCCATTGAACGCTGCGGGCCCGAGTCGAGGCATGTCGCGGCCCGAACTGTCGCTTCCCGAACCGGATAGTTATCAAACCTGAGGCACGGGGAGAACGGTTTATCCCGCTCCTTGGGATAGAGGGACACAGAAATGACGGGAGTTCGAGGGCTGTTACGGCGCGTGCTCGGAAGAGAGGGTGACTCCCGGTCGGTTCCCGACGGGGGAGTCGTCGTCGAGGACGGGGTCGACGCCGCCGGACCGACCGACGGCGACGAGGACCGCGAAGCGCACGCGGTGACCGAGGCGGCGGGGGTCGACCGCGCGGGGACCCTCGCCGCCGCCGGCTTCGAACAGGTGTTCGACGCGACGAGCATCCCGACGTTCATCCTCGACGCCGAGGGCAACGTCGCCGAGTGGAACGAGTCGATCGCGTCGCTCACGGGCGTCGACCGCGACGAGGCGATCGGCCACGGCCACGTCTCCGAGCTGTTCTACCCCGACGGTCGCCGGGCCGACACGCTCGCGGACAAGGTGCTCGACGCGCCCGCGACGGCCGACGAGGCGTACGGCGTCGAGCCGTGCGACTCCGCGCGAGACCGCTACCGCGACTCCAGCACGATGGTCGACCGCCACGGCGAGGAGCGGCACATCGAGTTCACGGCGACCGCGCTGTACGGCGACGACGGCGGGCTCGTCGGCGTCGTCGAGGTCGTCGTCGACCGGACGGAGACGGTCAACGAGCGGGACGCGACGAGCGAGCTGGTCACCGAGGTCAGGGAGACCGCCGAGGCGATCGGCGAGGGGAACCTCGACGCCCGGGTCGCTCGGCGCGACGCCTTCGAACACCTCGACACGGAGCTGGTCCGGGTGATCGACGTCGTCAATCGGATGGCCGACAACCTCGACCAGCTCTCCTCCGGCGTCCACGAGAAGGCGCGCGACCTCGACGAGACGGTCGAGGAGGCGAGCGCCGCGGCCGCCGACATCGCCGAGAACGTCGACGAACAGAACGATCTCTTAGAGGAGAGCGTCTCGGAGATGCAGTCGTTCTCCGCCGGGATGGAGGAGGTCGCCGCGACGGCCGACGAGGTCGACACCGCCGCGGTCGCGGCCGCCGACGCCGCGGACGAGGGGTTAGACGCCAGCGAGGACGCCCGCGAGGCGACCGAGGACGTCGTCGAGATCGGCGACGAGCTGGTCGAGAGCGTCGGCGCGCTCTCCGAGCGCATGGACGACATCGAGGAGGTCATCGAGGTCATCTCCGACGTGGCCGAGCAGACCAACCTCCTCGCGCTCAACGCCAACATCGAGGCCGCCCGCGCCGGCGAGGGCGGCGACGGCTTCGCGGTCGTCGCCGAGGAAGTGAAGAAGCTCGCCGACGAGACCCGCGGCTACACCGAGGAGATCACGGAGAGCCTCGACAAGCTCCAGGCGCAGTCCGCGGAGACCACGACCGCCGTCGAGCGCTCGCACGACCGGATCGAGGACGCCGGGACCGAGATCGAGACGGTCCTCGACTCGCTCGAGGAGATCGCCGACGCGGTCGACGAGGCGGCCGCGGGCGTCGCGGAGGTCGCGCGCACCACCGACGACCAGGCCGCGACCGTCGAGGAGCTCACCTCGTCGCTGGAGGCGGTCCGCGAGCGCTCCGACCGCACCGAGGACGCGACCGACCGCATCGTCGACGCCACCGACGACCAGGAGGCGGCCGTCGACGAGCTGATCGCACGGGTCGAACAGCTCGACGCTCGGTAACGTCGCTCTACTCCTCTTTCCGGCCCGGTTCCGGTCCCCTTCCCGCCCCGCTCACACCTCTTTCCGACCCCGACCCACACCTCCTCCTGCCCCGGCTCCCGTCAGTTTCCGCTCGCTCGTTCTTCCGGTCCCGCCGAACGTTTAACCTCGCTCGACCCCCAGAATTCGTATGTCCGTTACGCCGCCCGGACCGCTCGGCGACCCGCTCTTCGGCAACGGTCGCCAGTTCGCCGACGACCCCTTCGACTTCCTGCGCGCCTGCGCCGACAGCTACGGCGACGTGGTGCGGCTCGACCTCGGTCCCCGCGAGACGTACCTGCTCACGAACCCCGCCGACATCGAGCGCGTGCTCGTCGCCGACGCCGAACGCTACCGGAAACCCCAGTTCGGCGACGACGCGATGGACACGCTGCTCGGCGACGGCCTCCTCATGAGCGACGGCGACACGTGGCAGCGCCAGCGCAAGCTCGCGAACCCCTCGTTCCACAACCGCCGGATCGGCGCGCTCGACGGGACGATGGTCGAGCACACCGAGTCGCAGCTCGCCGACTGGCGCGACGGCGAGGTCGTCGACATCCAGCTCGAGGTCGCCCGCCTCACGGTGAAGATCATCGTCTCGGCGATGTTCGGGGCCGACATCACCGACGAGGAGGTGAAGACCGTCCAGGAGAACCTGGAGCCGCTCGGCGCGCGCTTCGAGCCCGATCCGCGGCGGTTCCTGATCCCGAACTGGGTGCCGACCCGCGAGAACCGCGAGTTCGACGCCGCGATCGACACCCTCGAGTCGGTGATCGACGGGATCGTCGACCGCCGCCGGGGGACCGAGCGCGACCCGAGCGTCGACCCCGCCGGCTCGGAGGGCGTCGCGGTGCCCGGCCCCGCGGGCGACGGCGACGGCGACCTGCCGATGGACCTGCTCTCCGTCCTCCTGCGCGCCCGCGACCGCGGCGAGCAGACCGACGAGAACCTCCGCGACGAGCTGGTGACGATGCTGCTCGCCGGCCACGACACGACCGCGCTCGCGCTGACGTACACGTTCTACCTGCTCTCGAACCACCCCGAGGCCCGCCGCGAGGTCGAGCGCGAGGCCGAGGCGGCGACCGCCGACGGCCCGCCGACCGCGGCCGACGTCCGCGACATGGCGTACACCGAGCGCGTGCTCAACGAGTCGATGCGCCTCTACCCGCCCGTCTACACCCTGTTCCGCGAGCCGAAGCTCGACGTGAAACTGGGGGGGTACCGGATCCCCGAGGGGTCCGCGCTGATGGTGTCGCAGTGGGTCGTCCACCGGTCCGAGCGGTGGTACGACAATCCCGACACGTTCGATCCGGACCGCTGGGCCCCCCAGCGCCGGAGCGAGCGCCCCCGGTTCGCCTTCTTCCCCTTCGGCGGCGGCCCGCGCCACTGTATCGGCAAGGCGTTCTCACTGCTGGAGGCGAAGATCATCCTCGCCGAGATCTGCTCGCGGTACGAGCTCGGCTACGAGGGGCCGGACCTCTCGCTGCGCGGCTCGCTCACCATGCACCCGAACCACCCGGTGCCGATGCGGATCCGCGAGCGCTGAGGGATGGCCGACGCCGAGACGTACTGCGCCCGATGCGGGGAGCCGCTCTCGCGGGGCGTCATCGCGAGCGAACGGCGGGCCTGTTGTCTCAACGCGACGCCCATCGCCGGCGTCTGTCCGACGCACGGACCGGTGGGACCGCACCACGCGGTCGCGGAACCGGGCCTCGCCGACGATCCGTAGCCGGCGCCGCTCCGGTCGAGCGGCGGGCGACGCGATGCGCCCTCGCCGACCGCCGACCGTTCGGCCCGAACCCATTTTACCGTCGACGCCGAGACACCGCTCGATGCCGTCGCGCGACGCGATAGCCGACGCGTACGACGCGATAGCCGACGAGTACGAGTCCGTCGCGGAGACGCAGCCGCACAACGCGCACCACGAGTTCCCCGCGACGACCGCGCTGATCCCCGACGTCGACGGCCTGCGGGTCTTGGACGCCGGCTGCGGCGCGGGTCGGTACGCCGAGTGGCTCGGCGATCGGGGGGCCGCGGTCGTCGGCTGCGACGTCAGTGAGGCGATGGTCGAGCAGGCGCGCGCCCGCCTCGGCGACGACGCGTCGGTCCACTGCGCGGACGTCGCCGAACCCCTGGCGTTCGCCGACGCAGACGCCTTCGACGGCGTCGTCTGCTCGGGCGTGCTCGACTACGTCGAGGACTGGCGCGACCCCTTCGAGGAGTTCGCCCGCGTGCTTCGCCCGGGCGGCTTCCTCGTCGCCTCCGTCGGTCACCCCGCTTCGGAAGTCAACCGGGAGGCGGCGTCGAACTACTTCGACGTCGAGCCCCGAGAGGCGGAGTTCGACGTCGGCCCCGCGCTGTACAGGCGACCGCTCGACGAGATGGTCGGCACCCTGCTCGACGCCGGATTCCGGCTCGACGCCCTCCGGGAGCCCCGACCGACCGAGGCGTTCCGCGAGGCCGCGCCGGAGGAGTACGACCGGACCGCCGGCGAACCGGTGTTCCTCTGTCTGCGCGGCGTCCGTCGCCCGGAGGCGTGACCGCTCCGTCGCCGGGCGCGGGTCTCGGCGGTGGCCGCCGGCCGCTCACAGCTCGACCGTCGCCGCCACTTCGCGGTACTCCGGGTCCCACACGTCGAGCGCGTGGACGCGCCACCGGATCGGGTCGAACGCGGCGCCGACGAGGTCGGCGACCGCGCCCGGTTCGGGGTTGCCGCCGCGCGCCAGCGTCACGTGCGGCACGTAGTCGTCGCCCTCGATGCCCTCGACCGCACCGAACGCCGCGCAGAGCCGCCGGTGGAGCCGGTCGAGCCCGCCGCTCTCGACCGCGAGGTACACGACCGGGCGCGACCCCGACCGCGGCGCGTCGAAGACGTCGACGCCGGTCACGGTCACCTCGAAGGGGTCGGCGGGCCCGAGCGGCCGACGGAGGCGGTCGCGCAGGCGGTCGAGCGCCCGCTGTCGGGACGGGGCCGCCCGAGACGCTCCGCGCTCGCCGTCTCTCCCGGTGTCGCCGTCTCTTCCGTGCTCGCCGTCCTCCGCACGCTCCTCGCTTCGGACGTCGTCGACGCCGAACCGCTTACAGACGAGCGTGTGGCGGTCGCGGACCCGGTCGAAGCCCGACAGTTTCGGGTGGAGATCGCTCGCGAGACGGTCGATCGTCGGCGGAAGCGGCACGTTGAGGCTGAACACGTCGCGGTCCGCCTCAGATCCGGTCGGTGAGGTGTAAGGCGATCACGACGACGAGCGCGACCCCGATCAGCGTCGGGAGGGCGTCGAGGAGCCACGAGGCGATGTCGAGGGCCGTCTCGACGATCTCCAGGAGAAGCCACGCGACGACGAGCAGCAACACGACCTTCAGCAGGTCGTCGGTGTCGACCTCGGCGCGATTCATGCCCTGACGAGCGCGGGAAGTGGTAAAAAGACGGTGGTGACGGCGGCCGCGGTCCTACGCGATCTTCTCGTACTGCTCGGAGAGCTTCTCGGCGGCCTCGTCGAGCAGGTCGGCCTCGTACTCGTCGAGGTCCCACTCGACGACCTCCTCGACGCCGTTCGAGCCGAGCTTCGCCGGCACGCCGAGCGCGGTGTCGTCGTAGCCGTACTCGCCGTCGAGCACGACGGAGCAGGGGAGCACCTCGCCGGTGTCCTCGAGGATCGCCTCGACGGTGTGGGCGACGCCCGTCGCCGGCCCCCACTGCGTCGCGCCCTTCCGGCTGATCACGTCCATCGCGGACTCTTGGAGGTCCGCGAGGATCTGCTCTTTCTCGTCGGCGTCGAACGTCGGGTCGCGGCCGTCGACGCGCACCTTCGAGAAGACGGGCGCCTGCGCGTCGCCGTGCTCGCCGAGGATCGTCGCCTCGACGTTCCGGACGGGCGCGTCGAAGCGCTCGGAGAGGACGTAGCGGAAGCGCGCGGAGTCGAGTCGGCCGCCGAAGCCGATCACCTTGTGGCGGTCGCGGTCGCCCGCCTCGTAGAGGTGGCGGTTGAGCAGGTCGACCGGGTTCGAGGTGGTGACGGTGACGAAGTCGTCGTTGTGCTCGGCGATCGAGGCGCCGATGTCCTCCATGATCGGCGCGTTGTCGCCGGCGAGGTCGATCCGCGTCTGTCCCTCCTTGCGCGGGATGCCGGCCGTGATGACGACGACGTCCGAGCCGGCGGTGTCCTCGTACTCGCCCTGCCGGACGGTCGTGTTCGAGTCGTACGCGACGCCGTGGTTCGCGTCCGCGGCCTGTCCGATCGTCGTCTCGCGCTGGTCCGGGATGTCGACGAAGACGAGCTCGTCGACCACGTCGCGCAGCGCGAGGTTGTAGCCGGCCGCGGCTCCGACGGTCCCCGCCGCACCGATAACGCTGACCTTTGTCATACGTCTGGATCCGCGACCGGGCGGTGAGTAAACGTTTCGGAACCGCAGCAACGTCCGTGACCGTCGTCGCGAAACCCCTAACTCCCGCGGCGTCGAACCGTCGCCTCGTGCCGACGTTCCGTTATCCGTGTCCCGGCTGTCGGACGACGAACAGCCTTCACGACGCCGACTGCGACTTCGAGGGCGTGAGCTGGCCGACCGTCGAGAAGGCGTACACCGACCTCCTGTCGGTGCTGTCCGCGGAGCCCGACGGCCTGCCGGAGGCGGCGCTGCGGGACGCGGTCCCGGCGCAGTGGGGCGGGCTCCACAAGGCCGCGCTCGGCGCGCTCCGCCGCGACCAGCGCGTCGTCGAGGACGGGGACCGGCTCCGCCTGCTCACCGCCGCGGAGTTCAAGGAGCGCGTCTCCGAGCCCACCCGCGACCCGATGCGCACCGTCTACGAGCACGGCTCCGTTCCGGGCTGTCACGACAACGCGGTGTTCGCGATGGTGGCGTGGTACGAGATGGTCGGCCTCTCGTGGCCCGAGACGCGCGAGAACGTGATCGAGTGGCTCCACGAGTCGGGCGCGTGGGACCGCGGCGGCTTCGAGGAGTCGACGCCGGGGGAGCTCGTCGACGCCAAGCGCCACGTGTACGACGAGGGGTACGGCTGGAAGGAGAAGGGGCAGGCCGCGAAGCGCGTCATCGAGCGACACCTGTAGCCCCGGCTCGCTCGGAGCCCCGACCCGCTCGGCGCGCCACAGTAGCCCCTCGCGACGCACCCGAGCGCCAACTTAACTCTCTGGGGGGTCTCTCTCCACCGTGACACACCCGGAGGCCGGAGCCGCGTCGGGGCCCGACGACGAGGCCGCGGACGCCGCCTCACCGGCCGACGCCGAGCGCCCCCCGGCCGTCGACAACCCGCGCCGCGCGCTGGCGGTCGTGATCGGCGTCGTGTTCATCGACCTCGTCGGCTTCGGGATCGTGATCCCGATCCTCCCCTTCTACGTCAGGTCATTCGGCGTCAGCGACGCCTACATCGGCCTGCTCGCGGCGTCGTACTCGCTCGCGCAGTTCCTCGCCGCGCCCACGCTCGGCCGACTCTCCGACCGGATCGGCCGTCGCCCCGTCCTCCTCGCGTCGCTCGCGGCCGCCGGCGCGGCGTGGGTGACGTTCGGCTACGCCGGGGCGGCGGGGGCGCGCTTCGGCTCCGCCGCGGCGCTGGCGACGCTGTTCGCCTCCCGGACGCTCGCGGGCGCGATGGGCGGGAACATCGCCGCCGCGCAGGCGTACGTCGCGGACATCACCCCCGTCGACCGCCGGGCCGGGGCGCTCGGACTCGTCGGCGCCGCGTTCGGGCTCGGGTTCGTCTTCGGGCCGGCGATCGGCGGCCTCCTCGCCGCCGACGCCGTCGTCGCCCGCGCCGACGCGCTCCTCCCGGCGTTCGTCCCGGCGACGGCGTACTCCCTGCCGAGCTTCGCGGCGGCGGGGATGAGCTTCCTCGCGGTCACGGTCGGGTTCGCCTTCCTCCAAGAGCCGACGCGGACGCGGTCGGCGGCCGAGGGCGGCGGCCGGCGGACGACGGCGATCGGTCAGTTCCGCGACGCGCTCGCCTCCGCGGCGCTCCGCCCGCTGACCGTCGCGTACTTCGTCGTCGCCGTCGCGTTCGCGGGCGTTCAGGTGATGTTCATCCCGTACGTCGCGGACGCGTTCGGCTACGACGCGACGGCCGCGGCGCTGCTGCTCACCTACGTCGGCGTCCTCGGCGCGGTGAACCAGGGCGTCCTCGTCGGGCGGCTCTCCCGGGTCGTCTCTTCCCGGACGCTCGTCGCCGCCGGGTCGGTCGTCCTCGCCGGGGGGCTCGCCGCCATCCCCGCGACGGGCCTCGTCGACCGCGTCGCCGCCGACGCCGCCCTCGGCGGCCCGGAGTGGCTCACGCTCTCGCTGGTCGCGCTGCTCGCCGCGCTCGCGGCGCTCTCGCTCGGGAACGCCCTCGTCAACGTCTCGCTGGCGACGCTCGTCTCCTCGTCCGCCGACGACGCGGCACAGGGCGCGGCCTTCGGCGTGACGCAGGGCGCGTCGAGCCTCGGCCGGACCGTCGGGCCCCCGCTGATGGCCGTCCTCTACACCGTCGCCGTCGCGTCGCCGTTCCTGATCGGCGCGCTCCTCCTCGTGCCCGTGGCCGCCGCGTTCCGCCGTCGGGACGAGTGACGGGTCGGAGCCGGTGCCGAGCGGCGCTCCGTCGCCCCACGACAGTTTTACCCCCGCCGTCGCCGTCGTACCTCCACGAATGGCCCTCGACCTCGTCCCCGCGTGGCCCGCCGTCGGCTCGCTCGCGGGCGGGGCGGGGGCGCTCGTGCTCGCGTGGGCGATCCGCGAACACCGCGGTCGCCCCGGCGTCGACTGGTTCCTCGGCGTGTTCGCCGCGCAGGCGACGTGGTGTTTCGCCTACGGGACCGGGCTGCTCGTGGCCGACCCGGCCCTCCGTGCCCTGCTCGAAACGGCGACGTGGCTCGGTATCATCTGGACCGGCGTGACCTTCCTCGGCTTCGCCTTGGAGTACACCGGCCGGAGCGACGTCGTCCGGAGCCGCCTGTTCGCGACGATCGTCGGGTTCGGCCTCCTCTCGACGGCTCTGCTGGTCACGAACTCTCTCCACGGCGCCTTCTGGACCGACTTCGGACCCGACCCGGCCTTCGGCGTCGAGACCGTCTCCTACGCGCTCGGGCCGTGGGCGTACCTCACCGTCGCCGCGGAGACCGTCCTCGTGGCCAGCGCGGTGTTCCTCCTCGTCGACACCCTCCTGAGCTACGGGCCCCTCTACCGCCGGGAGAGCGCCGCGGTCGCGCTGAGCCCCATTCCGCCGGGGTTCGCCCTGGTCGCGTGGGCGCTGTCGCTCGGTCCGGTCCCGCAGCTCCAGCTCGCGCCGATCATGTTCGTCCCGCACGTCCTCCTCGACGCGTACGCGTTCAACCGCGCGGAGATGTTCGAACGGAACCCGACGACCAGCCGCGCCGCCGAGCGCACCGCCATCGACGACCTGCGGGACCCCATCGTCGCGCTCGGGCTGGACCACCGCGTCGTCCGGCTCAACCCCGCGGCCGAGGCGGTGTTGGGCGTCGGCGCAGAGACCGCTCGCGACCGGCCGCTCGCCGACTTCCTCGACCTGCCGGTCGGAGTCGACGAGGGGGAGACGCGGGCGTCGGACGGCGACGCCGGCCCTGACGAGAGCGTTTCCCGCGAGACGGTCGAGATCGACGTCGCCGACGCGGCCCGGCCCCGCACGTACGCGGTGTCGGTCTCCCGGCTCACCGACCCCAACGGGACCCACGTCGGGTACACGCTCGTCCTCTCCGACGTCACCGAGCGCGAGCGGCGGCGGCAGCAGCTCGAGGTGCTCAACCGCATCCTGCGGCACAACCTCCGCAACGACGCGGGCGTCGTCCACGGGTACGGCGAGATCCTCCGCGACCGGCTCGACGACCCGGAGTTCGTCCAGATGGCCGACGCGGTCGAGCGCCGCGCCGGCGCGCTGGCCGCGCTCGGCGAGAAGGCCGGGACCGTCGAGCGGCTCCTCACCGACCGCGAGCCGGCGGCGACGGACGTCCGCGAACTCCTCGACTCGGTCGTCGCGGACGCCCGCGAGCGCGACGGGGACGCGACGATCGAACTCGCGATCGGGGGCGAGCCGACGACCGCCGACGCCGAGACGACGGCCACCGAGCCGACGACCGCCGACGGCGGGGCGGCGACCGCCGCCGACGAGGGGACGACCGACGGGGCCCGGGACGCCGACGCGTGGGTCACGCGGGTCCGGGCGGACGCGCTCCGCGCGGTCGTCGAGAACACCGTGGAGAACGCGCTCGACCACCACGACGGCGAGGGGACCGAGCGCGACGACGGCGGCGCGTGGGTGCGAGCCGCGCTCCGGCTGGAGGGGGATCGCGACGGCGGTGACGGGAGCGACGAGAGCGACTCCGGCCGCGACGCGCGGTTCGTCCTCACCGTCGCGGACGACGGTCCCGGGATCCCGGAACACGAGGTCGAGGCGGTCGAGTCGGGTCGCGAGACCGCCCTCGAACACGGCTCGGGGCTGGGGCTGTGGGTCGTCGCGTGGGGTGCCGCCGCGGTCGGCGCCGACGTGACGTACGCCGAGCGGGCGCCGCGCGGGACGCGCGTGACGGTGTCGATCCCGGTCGTCGCGGCGGAGTAAGGGGGCGAAAACGAGCTCGGTTCGATCTCGAAAACCGCCGCTTCAGGCCCTCAGTCGCTCTGAATACGGGGTGCGAGCATGAACGTCACGTTCCCGAGCCCCTCGGCGAAGCCGTAGTGGAGCTTGACCGGGAACTCCTCGCCGAGCTCGACGGTGACCTCGGCGTCGGAGGGGATCGCCTTGTTCATGTCCTTCAGGTAGTCGAGGCTGAACAGCGAGTCGGCGGGGCCGGCGGTGAGCGCGATGAGGTCCTCGCGGTCGAGCTTGAGGTTGACGTCGTCGGTGTCGCCCTCGGCCTCGATGAAGAACGCCTCGTCGGTCTCGTCGACGCGGAGGCGGATGTGGTCGGAGACCATGTCCGCGGCCTTGATCCCGCGGTCGAGCTGCGCGCCCTCGACGACGATCTCGGAGGCGAGATCGAGGTCCGGGATGTCCGGCTCCTGCCGGATCGAGTCGGGGTCGATGAGCGCGAGCGTGTACGAGAGCCCGTCGATCTCGATGTGGAGCTTGCGGGTCTCCTCGTCGAGTTCGAGGTGGATCAGGTCGCCGGAGTTGGCCATGCCGGCGATGTCCTCGAGCCGGGCGAGGTTGACGCCGATGACGCCGCCGTCGGCCTCGTAGGACTCGAACGCGGCGGCCTCCAGGGTGAGGTCGACCATGCCGACGTTGGCGGGGTCGACGGCGCGGATGGAGAGCTCCTCCTCGTTCAGGCGGATCTTACACTCGTCGACCAACACGCTCACCGAATCGAGCGCGTCCTGAAACGTCGACGCGCCCACGATGGCCTTGAACATATACGTTCGGCTAGGGCGGTATCCCCTAAAAAGACACCCGATCGGGTCGGCACGGAAACGCTCAAAGCGACCGGATGAGGCGGGCGACGACGACCGCGAGCGTCACCACGGCTCGCAGCAGTCGGAGCCGTTCGAGCCGGTATTCGAGGGTCTCCGGCTCGTCGGCGTCGCGGTCGCTCGCGTCCGGATCCGCGCCGTCGTCCGCCGGCTCGCGCTCGCGGTCACGGGTCTCCCCGTCGTCGGGGCAGTGGTCACCGTCGCCGTCGGGACCGCGGTCTCCGTCGTCGCGGTCGCGGGCCCGCCCGTCGTCGGGATCGGGCGGCGGTTCGGCGGCCCGGCTCGACGCGTTCATCGGGTCCGGCGCGTCGCCGCCGACAGTCTCCGCGGGCGGCGTCGGTTCGGCGTCGCTGTGCTCCGGCGCTGGCAGTGGCTCGTCGATCATCTGTGTCCTCGGCCGCGTCAGGCGGTACACGACGATACGGAGTTAATTCATAAATAGACGAGCCGAACGCAAGGCGGAACTGAAAGTCGCGCGGCCGGGGCGCGGGCCTGCGGACCGTCGAGCTCGGCGACCGCCCTCAGACCAGCGGCTCGACGAGGTCGCGGCCCGCCGCGAGCAGGTCGTCGACGGCGTCCTCGGAGTCGGCCTCGGCGTACACTCGCAGCTTCGGCTCGGTGCCCGAGGGGCGGACGAGCAGCCACGAGCCGTTCTCCAAGAGGAGTTTGAACCCGTCGAGCGTGACGACCTTCGCCACCTCGTGCCCGTCGACCGACCCCGGGATGTGGTCCTCCAGCTCGTCGAGGACCCCTTCTTTCCGGTCGTCGGGGCAGTCGAGCGACACCTTCCCGGCCGCGATGCGGCCGTGCTCGTCGAGCAGGCGGTCGACGCGCGCGTCGAACGGCTCGGCGGCGTTGGTCGCGGCCGCGAGCAGCGCCATCAACACGCCGTCCTTCTCCCGGACGTGGCCGCGGAGCGTGAACCCGCCGGACTCCTCGCCGCCGAACAGCGCGTCGTGCTCGCCCATCGCCTCGGCGACCCACTTGAACCCGACCGGGGTCTCGTACACCGCCTCGCCGTGCGCCTCCGCGATGCGGTCGACGAGGAACGTCGTGGAGACGGTGCGGACCGCCGGGCCCGAGTCGGCCTCGAGGAGCCGGTCGTAGCAGGCGGCGTAGAAGAGGTTGGCGTCGAGGACGCCGCGCTCGGGCGTGACGACCGCGATCCGGTCGGCGTCGCCGTCGTTCGCGACCCCGAGGTCGACGTCGCTGTCGGGGTCGGTGACGCGGTCGGCCAGCGCGCCGAGGTGCTCGGCCGACGGCTCCGGGGAGTCGCCGCCGAAGGTCACGTCGCGCTCGCAGCGCAGCCGGACGACCTCCGCGCCGGCCGACTCGAGGAGCGCGTCCGTGACGCCGCGCCCGCTCCCGTGCATCGCGTCGTACGCCACGGTGAGCCCGGAGAGGTCCGGTCCGCCGTCCCCGCCCCCGACGACCTCGCCGACGACCCGGCGGGCGGCGTCGGCGTGGTCGCTCACGAGGTCGACCCGGGAGACGTCGCCGCGCTCGCCCCCGGGGAGCAGGTCCGGCTCCGCGAGCCGGTCGACGACGTCCTCGGTGACGTCGGGCAGCGCGGGCGCGCCGTCGTGGGGGATGAACTTCACGCCGTTGTACTCGGGCGGGTTGTGCGAGGCGGTGACCATACACGCGCCCGCGAGGTCGCGGTCGACGATGGCGTGGGCGATCACCGGGGTCGGCGCGTCGCGCTCGGGGAGGAGCACGTCGAAGCCGTTGCCGGCGAACACCTCGGCGAGGCTCTCGGCGAACCCCTCCGATGTCTCGCGGGCGTCGTACCCCACCGCGACCGGGCCGTCGCGGCCCGCCGCCTTCAGGTGGTCGGCGACCGCCTGCCCCACGATCCGCACGCGCTCGTCGGTGAACGTGTCCAGAGTCGCGCGCCACCCGTCCGTGCCGAAGGCAATCTGGTCCATGGGAGCCACGTCGGCGGCGGGGACAATAATGCCCCGTGTCGGCCGCGACGGTTGCGAGCGTGCGTGCGACCGGGAGACCGGCGGCGGTCGCCGCGGACCGCCCGCGTTTTAGTGGCCGGCAGTCGAACCCGACGTATGACCCGAATCGCCGCCGTCTCCGGCAGTCGGAGCGCGGACAGCACCACGCGGGCCGCGCTCCGCGTCGCGCTCGACGCCGCGGCCGACGCCGGCGCGGAGACCGACCTGATCGACTTGGCCACCGTCGACCTCCCCCTCTACCACCCGGACGAGGGCGCGCAGGGCGACAGCGAGGCGCTGAAGCGCCGCGTCCGCGAGGCCGACGGCGTCCTCGCCGGCACGCCCGTCTACCGCGGCTCCTACTCGTCGACGTTCAAGAACTTCCACGACTTCTGCGGCTCCGACGAGTACGCGGACACCGCCGTCGGGCTGCTCGCGACCGCCGGCGGCGGCTCCTACGGCGGGACGCTCGAACACCTCCGCTCGACGTTCCGGAACGTCCACGCGTGGACGGTCCCCCACGAGGTCGGGATCCGGGGCGCCGCGTCGGTCGTCGAGACGGGCGGGACCGCGGGCGGCACCGGACCGGACGGCGGACCGCGGATCACCGACGCGGACCTCCGCGACCGCACCGAGCGGCTGGGCCGCGTCGTCGTCGAGCACGCGGAGCGCCTCCGTCGATGAGTCGCATTCTCCCGGCCGAACTCGACGAGCGCCTCGGAACCGACGACGAGCCGCTCCTGCTGGACATCCGCCCCGAGTCGAACTACGACGGCGGCGCGATCGAGGGGAGCCGGAACGTGCCGGTGTACGACGACCTCCGCGGCGGCGACGAGGCCGCGCTGCGGCGACGCCTCGACGAGATCCCCGACGACCGCGAGGTCGTCACCGTCTGTAAGATGGGGATCGTCGCCAAGCGCGCGACCCGGGTGCTCGACGAGGCGGGTTACGAGGCGTCGACGCTCGCCGGCGGGATGAGCGGCTGGAACGGGTACGAGCGCGGGTCGCTCGGGTACAAGATCCGGTCGCTGTGGTGGCGGCTGCGCGGGTGACGAGCGCTCGGACCGGAGCGGCGCACGCGCCCCGCGACCCGCCGGGCTTTTGCCCGGCTCCCGTCTACGACGGCCATGACCGAACCGGGTGACGACGACCGTGTCCGCTAACCGGAAGGGAGACCGCCGCGAGCGCGAGCTGGTGAACGCCTTGGACGAGGCGGGGTTCGCCGTGATGCGCGCGCCGGCCAGCGGCTCCGCGACCGAGCGCGAGCTCCCCGACGTGCTCGCCGGCGACGGCGAGACGTTCTACGCCATCGAGGCGAAGTCCAGCGCGGGCGACCCCATCTACCTCACCGGCGAGGAGGTGGAGGCGCTGCTGTTCTTCGCGCGGAACTTCGGCGCGAAGGCGCGCATCGCGGTGCGGTTCGACCGCGAGGACTGGTACTTCTTCCACCCCGGCGACCTCTACACCACCGACGCCGGGTCGTACCGCGTGAAGAAGGAGAAAGCGCTCGCCGACGGCACCGACTTCCCCGAGTTCGTCGGCGAGACGGAGAAGGTGACGCTCTCTGAGGTCGGTGACGACGACGACGCGGACGCGACCGACCCCGAGACCGAGGAGCGGCGGACGATCCTCGAGGCCGTCCGCGACGGTCACATGCCGGTCGCGGACGCGCTCGACGTGCTGTGACGGCCGGTCGCGGCCGCGCTCCCGGGTCGCCCGGACGGCCCGCGGACCCCCTCGCTTATCCCTCGCGGCGTCGAACCCCGGGACGAATGAGCGAGGACTTCGGCCTGCTCGAACCGGCGGACCAGCCCGGCGACGAGTGGGAGAAACTCGACGTCTCCGACACCGAGGCCGACCGGATCGCCCGGCGGCAGGACCGCGAGTTCGACGAGTTCCGCAAGCGGATCAAAGACACCGAGCAGTTCAAACTCCAGGAGTCGGTGTTCGACGACGCCACGCTCGCCGCGGTGTACAAGCTGGTCCAGGACGGCTACGTCGACGCCTTCGGCGGGCCGGTGTCGACCGGGAAGGAGGCGAGCGTCTTCGAGGCGCTCGGGGGGCAGGCCGGCGAGCGACCGGAACCGGGCTCGAAGGCGGCGGGCGGCGGTCCCGAGGGGGTCACGCCCGAGCGCGAGGTCGCGGTGAAGGTGTACCGGATCAACTCCTCGAACTTCCGGCAGATGCGCGAGTACCTGGAGGGGGACCCGCGATTCGACGGCATCGCGAGCGACAAGAAGGCGGTCGTGCTGGCGTGGACCCGCAAGGAGTTCGCGAACCTCGAACGCGCGCGGACGGCCGGCGTGCGCGTCCCCGAACCGATCGCGGTCCAGCGGAACGTCCTCGTGATGGAGCTCGTCGGCCACGCCGAGGAGCGCGCCCGGCGGCTGAGCGAGGTCGACGTCGAGAACCCCGAGACCGCCTACGAGGTCGTCCGCGAGTACATGCGCCGGCTCTACGGGGCCGGCCTGATCCACGGCGACCTCTCCGAGTACAACATGATCATCCACGACGGCGAACTGGTGATCATCGACATGGGGCAGGCGGTGACGATCCACCACCCGAACGCCGGCGAGTTCCTCGACCGCGACTGCGAGAACGTGGCGACCTTCTTCACCCGACAGGGGATCGACGTCGACCCCGACGACCTCCGCACGTACGTGACGGAGCCCGAGGCCGACCCGAGCGGGGAGCCGGAGACGGGTCCGGGATCCCCGTCGAGCCCCGAGTCGGACGAGTGAGTGGCGCCGATTTCGTCCGCAGGCGGTCCGAGAACCCGTCACGCGGCGACCGCCGCGGAACACGCTTAAAAGGCTCCGCCGGGTACTCCGTGATATGCAACACGTGACGGTTCCGCAGGACCGGATCGGCGTCGTCATCGGCGCCGGCGGCGAGACGATGCGGGAGATCGAAGAGCGGGCGAACGTGCGGCTGGACATCGACTCGGAGTCGGGGAGCGTCGCCATCGAGGAGCGCGACGACCCCGTGGCGGCGATGGTGGCCCCGGACGTGATCAAGGCGATCGGCCGCGGCTTCAAGCCGGAGACGGCGCTGTCGATCCTCGACCACGACCTCCGGACGCTCGACTTAGTCGACCTGTCGGAACACACCCGCAACGACAACGACCTCCAGCGCAAGAAGGGCCGGATCATCGGCGAAAACGGTCGCACGCGCGAGCTCATCGAGGAGCTGTCGGGCGCGAACGTCGTCGTCTACGGGTCCACCGTGGGCGCGGTGGGCCAGCCCGAGGAGCTTGAGGTCGTTCGCCGGGCCGTCGGGATGCTGCTCGACGGCGCCCCGCACGGCGCGGTGTACTCGTACCTGGAGCGCATGTCGAACGAGCTCGACGACGACGTGAGCTTCAACGCGCCGCAGTAAGCAGGATCCGTTATCACTTTCGGCGTCGCCGTCGCTGTTTGTTTATGAAGTGTTGTTACCAGCGGTGTCGTGAGTACTGTCAAAGCCTCAGCCGCTGGCTTATAAACAGCTGACCACAGATCGACGGTGACTACCTGCAAAGCCCCAGCCGCGAGGACGCCGTACGCTCGCTGCGCTCCTCGCTCAGTCGCTACCGCTCCTTCGCTGTGGTGCTTGCGTCGCCTACGGCGTCCTCGCGGCTGCCCCTTTGAGCCCCACCCCGACCGCACAGCAACCGCAGCCTCACACCTCCCCAGCCTCGTCGCTGGCACCCTCCGCTTCGCTCCGGGAGCCAGCGACTCCCTCGCGCGTGCGACTCACGCCCTCCGGGCGTTCGTCGGCACGCGCCACCGCGGTCCGTTTATAAACAATGCGCGTCCAGCAGTTGATCTGGTGTTCTATATAAAGACCCGTGTGAACGCACCGCATACCGGCCGATACTCCCCCACCGTGTTGCGGTTCCGCACGATACGAGCGAAGGGTTTATATAGAATCACAATCAATCAATGGCTGTAATGTCACAGCGTCAGCGGATGGGCAATCAGCCCATGATCGTACTTTCTGAAGAGTCGCAGCGTACCTCCGGAAAGGACGCGCAGAACATGAACATCACGGCCGGCAAGGCGGTCGCGGAGTCCGTCCGCACCACGCTCGGCCCGAAAGGGATGGACAAGATGCTCGTCGACTCCGGCGGGTCCGTCGTCGTCACGAACGACGGCGTCACCATCCTGAAGGAGATGGACATCGATCACCCGGCGGCCAACATGATCGTCGAGGTCTCCGAGACGCAGGAGGAGGAGGTCGGCGACGGCACCACCTCCGCGGTCGTGGTCGCCGGTGAGCTCCTCGATCAGGCCGAGGAGCTCCTCGACCAGGACATCCACGCGACGACCCTCGCGCAGGGGTACCGTCAGGCCGCCGAGAAGGCCAAGGAGATCCTCGACGAGGAGGCCATCGAGGTCTCCGCGGACGACCGCGACACGCTCGTCGAGATCGCCGAGACGGCGATGACGGGCAAGGGCGCGGAGAACTCCAAGGACCTCCTCGCCGAGCTCGTCGTCGACGCCGTCCTCGCGGTCCAGGACGACGACGGCATCGACACGGAGAACGTCTCCGTCGAGAAGGTCGTCGGCAGCTCCATCGACGAGTCCGAGCTCGTCGAGGGCGTCATCGTCGACAAGGAGCGCGTCGACGAGAACATGCCCTTCGCGGTCGAGGACGCCGACGTCGCGCTGTTCGACGGCGCCATCGAAGTGAAGGAGACGGAGATCGACGCCGAGGTCAACGTCACCGACCCCGACCAGCTCCAGCAGTTCCTCGACCAGGAGGAGGAGCAGCTCCGCGAGATGGTCGACCACCTCGTCGACATCGGCGCCGACGTCGTCTTCGTCGGTGACGGCATCGACGACATGGCCCAGCACTACCTCGCGCAGGAGGGCATCCTCGCCGTCCGCCGCGCGAAGTCCGGTGACCTGAATCGCCTCGCCCGCGCGACCGGCGGCCGCGTCGTCTCCAACCTCGACGACATCGAGTCGGACGACCTCGGCTTCGCCGGCTCCGTCGCCCAGAAGGACATCGGCGGCGACGAGCGCATCTTCGTCGAGGACGTCGAAGAGGCGAAGTCCGTCACGCTCATCCTCCGCGGCGGCACCGAGCACGTCGTCGACGAGGTCGAGCGCGCCATCGACGACTCGCTCGGCGTCGTCCGCACGACGCTGCTCGACGGGCAGGTCCTGCCCGGCGGCGGCGCGCCCGAGGCCGAGCTCGCGCTACAGCTCCGCGACTTCGCCGACTCCGTCGGCGGCCGCGAGCAGCTCGCCGTCGAGGCGTTCGCCGACGCGCTGGAAGTCGTCCCGCGCACCCTCGCCGAGAACGCGGGTCTCGACCCCATCGACTCGCTGGTCGACCTCCGCTCCCGCCACGACGGCGGCGAGTTCGGCGCCGGTCTCGACGCCTACACGGGCGACGTGATCGACATGGAGGCCGAGGGCGTCGTGGAGCCGCTCCGCGTCAAGACCCAGGCCATCGAGTCCGCCACCGAGGCGGCCGTCATGATCCTCCGCATCGACGACGTCATCGCGGCCGGCGACCTCAAGGGCGGCGGCACCGACGACGGCGGCGACGAGGGCGGCCCCGGCGGCGCGCCCGGCGGCATGGGCGGCGGCATGGGCGGCATGGGCGGCATGGGCGGCGCGATGTAAGCGAGGTTCTGAAAGAACCTCGAAGCGAACGGGGCGCGTCGCCCCGTGAGCGCACGCGACCCGCGAAGTGTGAAGTTCGGCTAACGCCTTCACACCTCCACGCTCCCCGACCCCGGAACCGTCTCCCGATCGACCGTCGCGCGCCCCTTCGGGCCACGACGACACGCGATTTTTATTCACGGACTCGACCGGAGAGCGACGCGCTCGCTGAGCGGCCGCGATCAACGGTATCGAGCCACACATTCGGCTCGCGCGACACGACGGTAACACCCGCGTAACCACCGGACGGCGGTGTCCGCGAGCGGTTAAGTGGCTCTCGACCCTCAGATAAACGACGAGGTTCTCACGTTCACCATGCCACAGCAGAAAGCCGACTACGCAGACGACGCCGAGATCGACGCCGAACTGGACCGGCTCCCCGACGACGAGACCGTCGAGGAGACGGTCGCGAACTTGGAGGAGCGCGGCTTCGACGTGATCGTCGTCGACGACGCCGACGAGGCGCTGACGGCCGTGAAGTCCCAGATCCCCGACGGGGTCTCGGTGATGAACGGGCACTCGACGACGCTCGAAGAGATCGGGTTCGACGAGTTCCTGAGCGAGGGCGACCACGACTGGGAGAGCCTGCCGGACCAGATCTGGAGCATCGACGACGACGCGGAGCGGCAGACCGCGCGCCGCGAGTCGCAGACGGCCGACTACTTCCTCGGCGGCATCAACGCGGTCGCGCAGACCGGCGAGCTGGTCGCCGCCGACCTCTCCGGCAGCCGGATCGGCGCGTACCCGTTCGCCGCGGGCAACGTCGTCATCGTCACGGGGGCCAACAAGGTCGTCCCGACGCTCTCGGACGCCTTCGACCGGCTGGAGTCGGTCGCGTACCCGCTGGAGAACGAGCGCGCGCAGGAGGCGTACGGCGCCGAGTCCGCGATCGCGAAGCAGCTCGTCTACCGGCGCGAGACCGAGGAGGGCCGGACGACGGTCGTCCTCGTCCGCGAGCAGCTCGGCTACTGAACGACTTGCCGAAGCGCGAAACGGGCTGACGCGGCACACGATTTTCCCCATTTCGGCGACCGCGAGCGCCGCGGCCGGGAGGGATCCACGCGAGCGACGCGAGCGTGGGTCAGTCGCACCCGTCGGGTGCGACGCGATTCGAACCACGCCCGGACGTGCTCGTTCGCTTCGCTCACTGCGCGCGACCGGTCTCTTCGAATCCCTCCCCAGCACAGCACTACCGCTCGCGATATTGCTCGCGACAGTACAGCGGGCCGGGAGGGATTCGAACCCCCGACCGTCCGGTTAAAAGCCGGACGCTCTCCCTAACTGAGCTACCGGCCCAGACGAATCGCTGTAAGGGTAGCCGACGGATAAACGTTTAGAACCGCGAGAGGCGCCGCCGTCGCCACCCGAAACGGTTTCCGGAGTCCCGCCGTCGCGGCGAACATGGAGTTCGACATGCGGGCGTTCGCCGCCGACCTCTGCCGGCACCGCTCGACCGCCGGCGAGGAAGCGGCCGTGGCCACGTTCGTCGCGGAGCAACTCGGCGACCTGGGCTTCGAGACGTACGCCTGGGACGCGGACCCGACGGTCCTCGCCGACCACCCCTCTTTCCCGGACGACCTCGACGCGGCGGCCGTCGAGGGGCGGCGCAGCGTCGCCGGCGTCCTCGAACTGGGCGGCGCGGGCGACGCCGTCGCCGCGAGCGACAGTGGCGACGCGGGCCCCGAATCCGCCCCCGGCTCTGCCGCCGGCGATCCGACCCCCACGCTCGTGTTGAACGGCCACCTCGACGTCGTCCCCGCCGAGCCGACCGAGTGGTCGAGCGATCCCTTCGAGCCGGTCTGGCGCGACGACGCGGACCGGTCCGCGGACGCCGGCGGCGAGCGCGGCGAGGGCGGCGAGACGCTCACCGCCCGGGGGGCGGCCGACATGAAGTCGGGACTGGCGGCCTGCGTCGCCGCCGCCGTGGACCTGCGCAAGGGAGTCGCCGACGGCGCCGTCGACCTGCCGCCGTCCGGACTTCGACTCGTCGTCGAGGCGGTCGCCGGCGAGGAGGACGGCGGCTACGGCGCGGCGACCGCCGCGTTCGCGAACCCGTATCCCTTCGAGCGCGACGCGGCCATCGTCGCGGAGCCGACCGAGCTGCGCCCGGTCGTCGCCTGCGAGGGCTCGCTCATGGCCCGGCTGGAGATCGACGGGCGGAGCGCCCACGCGGCCACGCGCTGGCGCGGCGAGGACGTGCTCCCGCGGTTCGAGGCCGTGCGCGAGGGGTTCGCGGACCTGGAGTCGGAGCGCGGCGAGTCGGTCTCGCACCCCCTGTACGAGTCGTTCGCGGTGCCGTGGCCGGTCGTCTGCGGCCGGGTCGAGGCTGGCTCGTGGGCGTCGACGGTCCCGGCGACGCTCGAGGCGGAGTTCCGGATCGGCGTCGCGCCGGGCGAGACCGTCGCGGAGGTGGAGGCGGCGTTCCGCGAGCGGCTGGGCGAGGTCGCCGCCGCCGACCCCTGGCTGCGCGACCACCCGCCGCGGTTCGAGCGGTTCTCCGTCCAGTTCGAGCCGGCGGCGATCGCCGCCGACGAGCCGGTCGTCGAGGCGGTCCGAGCCGGCCTCGCCGCGACCGGCCTCCCGGACGCCGAGCCGCGGGGCGCGACGTACGGCGCCGACTCGCGGCACTTCGTCGCGGCGGGGATCCCGGCGGTGCTGTTCGGGCCGGGCACCATCGACGAGGCGCACTACCCGGACGAGACGATCGCGTGGGAGCGGGTCGAGCGCGCGCGGGCCGCCATCGCCGCCGCCGCGGAGCAGTTCGCGCGCGACTACGCGGCGTAGCCGTCGGGAGAGTCGTCCCGCACCGCGGCGACCGCGGGTCCGGCTTCGGACGCGGTCACCGGTCGTCCGCGAGGTACTCGTCGACCGCGTCGGCGACGATGGCGCTCGGCTCGACGGTCTCCATCGAGGCGCGGCGACGCAGTTCGACGTACGTCTCCGGCGGGAGGCTCACCTGGAGGCGGCCGAGTTCGACGCCCGCGTCGCGGACGGCGGCCCCGATGTCGGCCCCGTCGTTGACCGCGGACGCGATCGCGCGCACCTCGCGGACCGTGAGTCCGCCGTCTATCGTCGCCCACGCGAGCAGGTAGCGGTCCCGCCCGCCCAGCCGCGCGACGTGCTTCGCGGCGCTCGGCGCGATCCGGCCGTTCGCGACCTGGCGGCGGATCGCCTGCGGGAGGTCGTGGACCCGCGCCCACTTGCGGATGAACGCGACGGAGACGCGATCGCCGGCCCGCTCGGCCGCCTCCTTGTACGAGCCGACGCCGCGGACGAGCGCCGCGCAGGCGGCCGCCCCGCGCAGCATCAGGACGTTGTCGTCGTCTCCGACGCCGCCGCCGGCGAAGCGGCCCACCGTCTCCGCGGCCTCGGCGACGCTGTCGGGGTCGGTCGGGTCGAACCCCACCGCGTCCGCGGCCCGGTCGCCCGTCACCGCCGGGTCCGACCGCACCACCGGCTCGCCGACGGGCGACTGCCGGTCCGCGCGTGACTCCTCGGTCATACACACACCTTCGGGGCCGCGGATATAAACGCCGGGCACCGGGGCGGAATTCGCCCGAGCGACTGACGGGCGACTCGGACGCTCGGGGCCCCACTTCGCGGTCGGGGCCTCGCCTCGCGGCCAGTCCCCACTTCGTGGTCGCCCCCTCACTTCGCGGTCGGGGCCGCCCCGTCACCGTCGTCCCCCTCGGCCGGCCGCCTCGCGTACAGGACGTACGAGTACGCCGCGGTGATCGCGGCGGTCGCGACCGCCGGGCCGACGAGGAAGTAGACCGCGTACTCGCCGGCGAAGAGGCCGGCGACCGCGAGCAGCGCGGAGAGCTTGAACAGCCGGCCGCCGAGCGCGTGGGTGCGGTCCCAGACGGTCTCGTCGCTGAGCGTCCACGGCGTCCGGATCCCGAGGAACCAGTTGGGCTCGACGTGCGGCAGCAGCGTTCCGAGGTAGTAGAACAGCGCGGCCGCGCCGGCCACCGCGATCGTCGTCACGTCGACCGCGTAGCCGAGGTTGACGGCGAGGACGGCGAGGTGGAGCGCGGCGAGGAACGCGGTGACCACGACGACGAACCGGTCGTAGTGGACCCGGAACCCGGCGACGTTCTCGCCGAGGGGGTCGATCCGCGGGAGCAGCGCGAACAGGCCGACGAGGCCGGCCGCGATCCCCGGCACGAGCCACATCCCGGCCGTGCGGGAGAGCGTCCCGGTCGGCTCGCCGGCGGCGTTCCACCGCGTCACCATCTGTTCGGGGAGGTCCGGTGCGACCGCGAGGCTGGCGGCCCCGGCGGCGGCGACGAGGAGGGTCGCGACGCCGAACCGGAGCCGCGTGGAGAGTCGGGGACCAGTCATCGGGTCGACGTTCGCGGGTCGACGCAATAAAATTACGTCCGCGATCCCTGCGCTCGGCGGCTGAGACGCCGGTCGCCGCCGAACGCGTCCGTGCGAACCGTCCCCGATGCGCCCGGCGCGACGCAACCCTTACCGGTCGTGACCGCCAACTCGGGCCATATGACCGACGAACGCGACGACGACGGCCACGAGTTCTCCTCGGGGCAGGGCGTCGACGCCGACTACGACGCGTTCACGCTCGACCCGCCCGAGCTGGGCGAGGACCCGAGCCGCGTCGACCCCGTCGACTCCCGCGTGCTGACCGACGAGCTGGACCGCCGGAACATCGGCAGCGAGGACGTCGACGTCGAGCAGCTGATCGACGTCGGCCTCTCGTACATGGGGATCAACCGCTTCGAGGAGGCGACGGAGACGTTCGAGCGCGCCGCCAACTTCGCCGAGGAGGACTCGCTCGAGGCCCAGGAGGCGTGGGTGAACAAGGGGGCGGCCCACGCCCAGCTGGAGGAGTTCGACCAGGCGATCGGCGCGTACCAGGAGGCGCTCCGGATCGACGAGGAGTCCGAACACGCCGCGACCGCCGAGACGAACCTCGCGTACTCCCTCTGGGAGTCCGGGCGGGGCGAACAGGCGCTCGAACACGCCGAGCGCGCCGTCGAGACCGACCCGCGCTTCGCCGAGGCGTGGTACAACCGCGGGTTCCTGCTGGTCGAGCGCGGGCTCGCCGAGGACGCGGTCAAGTGCTTCGACAACGCGATCCGCCTCGGCTACCGCGACGCGGGCGTCTTAGAGGAGAAGGCGCGGGCCCTCGAAGAGGCCGGCGACCACGAGCAGGCCGAGGAGGTCGCCGACCGCGCCGAGGAGCTCCGGCGCGAGGCCGAAGAGCAGATGGTCGAAGAGCAGACGGGGCAGGCGCCCGGGCCCGGCGGCCAGCGCCGCCAGGGCGACCCCGGTGCGGGCGGTCGCGGCGGGCGGGGCGGCGAGGCGGACGGTCCGGAGCGCGAGCTTCAGGGCGAGGGGCCCGAGGGCTTCTGAATGCTCCTCCGCGAGCGCGAGACCGCCGAGGGACGGCTCGTCTCCGTCTGCGACGCGGACTGCCTCGGCGAGACGTACGACAACGGCCGCGCGACGATCACGGTGAGCGAGGAGTTCTACGGCGGCGACGACGCCGTCGAGGCGACCGCCGACGAGGTGGTCGCGGGGCTCCAGCGCGCGCAGGTCGCGAACATCGTCGGCACCGAGGCGGTCGGCGTCGCGGTCGAGGCGGGGCTCGTCGACGAGGAGGCGGTCTTAGAGTTCGACGAGACGCGCCACGCGCAGCTCCTCTGGCTGTAGCGGTTCGACGCCCCCGCGTCTCGCCGGGATCCGAACCGGCTAAGGGCGCGGGCGACGAGGCGAATCCGATGAGACGACTCACGCGGAGCGAACTGGCGTCGCGGGTGGGGCCGCGACCGCCGTCCGACGCCTTCTGGCGGCGCGCGATCGACCGGGGAGAGGCCGCGCTCGGGGTCGGCGCGGCGGCCATCGGCGACGGCGAACGCGACGGGGACGACGGACCGACGGAGCCGCTCGACACCGGCGACATCGTCGACGTGGACGACCGCGCCTTCGTGGTCGTCGACGCCGAGCGCACCGACGGCGGCGGCCGAGTCTACCGGATCGAACTCGTCGCCGACCGCGACGGGGACTGAGACGTCTCGAAAGGCGGACTCGGAGCGGCGCGCCCCCGGTCAGAGGCCGGCGACGTCCTCGATGGCGTCGGTGAGCTCCGTCACGCTCTCGACGGTGTGCTCGCCCATGTGACCGATCCGGAACGTCTCCTCGCCGATGTCGCCGTAGCCGTTCGAGAAGGCCATGTCGTACTCCTCGCTCACTTCTTCGATGGTCGCAGCCACGTCGATCCCTCGCGTGTTCTCGATACAGGCGACCGTCTGCGACTCGTACCCCTCTTCGGGGAACATCGCGAAGTGCTCGCCCGCCCAGTCGTGGACGTACTCCATCATCTCGCGGTGGCGCTCGTCGCGGGCGCGGTGGCCCTCCGCCAGCATGCGTTTCATTTGCTTCCGGTACGCCAGCATGATCGGAATGGCGGGCGTCGAGTGGGTCTGGCCCTTCCGGTCGTAGTAGTCGATCGTGCGGCGGAAGCCGCCGTACCACGATGAGTCGCCCTTCTCGACCTCGCGGTCGTAGGCGTCGTCGCTCACGACGCAGATCGCCAGCCCGGGCGGCATCGCGAACGCCTTCTGGCTGGACGCGAAGATGACGTCGATGCCGTGCCCGTCGATGTCGACGTAGTCGCCGCCGAGCGACGAGACGGCGTCGACCGCGAAGTACGTGTCCGGGTACTCCGCGATCACGTCGCCGATCTCCTCGACCGGGTTCCGCACGCCGGTCGACGACTCGTTCAGCACGCCCGCCACCATGTCGTACTTCGCGTCGGCGGACTCGATCGCCTCGCGGACGTCCTCGGGTTTGACCGCCTCGCCCCACTCGTACTCCAGCCGGTCGACGTCCTTGCCGAGCCGCTCGGCGACGTTGGCGTAGCGCTCGCTGAACGCGCCGCAGGTCGGCACGAGGACGTGCTCGTCGACGAGGTTGAGGGTCGTCGCCTCCCAGAACTCCGTGCCGGACCCGGTGAGGATCACGACCTCGTGGTCGGTGCCGAGGAACTCCTTCGTGTCCTCGACGATGGTGGTGTAGAGGTCGGTCATCCGGTCCATCCGGTGGCCGAACATCGGCTCGGCCATCGCCTCGATGACGTCGTCGCGGACCTCCGTCGGGCCCGGGATGTACAGCGTCTTCTCGTCGTAGTCGTCGCGGTATTCGCGTTTCTTCGTCACGGGATCCACCTGTTAGTTCGTACCGGGACGCGTGCGGGTATGGTCCTTGTGTTCCGTTCAAAAACCGGGAACGCCGGCGCCGGGCGCGACCGGCGGCGGGCCGAGGCGGCACCACGGTGGTGTTGTGCGGATCAACCGTCTTTATAGGCACAGAGCAGAGAATCTTGGTATGATATACACACCGAGAGTCGCAACCGCCCGGGGTGGCCCGCCGTGAGCGGCGACGAGGAGCTCGCGAAGGACCTCGGCCCGCTCGCGGCGCTCACCATCGGGATCGGGACGATGATCGGCGCCGGGATCTTCGTCCTGCCCGGCACTGCGGTCGCCCGCGCCGGGCCGCTCGCGGCGTTCACCTTCGTCCTCGGCGGCGTGATCGCCCTGTTCACGGCGCTTTCGGCCTCCGAACTGGGCACCGCGATGCCGAAGTCCGGTGGGGCGTACTTTTACGTTAACCGCGCGCTCGGGCCGATGTTCGGCTCCGTCGCGGGGTGGGCGAACTGGCTCGGGCTCGCGTTCGCGTCCGCCTTCTACATGTACGGCTTCGGCGAGTACGTCAACGCCCTCATCGGCCTCGGTCCGGTCGGGATCGGCTTCGTGACGCTGGAGGCGGCGCAGGTGATCGGGCTCGCGGGCGCGCTCCTCTTCATCGCGGTCAACTACTTCGGCGCGAAGGAGACCGGCGGACTCCAGATCGTCATCGTCCTCTCGCTCCTCGGGATCCTCGCCGTCTTCACCGTCGTCGGCATCCTGAACGCCGACATGGAATCGCTCCGGCCGCTCGCCCCGCCGGGAACGACGAGTCAGGTGCTGCCGGTGACGGGGATCATCTTCGTCTCGTACCTCGGCTTCGTCCAGATCACCTCGGTCGCAGAGGAGATCAAAGATCCCGGGCGGAACCTCCCGCTCGCCGTCCTCGGCTCGGTCGTCATCGTCACGGTCGTGTACGCGCTGTTCCTCGTCGTGCTGCTCGCGGCGGTGCCGACCGACCTCGTCGCGGACAACGAGACCGCGGTCGTCGACGCCGCTAGACTCCTCTTCGGGCAGTACGAGGTGTTCGGCTTCTCGCTGGGCGCGCTCGGTGCCAGCATGCTCCTGATCGGCGGGCTCCTCGCGACCGCCTCGTCCGCGAACGCGTCGATCCTCTCCTCGTCGCGGATCAACTTCGCGATGGGCCGCGAGAAGATCGTCACGCCGTCGCTCAACGAGATCCACGAGCGGTTCGGAACGCCCTACAAGTCGATCGCGCTCACCGGCGCGCTCATCCTCGTCTTCCTCGTCGCCGGGAGCGTCGAGTCGCTGTCGACAATGGGCTCCGTCCTCCACCTCGTCGTCTACGGGCTGCTCAATCTCGCGCTCATCGTAATGCGCGAGTCGGAGGTCGAGGGGTACGATCCCGACTTCGAGGTCCCGTTCTACCCGATCGTTCCGATCATCGGTACGATATCGTCGTTCGCGCTGATAATCTACATCGACCCGACGATCATTCTGTTGTCCGCCGGGCTCGTCGTCTTCGCGCTGCTCTGGTACCTGCTGTACGCCCGCGGGAAGGTGGAGGCGCGTGGCGTGCTCGGTTCGTGGATCCTCGACCGCTCCGAGGACCTGCCCGAGCAGGCCGTCTCGGCGGCGACCTCGGTCCAGCCGAGCGGCGACGACTACCGCGTGATGGTGCCGCTCGCGAACCCCGCGACCGAGGAGCACCTGATCACGCTCGCGTCCGCCATCGCCAAACAGCGCGACGGGACGGTCGTCGCGGTCAACATCGCGAACGTCCCCGACCAGACCTCCTTGGAGGCGGCGCGCGACCGCGGCGCGCACGAGGCGGCGCACGGGCTCCTCGATCAGGCCCGCGAGGACGCCGAGACGTTCGGCGTCGACGTGGAGACCCACGTCGTCTTGTCTCACCGCGTGTTCGAGGAGGTGTTCGACGCCGCGCGCACCTACGGCGCGGACATGACCGTAATGGGCTGGGGGAAGGACTCCCACGGCGCGCCGGGACGCGCCGAGTCCGCCGTCGACGAGCTGGCGTACTCGCTCCCCTCGGACTTCCTCGTGTTCCGCGACCGCGGCTTCGACGCCTCGCGGATCCTCGTCCCGACCGCCGGCGGTCCGGCATCCGACCTCTCCGGCGCCGTCGCGAAGATGCTCCAGACGGAGTTCGACGGCGAGGTCACGCTGCTCCACGTCGCGGAGCGGGGCGAGGAGGCGGAGGGCCGGGCGTTCCTCTCCGAGTGGGCCGACGCCCACGACCTCGCCGACGCGACGCTACGGATCGAGACGGGCGACGTCGAGACGAGCATCGAGCGCGCCGCCCGCGACGCGACGATGCTCATCATCGGCGCGACCCAGAAGGGGCTACTCTCGCGGCTGGTCAGCGGCTCGCTCGTCCTGGACGTGCTCAACGAGGTGGAGTGCTCCGTGCTGCTCGCGGAGAACCGCAGCGAGCGCGGCATCCTCGGCCGGCTGTTCGGGAGCGGCGCGCGGTCGAACGACGTGACGGACGCGACGGAGACGCCAGCGGAGGTTGGCGTCGGACCGGAGCCGTCGACGCCCGAGATCGACGAGGGCGCGGACCAGGGGTCGAGCGCGGGCGACGAGTCGAAGGCGGACTGACGCGGCGAATTTCTGTTACATAGCGGGTGGCGTCCGAACGATCCCCGTCAGCCCCAGTGCCAGAAGTGGTTGCCGTCGTCCTCGACCGGGTCGGTGCGCTCCCGGAGGGCGGCGACGTCCTCGGCGGTCGGCTCGTGGTCGTCGGGCAGTTTCTCCATGCAGTCGAAACAGAGGAAGAACTCCGAGCCGTCGGTGAGTTCGAGCGTCAGCCCCTGCGTCGACTCGAACGCGAAGTTCCACAGGTCGCCGATCCCGCCGGCGATCCGCACGGACCGCTCGCAGACGTCGCACGCCTCGGAGGCCATATACATGCCTTACTGGGCCCGCGGGGTAAGGCGTGTCGCCTCGATAATTATGTATCGTCGTTGCTTGGAGAACCGCGATTGACTGCTCTGCGGTGAACGCCGCTCAATCACCAGCCGCTCGGTTATAAACGGCTGTCAGCAGATCGATGGCGTACACTCCCAAAGCCCCAGCCGGCGAGGCGGGCGCACGCTCGCTGCGCGCCTCACTCTGTCGCTGTTGCTCCCTCGTTCGGTGCTTATGTCGCCTGCGCCCGCCTCGCCGGCTGCCCCTTTGAGTCCCGCCCGACCGCGACCGCACGGCGCCTCACGCCTCCCCAGCCTCGTCGCTGGCACCCTCCGCTTCGCTCCGGGAGCCAGCGACTCCCTCGCGCGTGCTCCTCGCGGCCGCCTTCGGCGGCCACTCGGAGGCACGCGCCACCGCATCTATTTATAAATAAACGTCGCTGTTCACCGCGATTCGACCTCGATCACGTGCGCGTCGCTCGGGTCGAACCCGACCGCGACCGCGCCGTCGAGGGGGTCCACGGTCCGGACGAGCAGCTCGCGGTCGCCCCAGTCGAGCGTGACGCGCGTCGTCTCGCCGAGGAACTCCGCGCTGGCGACCGTCGCGCGCAGCGCGTTCTCGCCGACCGGAGCGTCTCCGGCGCTCGTGCCGTCCGCGGCGCTCGCGACGCGCAGGTGTTCCGGGCGGACGCAGAACGCGATCCGCTCGCCGGCTTCCTGCTCGCCGTCCGTGGCGACGCGGAGGGTCTCGTCGCCGCCGTCGACGTCGACCGCGAGTTCGCCTCCGCCGAGCGACTCCGCGACGCGGCCCGCGAACACGTTGTTGTCGCCGACGAACTCCGCGACGAACCGCGTCGCGGGCTCGCGGTACACCGTCCGCGGCGGCGCCACCTGCTCGGGCGTCCCGCCGTTCATCACCGCCACGCGGTCGGAGACGGCCAGCGCCTCCTCCTGGTCGTGGGTGACGTATATCGTGGTGATCCCCAGCTCGGACTGGATCCGCTTCACCTGCGCGCGGAGCCGCTCGCGGAGCCGCGCGTCGAGCGCGCTCATCGGCTCGTCCAAGAGGAGCACGTCGGGGCCGGGCGCGAGCGCCCGCGCCATCGCGATCCGCTGCTGTTGCCCGCCCGAGAGGCTCTCCGGGTCGCGGTCGGCGGCGTCGGGGAGGTCGACTAACTCGAGCAGCTCGGCGACGCGCTCGTCGCGCGTGACGCCGTCGGGCGGGTCGGCGAAGTTGAGCCCGTAGGCGACGTTCTCGCCGACGGTCATGTGCGGGAACAGCGCGTAGCTCTGGAAGACGACGCCCACGTCGCGGTCCTCCGGGGGCACGCCCGCGACCGACTCGCCGGCGAACCGGACGGTCCCGCTCGTCGGCTCCTCGAACCCGGCGATCAGCCGGAGTGTGGTCGTCTTCCCGCAGCCCGACGGCCCGACGAGCGTGAAGAACTCCCCCTCGCGCACCCGGAGGCTCACGTCGTCGACGGCGGTCGTCTCGCCGTAGCGCTTGCTCACGCCGTCGAGTTCGACCGCGACCGGGCCGTCGCTCGCGACCTCCGCTCCGCGCTCAGAGCCCACGCGTCTCACCTCCGAGCCGCTCGATGACGACGAAGCTCAGCCCGGTGACGACCAGCAGGACGACGCCCATGGCGGTCGCCGGTCCGAGCCGCCGGCCGATGAACCGTTCGATCGCGACGGGCATCGTGTACGCGTCCGCGCCCGTCGCCAGCACCACCGTCGAGGTGAACTCGCCGATCGAGATGGCGAACGCGAACGCTGCGCCCGCGACGACCGCGGGCCAGACCAAGGGGAGCTCCACGTCCCGGATCACCCGCGCCCGCGAGGCCCCGAGCGCCCGCGCGGACTCGACGAGCGAGCGGTCCAGCCCGGAGAGCCCGGGCGAGACGGTGCGCACGACGAACGGGTACCCGGAGACCGCGTGCGCGACCACGATGGCGACCGCACCGCTCGCGGCGATCCGCCACCCGGCGACCTCGACGCCGAAGACGAGCCCCCGCAGGAGCCCGAGGCCGACGATGATCCCCGACACCGCGAGCGGCGCCATCGCGGCCGCGTCGACCAGCGTCCGCCCGCGGTAGCGTCGCGTCGTCAGCACCGCGACCACGACGCCCATCGGGAGCGCGAGCAGCGTCGCGGCCGCCGCGAACGCCAGCGAGTTCCGGATCGCGGGCCACGGCCGCACCTGGAACGCCGCCCCCGTCTGCTGGCGCTCGATCAGGAACCGGTAGTGCTCGAGCGTGAGCGCCCCGTCGCCGCCGGTCGCCGACGCGAGGATCATCGACGCGATCGGCGCGAGGAAGATCACGCCGGCGACGAGGACGTAGGCCGCCAGTCCCGCCCGCGGCAGCAGCTCCCGGAGCGTCGGCGCGGGCGGGACCAGCGAGCGCCGCGGCAGGGGTCGCGCGCCGCGGGTTCTCGTCCTGTTCCGGGCCTCGTACCGGAGGTACGCGAGGAGGACGCCGAGCGAGACGACGAGCTCGACGATCGCCAGCGCGGCCGCCTCGGCGTAGCTCAGGTCCCGCACGAGCCGGTAGACGAACACCTCGACGGTCGCCAGCTGGAACCCGCCGAGCGCGAGGACGATGGGGAAGGTGCCGAAGGTGAACACGAAGGTGAGCGCCGCGCCCGTCAGTACGGCCGGGTACACCTGCGGCGCGACCACGTCGACGAACGCGCGGACCGGGCCCGCCCCGAGGCTCCGAGCCGTTTCGACCGCGCTCGCGTCCACCGACTCCCACGCCGCGGTCGTCACGCGCGCCACGAGCGGCGCGTTGTAGAACGCGTGGGCGATCACGACCGCTTCGAGCGTGAACAGCAGGTCGACCGGCGGGAGTCCGAGCGCCGTCAGCGCGGCGTTCAGCGTGCCGTTGTCGCCGAACGTGGCGACGAACCCGACCGCGACCATGATCGACGGCAGGACGAACGGGACGATGGTGAGCGAGCGCAGCGTCCGCCGCCCGGGGAACTCGAACCGCGCGAGGAGGTAGGCGGCCGGGAGCCCCAGGGCGACGCTCGCGATCGTCGAGAGGACCGCCTGGTACGCGGTGAAGCCGACGATCCCCAGCCGGCGGTCCGGCGAGAGCAGCGCGCGCGCGACCGCGACCGGCGACTCGCCGGAGAGCAGCCGCGCCAGCTCGCCGAAGTAGAACGGGTCGGTGAGCACCTCGGCGAAGACGGCGAGGGTGACGACGCCGTCGACGACGACCGCCTCGACCAGGACCGTCGCGGTCGGGTAGTAGAAGGCGACGACGAGCGCGGCGCTGGTGAGGACCGCGAGCGCGGTCAGCGCGTTCGACTCGACGCGCTCCCGCAGGCGGGCCGCGCGGCTCCCGCGGTCACCGTCCGTCGCCCGCTCGCCGTCGGCTCCCGTCACGCGCTCGACGCCTCGTCTGCCACGCGCTTAGTTCCCGGCGAACTGCCGCTCCCAGGCCTCGACCCACGCGTCGACCGAGCCCTGGAGCTCGTCGTAGGTGAACGTCACCGGGTCGGCCGGCTCCTGGGCCAGCTCGGCGTAGTCGCTCGGCAGGTCCGCGCCGTCGACCGCGGGGAACGCCACGTTGCGCTGGGCGATCTCGCCCTGGACGTCCGGCTCCAGCATGAACGACATGAACTGCCGGGCGAGCTCCGGCTCGTCGGCGTCGGCGAACGCGGCCATCCCCTCGGGGTTCGCGTACGCCTGGTCGTTCAGGAAGCGGATCTGGTGTTCGTCGAGGTCCGCGCCCTCCATGTTCGCGAACACCTGGTCGGTGGAGTAGGAGACGACCATCGGGGCCTCGCCCTCGCTCCAGGCCGCGTACGCGTCGTCCCACGACCCCAGCACGCGCACCTCGTTCTCCTGGAGGTCCGCCCAGTAGTCGAGGTAGTCGTAGTCGGGGTCGCCGTCCTCGCCCGCGACCGCCTCCCCGTCGCCGTCGCTCGCGACGCCGCCGTCGCCGAAGCGGTTGATCGTGTGGAGGAGGAACGCGCGCCCGGTGGAGGAGGCGCCGGGATTCTGCGCGATGAGCGCGCCCGCGTGTTCGTCGTCGAGGAGCCCGTCGAACGTCTCGGGCGCCTCCGCGGTCGTGCTGTCGTACACGAGGCTCACGTACCCGGTGTCGAACGGGACCGCCCGGTCGAACGGGTCGAACCGGAGTCCCCCCTTGACGGCGTCGCGGCCGTCGACGTCGCCCGCCTCGGCGAAGAGGTCGTCGTCGAGCTGTTCGTCGACGCGCACGAGGTCCTCGGTGGTGAGCCCGACGTAGACGTCGGCGTCGATGCCGGCCCCGGAGGCCGCGCGCTCGACGTAGTAGTTCACCTCGTTGTCGGGCGTCGCCCACTCCAGCGTGGCGTCGTACCGGCTCTCGAACTCCTCTTTGAGCCACTCGCCGGGGCTCACGGAGGGCGCGTCGATGAAGCTCGAGTACGTCGCCACGGTCAGCGTCGGGGTCTCGTCGGTGCCGTCGTCGCCGTCGTCCGTCTCGTTTCCGCCGCCGCCGGACCCGTCTCCGCCGTCTCCGGATCCGCCGCCGCCGTCGCCCCCGTCGTCGACCTGCTCCGCGCTACAGCCGGCGAGCGCGACGGCCCCCGCCGCCCCGGCCGCCGTCAGGAACCGCCGTCGGGTGTGTGGTCGGGCGCGTCGCCGCCGCGTCTCGCTCTCGTCGGTGGTCATCACTCGGTTGTTGTACTCGGTGGTTACATAAGGGATCCGTCCTCGTCCGCCGCGCCGTCTCCCAGCGGGCGCGTCGACCGCCTCGCCCGGCTCGCCCGCCGACATCCATTTACTCCGCGCGGACCACCCCGGTCCATGGACGAGAACACCGGGTCCCGGCCGACGCGGACCACCCGACGCCGCCTGCTCGCCGGCGGCGCGGCGGTCGGCGTCGCCGGGCTCGCCGGCTGTCTCGGCGGCCGCGACGGCCCCGTGCCGGCCCCCGAGGTGACGAGCGACCGGATCGAGGAGTGGCGGCGGACCGACGAGTCCGAACGCGCCGTGTTCGCGGAGTCGTACGGGCCCGTCACCGTCCAGGCGCTCGAACACACGCGTGTCTTCGAGTACGCGCCCGTCGCGGACGCGCTCGCCGCCACGGTCGACGCCGACGGGTCGCCCGTCGTCTTCTTCGCGACGCGGATCGACCTCCGCCCCGCCGTCGACCAACTCCCGGCCGAGATCGGCCGGGACAGGATACTGAGCCGGGTGGAGACGGCGGCGACCGACGCCTTCCACGGGCAGCTCCGGAGCGCCGGGATCGAGGACGTCGAGATCGCCGACGAGGGGATCTCCACCGTCCGCTCCGGCCACACGGCGACCGTGTGGCGGTTGACCGCGGAGTACGCGGTCGACGGCGCGGTCTCGCTCCCGACCGGCTCCACCGCCGACGTGGGGGGCCCCCTCCAGGTCGGGGCCCGGCTCGGCGTGTGGCACGACGGGACCGACGTGATCGTCGCCGGCGGCGCGTACCCGACCGAACCGCTCCTCGCGGTCTTCGAGGAGTCGCTGCCCGACTCGGTCGACGCCGAGCGCGCGGTGACGGAGCTCGCGGACGCGGAGACCGCCGAGACGCTCGCCGCCGACCCCGCGGCCTACGACGAGGACGTCTCGCAGCTGCTCATCTCGGTGGTGTGAGCGCGTGAGTTCGGAAGACCCCACCGCTTTTGCCGTTCACACTACAACCGCGAACCGTGCCCTCCGACACGTCGACGGCCGCGGCCCCGATAGCGACCGGCGTACTGCTCGCCGGAACGGCCGCGCGAGACGCGGTACAGCACGGACTCGAACCCTGGACGACGCTGGCGCTCGCCGGCGGCCTCTCCGCGGTCGCGGTCGGCCTCGGCGTGCTGACCGGCTTCCGCGGGTTCGATTCCGACGGCGACGCCGGGCGTCGCGGCCGGACGACCGTCGCGCTCGCCGGGCTCGCGCTGACGTGCGTCGCCGTCGGCGCGGGGATCGCATTGACGTAGCCGGAGTCGATTCCGCGCGTTCCGTCTCGAACCGACCGGTTTAATCGCCGCCGCCGGCTCTCGTGGCGTATGAGCCACTTTTCGGAGTTCGAAGTGATCCCCGCCGTCGACGTCCAGGACGGCGAGGTCGTCCAGCTGGTCGGCGGCGAGCGCGGGACGGGCAAACGCTACGGCGACCCCGTCGCGGCCGCCGAGCGGTGGGTCGACGCGGGTGCCGAGACGCTCCACCTCGTCGACCTCGACGGCGCGTTCGAGGGCGAGCGCGTCAACGCCGCCGCGATCGAGGCGGTCGTCGAGGCGGTCGGCGGCGACGACGAGGACGGTGTGGGCCTCCAACTGGGCGGCGGCATCCGGGCCGCCGAGGGCGCGCGCGAGCTCCTCGACCTGGGACTCGACCGCGTCATCCTCGGGACCGCGGCGGTCGAGACGCCGGAAATCGTCGCCGAGATCGACGAGACGCACCCGGGGAGCGTCGTCGTCAGCCTCGACGCGAAGGACGGCGAGGTCGTCGTCTCGGGCTGGACCGAGGGGACCGGACTGGACCCCGCCGAGGCCGCGGCGCGCTACGAGGAACTGGGGGCCGGCGCGATCCTCTTCACGAACGTCGACGTGGAGGGGCAGCTGGAGGGGATCGACCGCGAGGCGGTCGCGAGCGTGGTCGACGCGGTCGAGGTCCCGGTGATCGCCTCCGGGGGCGTCGCGAGCGTCGACGACGTGGTCGCGCTGAAGGCGGCGGGCGCGGCAGCGGTCGTGGTCGGCACGGCGCTGTACGAGGGCGAGTTCACGCTGCGGGAGGCGCAGGCGGCCGCTGACGACGTTTAATCGAGGTCTCCGCGAGTCGCCGTCGACTCCGGCTCCGACTACTCCTCGGGGCGAGCCCGCTGGACGACCAACACCGGGCCGAGGAAGCGCTCGGCGATCTGCTCCGACGGCATCCCGAAGACGAACGTCGTGACCGACGGGTCCGTCTCGCCCATCACGACCGCGTCGTGTGACTCGGCCCGGTCAGCGATGGCGTCGAGCGGGGCGTCCGAGTCCTCGACGAGCGTCTCGATCCGGTCGGACGCGATCCCCCGCTCGACGAGGTCGGACCGCACTCCGCCTAGGAACGACTCCCCGTCCTCGGGGGACTCGCCCTCGCCGGACACGTGGTACAGCGTCACCGCGACGCCCGCGTCGGCGAACAGCCCGGCGACGAGACGGGTGTTCCGCCCGATCCCGACCGTGCCGCGGAGCGCGACGAGCACCGAGTCCACCTGCGGCGCGCTGTTCGGAACCAACACCGCGAGGCAGTCGTGCTCGTAGATGAGCCGGTCGATCGTGGTCGCCTCGTCGTGGGTGAACACGAGCCGCGTCTCCACGTCGGCCCCCGCCGCGGCGAGCGCGGCCGCGAACTCCTCGAGCTTCGACATCGCCGTCTCGCCGAACTGCTCGCGCGCCTGCTCGGTCGCCGTCTGCTCGGGGATGACGTGATAGCCGAGCAGCACGACGCGGGCGTTCGCGAGTAGCTCCGCCGTGCCGTTGGGCAGCGATTCACCCTCCAGCACCGCCAGCGGAACCAGCACCGTGGGGCGACCGGGCCCGAGAGACGCGTCGGGTTCCGGTGGGTCCGCGGCCGCCGCCGAGTCTCGGGGTCCGGCCGAGGGGTCGGAGTCAATCGGGGGATCGGAGTCGGTCGAGGGGTCAGAGTCGGTCGATGCTCCGTCGTCTTCGGTCGGTGTGTCGGTCATCTCAGAAGTCACCTCTGAGTTCGACGTCGGTCGCGTAGTAGCGATACCAGCCGTACGCGGCGGCCATGACCGCGGCGCCGACGCCGATCGACGCCGGCCGCATGAACGCGATGAGCGCGAAGCTCGCGAGCCCGCCGACGCCGGCGACCGCGAAGCCGGCCGGACAGCGGAAGGCGGGCGCGTACCAGTCGGGGCGCTCCCGCCGGAGCCGGATCAACGCGACGCAGATCAGCCCGTACATCACGAGGTGGAGGAAGGAGGCGACCTCCGCGAGCAGCGCGACCTGCCCCGTCGCGGTCAGGACGACGATCGGGCCCCCGGCCAGTCCGAGGGCGACGTGGGGAGTCCCGTACGCGAGGTTGAGCCGGCTCGCGCGCTCGGGGATGAGTTCGTCCCGGCTCACGGCGTACACCGCGCGGGAGGCGCTGAGGATGGAGGCGTTCGCGCTGGAGAACGTCGCCAGCAGCCCGGCGACGACGATGGCGAGCGCTCCCGGGAGTCCGACGAACGACCGCGCGACCTCGACCATCGCGGTCTCCCCGAACTCGCCGAGGCGGGCGCTGCCGAACGCGCTCGTCGCGACGAAGATCGTGACGACGTAGAAGACGCCGACGAGGAGCACGGAGCCCACCATCGCCAGCGGCAGGTTCCGAGACGGCTCCCTGATGTCGCCGGCGACGGTCGCGACCTGCGCGAAGCCGAGGTAGGAGGTGAACACGAGCGCGGCGGTCTGGAGCACCGGGAGGGCCCCGCCGGGCGGGAAGAAGCGCTCCGGCGCGCTCTCGACGCCGAACACGCCGAGCGCGTCGAGGGTCCCGTAGCTCAAAAAGAGGGTGAGGATGACGAGGAGCGTGATGACGATCCCGTTTTGTAGCGACGCCGTGTTCTCCGTCCCGAAGAGGCTGAGGACGGTCAGCCCGATACCGAAGGCGACCCCGAGGGGGACCGCGGGGTCGACTGGAGGCGTGATCCCCGCTTCGAGGAACACCTGTCCGGCGTAGCTGCCGAGGCCGACCAGGTAGAACGCGGCGGCGAACACGAGGCCGAGCCAGAGCCCGATCCCGACGATCGCGCCCGGGCCGGTTCCGAGCCCCCGAGAGATGAAAAAGTAGCCGCCACCGCTGCGCGGCATCGCGGTGGCGAGCTCCGACGCCGGCAGCGCGACGAGGAGTGCGACGACCGCCCCGATCGCGAACGAGAGCGACGCCGCCGGGCCGGCGTTTTCGGCCGCCAACCCCGGGAAGACGAAGATCCCAGCGCCGATCATCGTTCCGACGCCGATGGCGAGGCCGCCCACGAGACCAATCGTGCGTTCGAGCTCTCCCTCCCCGGTGTCGGCGTCGACGGCCGCGTTGACGGCCTCCGGCTCTCCGACGCCGGCCGGCGACGGACCGGTACCGGCCGGTGACGGGCCGTCGTCGGCCGCCGGAGGGAGCGACGGATCGGCGTCGGGTGGTTCGGAGTCGTCCATCTCGTGCTAACACGTCACAGAGTAGCGACAAATATTCGTCGTCGGCTGTCGGCTCGGACGACCTCGGCGGTCGACCACCCGCAACCGACTTACGAATCCCCCGCGACGGGCCGGTATGAGCGACCACGACCGGACCGCGGCCGTCACCCGCGAGACGAGCGAGACGACCATCGAACTCACGCTCGCGGTCGACGGCGACGGCGACAGCGAGGTCTCGACGGGGATCGGCTTCTACGACCACATGCTCGAATCGTTCGCGAAGCACGGCCTCTTCGACCTGACCGTGCGCTGTGACGGCGACTTGGACATCGACGACCACCACACGGTCGAGGACGTGGCGATCTGCCTCGGCGAGGCGTTCGACGAGGCGCTCGGCGACAAGCGCGGCATCCGGCGCTACGCCGACCGCCGAGTTCCCCTCGACGAGGCGGTCGCGAGCGTCGTCGTCGACGTGGCCGGGCGGCCCTACTACGAGTTCGACGGCGCGTTCTCCCAGGAGTCGGTCGGGGAGTTCACGAGCGTCATGGCCGACCACTTCGCCCTGTCGCTGGCCCACAACGCCGGCCTCACGCTCCACGCGGCGGTCGAACGCGGCGACAACGCCCACCACGAGGTCGAGGCGCTGTTCAAGGCGCTGGCGCGCGCGCTCGACGACGCCACCCGCCTCGACGAGCGCCGCAGCGACACGCCCAGCACGAAGGGCGAACTCTGAGCGCGCGTCGGTCGCGCCTCTCGGCCGCCGGCCGCGCTCGCGCGCTCCCGCCGACCACTTATCACCGTGGAAGTCGCTAGCACGGTCGTATGGAACTCCGTTGTGAGGGCTGTGCCGGCTGCTGCGTCGACTGGCGGCCGCTCGACCCGGCGGCGGCCGACGGCGACCGCGCCGGACCGCGCCCCCCGCTCGACGACGTGTACGGCCTCGCGCCGCTCACCCGCGACGAGGTCGCTCGCTTCGTCGACGACGGGCTGGCCGACGCCCTCGTCCCGCGGCTGTTCGAGCCGGCCGAGCGCGACGACAGCGTCCGGGTCGACGGGGTCGACCTCGCCGCCGCCGACGGTCGCCCCGTCTTCGTCGTCGGCCTCCGGAAGCCGCCGAAGCCCGTCGCGCCGATCGGGACCGACGAGCCGCGCTGGCTCGACGCCTGCGCCTTCCTCGACCCGACGACGCTCCAGTGCCGGATCCACGGCTCGGACCGGTATCCCCGGACCTGCGCGACGTACCCCGGCCACAACCTCGAACTCGGCGCCGAGACCGAGTGCGAGCGCGTCGAGGCCGCCGGCGGCGGCGACCGGCTGCTCGACGACGATCCGCCCGCGGACCTCCCCGCGCCGGCGTTCGGGCCGCAGGCGCTCGGGGCGTCCGTGTTCGCGTACCCCGACCCCGAGGCCCTCGACGGCGTCGTCGCGCGGCTCCGCGACGACGCGGCCGACGCGGACGACCGCGCTCGGTTCCTCGGTGCCGCGGTCGGCTCCCGTCCGGGATCGCTGTCGGTGAACCGCGACCGGATGGCCGAGGCCCGAGCTCGCGCCCGCGACGCCGACTCGTGGGTCGGGGCGGCGATCCGCGAGTGGACCGACCGGGCCGGCGACGACGGGGACCGCGTCGACCGCGACGGCGACGAGCGCGACCGACTCGTCCGCGAGGTCGAAGACGACGCCGGCGCGCCCGGCACGCCCGGGTGGGACTGACGGGAGCGAGACGCCGGCGGTCCCCTTCCGCGGAGCGGCGCTCGAACCGACGCGTTTCGCCCTCGCGTGCGCGAGCGTGCGCACACGCGTGAGGCTTACCCGTGTGTGGATCGTATCTATCGTCATGGCCGAACGCACACCGGTCGACGACGAGCCGGTCGAGTACGCACGCGAGGACGTGTCCGTCCTCGTCGTCGGTGCCGGCGCGGCGGGCGCGCGCACCGCGATCGAACTCGCCGAGCGCGGCGTCGACGACGTGCTCGTCCTCGGGAAGCGCGGGCACGGCGACGCTCACACCACGTGGGCCCGCGGCGGGATCAACGGCGCGCTCGGGACCCACGACCCCGAGGACTCGCCCGCGATCCACGCGGCGGACACCCTCAACGAGGGCCACATGGTCAACGACCCCGCGAAGGTCGAGACCGTGACCGAACAGATGCCCGAGCGGCTCCGCGAGCTCGACGACTGGGGGATGGAGTACTCCCGGACCGACGACGGCGAGATCGACCAGCGCTTCTTCGGCGCGCAGTCGTTCCGCCGGACCGCCTTCGCGGGCGACCACACCGGCGAGTCGCTGTTGGACACGCTCGTCGACCGCGCACAGGAGCTGTCGGTCCCCTACCGCGAGAACGTGATGATAACGAAGCTGGTCTCCGACGGCGAGGCGGTCCACGGCGCGGTCGGCTTCGACATGGACGACGGCGAGTTCGTCCTGTTCAACGCGGGGACGGTCGTCCTCGCCGCCGGCGGCCACGCCGCCGTCTACGACCGCCACACCTCCCGCGACGACGAGAACAACGGCGACGGCGCGGCGCTGGCGTCCGACGCCGGGGCGTCGCTGATGGACATGGAGTTCATGCAGTTCCACCCGACCGGGATGGCCGTCGACGAGGACGACCCCGAGTGGGAGCCGTGGAGCGGCCGCCTCGTGACCGAGGCGGTCCGCGGCGAGGGCGGCCGCCTGTTCAACGCCGAGGGCGAGCGTTTCATGGAGCGCTACTCGCCCGACCAGATGGAGCTGGACGCCCGCGACGTGGTCGCGCGATCGATCGCGCGGGAGGTCGCCGAGGGGCGCGGCACGGAGAACGGCGGCGTCTACCTCGACATCTCCCACCGCGACGCCGAGTTCATCGAGGAGCGGCTCCCCCGGATGTACGAGCGGTTCGACGACCTCGGGGTGGACATGGCGGAAGAGCCCGTCGAGGTCGCGCCGACCTCCCACTACGGGATGGGCGGCGTCGCCGTCGACGATCACGGTGAAACCGACGTGGACGGCCTCTTCGCCATCGGCGAGACGATGGCGGGCGTCCACGGCGCGAACCGCCTCGGCGGCAACTCGCTGGCCGAGACCGTCGCGTACGGCGTCGTCGCCGGCGAGCGGATCGCCGACCGCGCTGACGGCCCGGGCGCGGTGCCCGACGCCCTCCGCGAGGGGCTCGTCGAACCGCACCTCCGCGACCTGCGCGCGATGGCGGACAACGACGGCGCCCACGACGTGGACGCGGTGCTCGCCGACCTGCGCGAGCTGATGTGGGAGCACGCGGGCATCCTCCGCGACGAGGCGTCGCTGCGCGAGGGGCTCGACCGCCTCGCCGACGTGCGCGACCGCGCGGCGGACATGCGCGTCGGCCCCGTCACCAGCGAGTCGTTCGAACTCGCGGTCGACGTCGGCTTCATGCTCGTCGCCGCCGAGGCGGTGCTCCGCGGCGCGCTCGAACGCGAGGAGTCGCGCGGCGCCCACTACCGCACCGACTTCCCCGACGTCGACCCCGACTGGCGGCGCAACGTCTACTTCGACGCGGCCGACGTCGGCGGCATGACGCTCCGCACCGAACCGGTCGACGAGCCGAGCGAGGCCGTTCAGGCCGCCCTCGACGAAGGCCACGAGCTGGACTACCACCAGCTGGAGTAGCGGCGTCGACGCCGGCGGGGACTCGCTCTATCCGCTCACCTACCCAGCCCGTTCACCCGCCCCGCTTCCGATACCAGACGCGCTCGCCGACCGGCGACTCGCCGTCGTCGATCGGGAGCCGGCTCACGAACAGGTCCCGCACGGCGAGCGTGAGCGTCAGCTCGACCGGCTCTCCGCGGTCCGCGTCCTCCGCTGGCTCGTCTCCCGCTTCACCCTCCGGCGCGACCGGTCGGACCGTCACGACGCAGTGGCCGTCGCGCTCGCCCATCGACTCGACGACGCCGACCGTCCACCGGTCGACGTGGTGCGACGGCTCCCGGGCGTGGACGCGGTCGTGGTTCATTTGCCCGCCTCGGCTGCGCCCGCACTTCCTCCCCCGTCGACGCGCCGCACGGCGAGCGCGCCCTCGCAGGTACACGTCTCCTCGCACTTCGGACACTCCGCCGCGGGGCGCTCGATCGGCTCGCGGTGGACCGTCTCGTAGCCGTGCGCGTCGAACAGCCGCTCCGGCGAGTCGTCGCCGCCGTGGTACCACGAGTCCGCGAGGAACAGGTCGACGCCCCGTTCCGCGCCGGTCTCGTGGAGCCGCCCGAGCAGCCGGCTCCCGAGCCCGCGACCGGTCGCGCCGTCCCGGACGTACCCCATCTCCAGGTGCCCGTACAGCGCCGCGGCGGGGAGCAGGTCGGGGTCGTCGAAGAAGTACATCTCCTCGGCCACGTCGGTCGGGTCGTCGAACTCGCGGAGCGCCATGACGCCGAGGATCGCGTCGTCGCCTTCGCCGTCCCCGTCGCTCTCGACTTCGGCCCCCTCGGCGCCGTCGCCCGCGTCCGCCTCGACCGCGACCAGCACGTGGTACGTCGGGTCGCCGATCCCGAGGTCGACGCCGTAGGAGCTCCCCTCGCTGAAGTGCGAGGTGATGAGCTCCTCCAGCGGCTCGGCGTCCGCCGGCCGGGGGTCGCGGATCGCGATATCGTCCATCTATCGGAGAGACGCCGCCGCCGACAAAGAACGGTGCGGTGTCGGCACCGCGCGTTCCGCTCGCCTCACGCGCCGGCGCCCGGCCGCCAGACGCCCTGCCGCCGGTCGAGCCACGCCACGACGACCACGTGGGGCAGCGTCATCGCGGCGATGGCGACCAGCGACACCGCCAGCAGGTCGCCGGGCGCCGCCACGCCGGCGGGCACCGAGACCCCGACCGCGGCGACCACGAGGAACCCGCCGAGCGTCAGCGGCGCGGCGTCCCGACCGAAGCGGGCGAGCGCGCCGACCGCGTCGCCGGCCGACGCCGCGCCCGCGGCCTCGGGGTCGACTAACACGAGCCGCCCGACGTGGCGGAGCGCGTGCCACAGCGCGAAGTACACCCCGATCGCGAACACCGGCGCGGCGAGCAGGAACCACGCCCACAGGACCGCGAGCTCGCCGACGTCGCGGTGCCAGCCGCCGGGGTCGCGCCCGTCTCGGACCCGGCGGTAGCCGAGGGCGACGGACGCCAGCGTCGCGGCCGCCATCCCGACGCCGACGCCGACCCGCACCGCGGGCGTGAACAGCGGATCCACCGCGGTCGCGGCCGCGCCCGCGTCGACGAGGAACAGCCCGACGATCCACTCGGCCACCAGCCGGTACTCCTCCGGGTGCGCGAGCAGGGGGACGCCCATCGGCAGGCCGCCTCGGACCGCGAGCGCCAGCCACCGCTCCGCCGACGACGGGAGGTGGTCGACGCCGGCGATGGCGAGCGTCGCCACGTCGCCCTGCCCCCAGTGGAGCCACGTGAGCGCGATGAAGCCGACGAACGCGGCGACGGGCGCGGCGAAGAACGCGGCGACGACCGCGCCGCCGAGCACCGCGTAGACGAGGGAGACGACGACGATCGACCGCCGGAGCGACACGTCCGGCGCGCCCCGGAGCGGGACTAGGTGGTCGACCGCGCCGTGCGCCATCCCGACGACGAGGGTGCCGAGCGCGAACGTCGCGACGCCGACTTCGACCGGAAACAGGGGGGTCACGGCCCCGATCGGCAACAGCGCGGCCAGCGCCACCGCCGGGCGGCGCGCGAACCAACGGTCGACGCGCTTTGCGGCGGCCGCGGACCCGACCCCCGGCTCCGCGGTTCCGGGCCCCCCTCGCGTGCCCGTCTCCTCGTCGGCGCCGCGCTCGCGGGCCGCTCCGCGGCGGGACTCGGTCGCGCCCGTCGACGACGTCTCAGTCATCGACCACGTCGGGGTCCGGGTCGGCCGGCGGCTCCGGGCCGGGCACGTCCCGCTCGGCGTCGCCGGACGGGGTGGGCTCCGCGACCTCGCCCCGGCCGTCGTTCCAGTCGAGTACCCACTCGAAGAGGACGAGCCCGTTGACCGTCATCACGCCGGCCGAGGCGAAGAAGAGCATCTCCTCGATCGGCAGCCCGAGGACCGCGATCCCGGTGGTGAACTCGGTCGAGAGCTGCCAGGTCCCCATCGCGATCGCGATCCGGTCCGCGACCCAGAAGTACGCGGCCGGGATCAGCGTCGCCGCGAGCCACATCCGCGGCGTGCGGACGAGGTACCCGCCGCCGACGGACCACTGGAGCGCGAACACGGGGCCGACCCACGCGATCAGTCCGCCGAGGTAGAGGTACGAGGGGTCGACGGTCGTGAGCCAGAGCCCCACGACGACCATCGCGATCCCCGCGACGACCCCGGCGATCCGGGGCCTCCGGTCGAAGTCTCCCTCGCGGAACGTCGGGTCGAACCCGATCAGGTGGAGCGCGAACGCGGTGACGACGGTCTGGATGGCGAAGAAGAGGTACTCGCCGAGGGGGATCGACAGCGCGCGGACGAGCACCGCGCCGTCGGCGTACCACCACGCCCCCCGCCGGATCATGTAGCTGATCCACGGCGTCGTGTAGACGTACGCGATGGCGACGAGGATCGCGATCCCGACCGTCGCGCGTCGCCGCCGGACGGCGTCGTACCGCGGCGCGAGGTACCACAGCAGGGCCAACACGGGGAGACTGAAGACGAGGTGGAACTGGAGATACGTCAGCGTCGGTAGCATCGGATCACCCCGGCGAGGACGCTCATGCCAATACGTTCGGTGCGTCGTTCATTAACCCTTGAGCCAAACATGGTCAGGTATCGAACGCTGTGGGCGGGGCCGGCCCGCCGCCGCGGTCGGGCGTCTCGGCGCGTCCTCACGCCGCGTCCGCGAGCACGCCGTGGGACTCCAACACCTTCCCGAGCCGGTACATCGAGGCGACGACCGAGTCGCAGACCGGTCGCACCGCGGACTTGGGGACGAAGCCAACGGCGAGCCCCGCGACCTCCAGCATCGGGAGGTCGTTCGCGCCGTCGCCGACCGCCACGGTCTCGGCCGTCGGGACCCCGACCTCCGCCGCGAGGTCGGCGAGCGCGTCGTCCTTCGTCCCCTCGATGAGCGGCCCCTCGGCCTCGCCGGCGAGCGCACCCTCGGCGTCGGTCGGGAGCCGGTTCGCGACGATCGTGTCGACGGAGACGCCCTCGCGGGCCAGCGCCGCCTCGACGCCGCGCTCGAACCCGCCCGTGAGCACGGCGACGTGGTGTCCCTCGTCGCGCAACCGTTCGATGAGGCGCGCGGCCCCGGGGCGGATCCGGACCGCGTCGAACGCGTCCTCGACGTCGGCCGCGGGGAGCCCCTCCAGCAGCGCCGCGCGCCGGTAGAGGCTCTCGGCGTAGCTGAGTTCGTCGTTCATCGCCCGCTCGGTGATCTCGGCCACCTCGTCGGCGACGCCCGCCCGCTCGGCGAGCAGGACCGTCATCTCGGAGTCGGAGAGCGTCCCGTCGAAGTCGAACGCGATGAGACTCATGGGACTCGTTCGTCGCGGCGGGGCCTTGAAGCGCGCGGTCGCCGGCTCACTCGCCGTCGGCGTCGGCGAGGAACTGGACGTCCCCGGCGATGACCGCGCTCGCGATGACTCCGACGCCGACCACGGTCGCCACTCCGAGGGTCGTCAGCGTCACCGACATGACGGAGTCGCCGACGGCGACGCCGACGAAGGCCCCGACGGCTCCGCCGACGCCGCCCGCGATCACCGCCAGCGTCTGCGCCTCGCGCATAGGTGTCGGTTGAATAACACGGGTTATAAGCGTTCCCGCCGGGTTCTCTCCGGTGATAACGCGGTGAGCGACCGTCGGCGTCCCGGCGTCGAGCGGGCGAGCGCCGCGACTCAGCGCGGGTACTGTCGCCCGATGTCGACCTCGTCGTCCAGCGACCGGCTCGCTCCGTCGTCGTCGTTCGCTCCGTCCGCGCCGCCCCCGTCGTCGCCGTCCGCGTTCCCTTCGCCGTCCGCGCTCTCCTCTCCGTCTCCTCCCGGGCTCACGCTGCCCGTCCGGTACCCCGCCATGTCGAGCGTGACGTACTCGAAGCCGAGGTCGGTGAGGTGCTCGTGGACGGCGTCGGCGAAGGCGGGGTCGAGCGCGCGCTCCAGCTCGTCGGGCGCGATCTCGACGCGCGCGAGGCCGTCGTGGTCGCGCACGCGGAACCCCTCGAACCCCCACTCGCGGAGGACCCGCTCGGCCTTCTCGACGCGGGTCAGGCGCTCCTCGGTCACCTCCAGCCCGGTCGGGATCCGCGAGGAGAGACACGCCATCGACGGCTTGTCGGCCACGGAGAGGCCGTACGACTCGGCGATCGCGCGGACCTCCTCCTTCGTTATTCCGGCGTCGAGCAGCGGGGAGAAGACGTCGAGCTCCTCGACCGCGCGGAGCCCGGGTCGGTGCCCCTCGCCGGGGTCGTCGGCGTTCGTCCCGTCGCAGACGGTGCCGATCCCCAGCTCCTTGGCCGTCTCGTACATCCGGCCGAGCCGCATCGTGCGGCAGTGGTAACACCGGTCGCCGTCGTTGGCGACGAAGTTCGGGTCGTCGAGCTCGGAGAACGTCACCGTCTCGTGGCGGACCCCGATCTCCGCGGCGACCCGTTTCGCGTCGTCGAGCTCCGCCGCCGGCAGCGTCTCGCTGCGGGCGGTACACGCCACGGCGTCGTCGCCGAGCGCGTCCGCCGCCAGCGCCGCCACCACCGCGGAGTCGACGCCGCCCGAGAACGCGATCACGACCCCGTCGCGCTCGCCGAGCGCCTCGCGGGCGCTCGCCGCCTTCGCCGCCGTCTCGGGGGCGAGCGACCCGTCTCCGACGGCACGCGCGTCCTGGCTCATGGCCGGCGTTCGCGGCGGGCGCGAAAAAGGGCGTCGCACCCGACACGCCTCCCCTCGCCCGGAGACGCGCGGCGCCGGACCGCGGGAGCGACCCGCACGCTTTAGACCGTCGCCGCGATACCCGCGAGTAGATGGAGCTGGAGGCGATCCCCGGCGTCGGTGCCAAGACGGCCGCGGCGCTGCGCGAGCTCGACGACCCGGCCGCGACCGTCGAGTCCGGCGACGTGGCCGCCATCGCCCGCGCGCCGGGCGTCAACGAGGCCCGCGCGGCCCGCATCGCCCGCGGGGCGATCCGCCGCCGCCACGGCGACGACGGGCGCGTGCTCGCCACCGACCGCGCCCGCGAGCTGTACCGCGAAGCGATCGACCTGCTGCGCGAGCGCACCGTCACCGACTACGCGGCGAAGCGCCTGGAGACGTTCTACCCCAGCGCGTCCGCCTCGCGGATCGAGGAGGCGCAGTCGTTCGCCGCCGCCGCGACGGCGCGCGACCCCGACCCGGCGGTCCGCGAGGCGCTCGCGGACTGCGCGCCCCTCGCCGACCCCCCGACCGTCCGCGTCCGCGACCGCTGCCTCGCCACCGCCGACGCGGAGACGCTCGCCCGCGCCGAGGCCGCGGTCCCCGAGCTCTCCGTCGAGACCGTCGAGGACGCCCGCGACGTCTCCGAGCTGGGCCGCTCGTACGCGTCCGTGATCGTCTTAGACGAGTCGTTCGCCGGCCTCGACGTGGAGGGAGACGTGAGCGTCCGCCCGGACGCGCTCGAAAACCCGGCCGAGACCGTCCCGGAGCGGCTGCTCGCGTTCTTCGCCGAGAACCGCGAGCGCCTGGAGGCGGCCGCGGCGGTCCACGAGGCGGCCGCGGCGGCCGGCGACCCGGTCTCCGAGGACGGGCCGCCCGTCGACTTGGACCGCCTCCGCGACGCCCTCTCGCGGCTCGACGACGACGGTACCATCGCCGGCGACGCGGAGCTCGACCGGCTGACCGCCGCCGTCGCCGACCTCGACGCCGCGGTGTCGACGGCCGCGTCCGTCGCCGACGACCGGCTGCGCGAGGCGATCCGCGAGCGCGACGTCACCATCGAGGGGACCGACTTCCTCTCCCTCGTCGAGCAGGGCGCGCGCGTGGACTCGCTGCTGGACCGCGAACTTGCCGACGAGTACGACGCGGCGGTCGACGCCGCCCGCGAGCACCTCGCCGACGCGCTCCGCTTGGAGCCCGAGGAGGCGGAGCTCGCCGAGCGCGTCTTCGGCGGCGACCCCTCCTTCCCGGTCGACCACGACGAGAGCGCCGTCTCGCGGCTCCGGACCGAACTCTCCGCGGCCCGCGACCGCCGCGCGGCGACGTTGAAGGCCGACCTCGCGAGCGACCTCGGGGACCTCCGCGAGCCGGTCGAGGAACTGGTCCGCGACGCCTTAGAGCTCGACGTCGAGCTCGCGGTCGCGCGGTTCGCGCGCGACTTCGACTGTACGCTGCCCGAGGTCGTCGGCCCGGGAGACGCGTCGTCGGGGTTCCGCATCGAGGGAGGCCGCTCTCCGCTGCTCGACGTCGACTTCGCGGCGGTCGAGTCGGTCGACTACGCCGTCTCCGGCGCGACGCTCCTGTCGGGGGTCAACTCCGGCGGGAAGACCTCCACGCTCGACCTGGTCGCCCTCGTCGTCGTCCTCGCGCAGATGGGGCTCCCCGTGCCCGCCGAGTCGGCCACGGTCGAGCGGTTCGAGGAGATCCACTACTACGCGAAGTCGCAGGGGACCCTCGACGCGGGCGCGTTCGAGGCGACGCTCCGCGACTTCGGCGATCTCGTCGACGGCGCCGACGGCCGGCTCGTCCTCGTCGACGAACTCGAATCCATCACCGAGCCGGGCGCCTCCGCGAAGATCATCGCGGGCATCTTGGAGGCGCTCGACGACCAGGACGCGACCGCCGTCTTCGTCTCGCACCTCGCCCGCGAGATCCGCGCCGCCGCCGACTTCGCGGTCGCCGTCGACGGCATCGAGGCCGCGGGGCTCGTCGACGGCGAACTCCGGGTGAACCGCTCGCCGAAGAAGGGGCACCTCGCGCGGTCGACGCCGGAGCTCATCGTCGAGAAGCTCGCGGACGACCGCGGCGGCGAGTTCTACGGCGACCTGTTGGAGAAGTTCTGAGCGGCGGTTCGTCGACGGCGCGTCTCAGAGCCACACGAGCCGCCACTCGCCGTCAGCGGTCGCGACGAGCCACTCCAGTTCGAACTCGTCGCCGTCGTCGTCGGCGACCGTCACCGAGACGACCGCGTTCTCCGCGGCGATCGCTTCGATCGCCTCGTCGCTCGCCGCCCCGCCGAAGAAGTCCGAGACGCCCCGGACGCGCTCGGCGTCCACGTCCTCGGCGACGACCTCCGCCTCGACGAGCCGCTGGCGCCGCGCCCCGTCGAAGAGCCCCGGCACGTCCGCCGCGATCTCGCCCAGCGGGGAGGCGGGGTGCGCGAGCGCCTCGACGTCGGCCGCGAACGCCTCGGCGTCGTCGGCCTCGCCCGCCCGCCGGTAGTACTCCCTGACGACCGCCATCGGCCCCTCCGGCGCTCCGGGCCACACGAGCCGCCACTCGCCGTCGGCGGTCGCGACGAGCCAGCGGAACTCGGCCTCCCCGCCCTCGCCGTCGACGACGGTCGCCGAGACGACCGCGTTCTCCGACGCGATCGACTCGACTTCCTCGTCCGTCAGCGAGGCCGCGAGGAACCCCGAAATCGACCGGATCTCGTCGGCGGAGAGGTCCTCGGCGACGACCGCGGCGTCCGAGAGCTCCTGCCTGACGGCCGCGTCGAACGCCATCGGGACGTCTTCGGCGACCCGTAACAGCGGCGAGGCGGGGTGCGCGAGCGCAGTCACGTCGTCCGCGAACGCCTCGCTGTCCTCGCTCGCGCTCGCCCGTCGGTAGTACTCCTCGACGACCGCCGCGGGGTCGCCCGAGTCGTCGGCGATGGAGGAGCGTCCGGCCGCGAGCGCGAGGACCGTTGCGCCGCCCGCAGAGAGGAACGACCGTCGTTCCATGGGCGTTCAACGAGCATCGTTGAATAAAAAGCGTTTTCCCAATTTCCTCCCGAAACGGCCCAAAGACGCCGCTCAGTCGTTGTCGAGCTCCGCCGTGACCGTGATCTCGACGTCGAGCGGCGCGGGGAGCCGAGACACCTCGACGCAGGTCCTGGCCGGATACGGCTCCGAGAGGAACGACCGGTACGCCTCGTTTACCGCGCCGTAGTCGTCCATGTCGGTGAGGTAGACGGTCGCCGACACGATCGCGTCCGGGGTCGTCCCGGCCGCCTCTAGGATCGCGGCGACGTTCTCGAGCGTCTGCGTCGTCTGCTCGGCCACCGACTCGGGGGCCTCGCCGGTGTCGGGGTCCACGCCCGTCTTCCCGGAGACGTGGACCGTGTCGCCGGAGACGATCCCCTGTGAGTACGGGCCGAGCGCCTCGGGTACGTCGTCGGTCGTGATCTCTCGCATGGTCGGAGCGACGACGCGCCGCGGCATCAAAATGCGGGTCGCGGGGGTCGGCCCCGTCTCGATCCTCGCTTCGCCTCAGTCGTCGTCGGCGACCGCGGGCTTCCGGCGGTCGTCGCGCGGCCCCTCCAGGTCCACGTCCGGGAGCATGTCTCGGAGGTAGCGCCCGGTGTGGGACGCCTCCTCGCGGGCGATCGCCTCGGGCGTCCCGCTGGCGACGAGCTCGCCGCCGCCGTCGCCGCCCTCGGGGCCGAGGTCGATCACGTGGTCGGCGTTCTTCACGAGGTCGAGCTCGTGCTCGATGACGACCACGGTGTTGCCGGCGTCGACGAGCCGATGGAGCACGTCGATCAGCTTGCGCTCGTCCTCCTTGTGGAGCCCCGTCGTCGGCTCGTCGAAGAGGTATAGCGTGTCGCCGGTCGCGCGCTTCCCGAGCTCCTCGGCGAGCTTGACGCGCTGCGCCTCGCCGCCCGAGAGCGTGGTGGAGGGCTGGCCGAGTTCCATGTAGCCGAGCCCGACGTCCTTCAGCAGCTTCAGGCGGCGCTCGAGCCCGCGGTGGCTCTCGAAGAACTCGTGGGCCTCCGCGACGCTCATGTCGAGCACGTCGGCGATGGTCTTCCCCTTGTACTCCACGTCGAGCGTCTCGTCGTTGTAGCGCGCGCCGCCGCACTCCTCGCAGGGGACGTACACGTCGGAGAGGAAGTTCATCTCGATCTTGACCGTCCCCTGCCCGCCGCACTCCTCGCAGCGGCCGCCCTTCACGTTGAACGAGAAGCGCCCCTTCTCGTAGCCGCGGCGCTTCGAGAGCTTCGTCTCCGCGAACAGCTCGCGGACGTGGTCGAACACGTCCGTGTACGTCGCGGGGTTCGAGCGCGGCGTCCGGCCGATCGGCGACTGGTCGATGAGCCGCACCGTCTCGACCCCGTCGAGGCCCTCGATCGCGTCGTGCTCGCCGGGGTCGACCGAGGTGTTGTCGTTCATCTCTCGGGCGAGCCCCTTGTAGAGGATGTCGTTGACGAGCGTCGACTTGCCGGAGCCGGAGACGCCCGTCACCGTCGTCAGCGTGCCGAGCGGGATCGGCACGTCGAGGTCCTTCAGGTTGTGCTGGCGGGCGCCCGTCACCACGAGCTCGCCGTCGGCGTCGCGGCGCTCGTCGGGCACCGGGATCGCCTTCCGCCCGGCGAGGTAGTCGGCGGTCACCGACTCCTCGGCGTCGACCACGTCGTCGAAGTCGCCCTGCGCGACGATCTCGCCGCCGCGCTTGCCCGGCCCGGGCCCCATGTCGATGATCTCGTCGGCGCGCCGCATCGTCTCCTCGTCGTGCTCGACGACGAGCAGGGTGTTGCCGAGGTCGCGCAGGCCCTCCAGCGTGTTGAGCAGGCGGTCGTTGTCGCGCTGGTGGAGGCCGATGGAGGGCTCGTCCAAGACGTAAAGCACGCCGACGAGCCCGGAGCCGACCTGCGTCGCGAGCCGGATGCGCTGGCTCTCGCCGCCGGAGAGGGTCGACGCCTCGCGGTCGAGCGTGAGGTACTCTAAGCCGACCTCCTCCATGAAGCCGAGCCGCGCGCGGATCTCCTTTAAGATCTCCTCGGCGATGGTCGTCTCGCGCTCGTTCAGCTCCGATTCCATCCCCTCGAAGTGCTCGCGGGCGTCGGCGATCGACAGCTCGTTCACCTCGGTGATCGACGTGCCGGCGACGAGGACGTGCCGCGACTGCTCCTTGAGGCGCGTCCCCTCGCACTCGGGGCAGGTGGTGACGGCCATGTACTCCTCGATGTGGTCGCGGGCGCGCTCGGAGTCGGTCTCGACGTGGCGGCGCTCCAGGTTCGGGATCACGCCCTCGAAGCGCTCCGTCTTCTCGCGCGTGCCGTTCTTCGTCGTCCACTCGAAGTGGACCATCCGGTCGGTGCCGTAGAGGAACTGTCGCCGGATCTCCTCGTCTAACTCCTCGAAGGGGGTGTCGAGGTCGACGCCGAAGTGGTCCGCGACGTTGTCGAGCTGGCGGGAGTAGTAGGTGCGGTCGTAGCTCCACGGCTCGAACACGTGTTTCAGGGGTTTCGAGGGGTCCTCGACGACGAGGTCCTCGTCGACCTCCTTCGTCGAGCCGATCCCCTCGCACTCGGGGCAGGCGCCGTACGGGCTGTTGAACGAGAACGAGCGCGTCTCGATCGCGGAGAACTGGACGTCGGAGTTGGGGTTGCCGAGCTCCTCGGAGAACTCTAAGACGAGGCGGTCGTCGCCGTCGGCGTCGGCCGCGAGCGACCCCGTCGAGCGCGCGTTCGAGGCGAACGGCACGTCCTCCGGCGGGTCTGGGACGATCAGCTTGAGGACGCCGTCGGCCTCCTCGAGGGCGGTCTCGACGGAGTCCGTGATCCGCGACCGCGCGTCCGGCGACACGCGGACCCGGTCGACGATCACGTCGATCGTGTGGTCGTAGTTCTCGTCGAGGTCGGGGTCGTCGAGGGTGAGGTCGACCGGCTCGCCGTCGACCTCGACGCGACTGTACCCGTCGCTCACCAGCTCCTCGAACAGGTCCTCGAAGGCGCCCTTCTGGTCGCGGACGACGGGGGCCGCCACCTTCGCGCGGGTGTCTTCCGGGAGGTCGAGGATCTGGTTCACCATGTCCTGGGCGGACTGCTCGCCGACCTCCTCGCCCGTGACGGGGTCGTACTGCGTGCCGATCCGGGCGTACAGCAGCCGGAGGTAGTCGTGGAGCTCGGTGACGGTCCCCACCGTCGACCGGGGGTTGTTCGCGGCGTTCTTCTGGTCGATGGAGATGGCCGGCGAGAGCCCCTCCACGGACTCCACCTGCGGTTTGTCCATCTGTCCGAGGAAGTTGCGCGCGTACGCCGACAGCGACTCGATGTAGCGGCGCTGCCCCTCGGCGTAGACGGTGTCGAACGCCAGCGACGACTTCCCCGACCCGGAGAGCCCGGTGACGACGGTGAACTCCTCCCGCGGGATCCGGACGTCGAGGTCCGCGAGGTTGTGTTCCTCGGCGCCGCGGACCTCGATGTACTCCTTACTCATTTCACTCCTCCGTTGCGGGCGCGCGCGGGAATAGTCGTCGGTCGCGGGGGCCGCGAGGGGCCGTTCCCGCCGTCGGCCGCGTCGAGCGCGGGACTCACTCCCCGATGAACTCCGCTGGCGGCGAGAGGTCCCGCCGACCCCCGAAGGTGACGAGGAAGAGGACGCCGACCCCCACGCCGTACGCTAACATCAGCGGCACCGTCGCGAGGAACATCGTGATCACGTCCGCGGGGGTGAACACGGCCGCGACGAGCATGATCCCGATCGTCACCTCCCGCCAGCGGGCCCGGAACACGTGGTACGGGACGCCGGCGTTGTTCAACAGGACCATGGCGATGGGGATGTCCGCGAGGAACCCGATCCCGATCGTCGTGTAGATGACGAGCCAGAGGAAGTCGCTCACCTGGTAGGTGATGATCATGTCGGCGAGGCGCGCGTCGGTGACGAGCCACCCGATGAGGCCGGGCGCGATGTACGCGTAGCCGAGCGCGAAGCCGCCGATCATGCCGGCGCCGAGCGCGCCCGCCCACAGGTACACCTGGTAGATCCGGCCGGCGACGAAGCCGCGCTCGCGGAGCGCGGGCCACGCGTAGTAGAGGGCGACGGGGAACGCGGCGAAGATCCCGAGCATCACCGAGAACTTCACCATGAAGATCAGCGCCTCGACCGGGTGGAGGGTGATGATGTTGATCCCGCCCTCGATCTCCGCGGGCACGCGCCGCTCGAGGTCGCCGCGGACGGTGCCGAGGCCGCCGAGGTACAGCCACGTGAACGCGGCCGCCATCACGGCCCCGAAGACGGCGACGATCCGGAACGACCGCGAGCGCAGCGAGTCGAAGATGAACTTGAGGTCCTTGTAGTAGCCGCCGATGTCGTCTTCGGCCTCCTCCTCGTTGCCGTCGGTGAGCTCGGCCAGGAACGTCGAGCTCGCCCGCGATCCCCGGTTCTGGACGTTTTCGACGAGCCCGCCGTCGCCGGCGTCGCCGTCGTCCGAACCGTCGGCGTCGCCGTCACCGCCTCCGTCACCGTCGTTCTCCGCCGTCGCCTCGTCGAAGCGGTCGAGGATCGCCTGCGCCTTCTCCGGGTCGTCGTCGTCCATCGCGGCCTGTGCCAGCGCGAGCGACTCGTCCTCCTCCATCTCGGCGAACGCGTCCGCGGGGGCCGCCCGGACACCCGCGGCGTCGAGCTCGCCCACGTCGATCGCGGTCGGGTCGCCGTACTGGTAGCCCGCGCTCGTGGTGTCGAGGTCGGTGTACACCGCCCACAGCGTCGCGACGGCGGCGAACGCGAGCGCCCACAGGACGGCGTAGACGCCGAGCGCGGTCGTCGGGTCGACGCCGAGCCCGGCACCGGGTTCGAGGAAGCGTCGGGTGCTGCCCGCGAGCCGCAGGAGGTCGTTGACCGCGGTCCGGCCGCCGTACTCGTAGAAGGCGTACACGAGCCCGCCGCCGAGGACGACCGCGCCCCCGACGACGTTCCAGTGGTCGCGGACCGCGCCGAGCACGTCGATCCGGTCGGAGCTCCGCTTGGCCGTGACGACGAGCTTCGCGAGGTAGAGGCTGAAGCCGTACAGCGCCACCAGCGGGAACGCCCACAGCAACTGGGTGAACGGGTCCGGCGGCGAGAAGACGGCCCCGAAGACGAAGATGGCGACGACCGCGTAGCGCCACTTGTCGCGGAACGTCTCGTACGGGACGATCTCGGCGTACGAGAGCCCGGTGATGATCATCGGCATCTGTCCGGCGAGGCCGAACGACAGCGAGAGGAAGACGATGAACTCCGTCCACATCACGATCCCGTACGTCGGCTGGATGTCGGCCTCGAGGCCGAACTCGGCGAGGAAGCCGAACATCAGCGGGAAGAAGGCGAACACGCCGTAGGAGACGCCCGCCGTGAAGAGGCCGGCCGAGAGCAGCCCGAGGAGCGCGATCTTCCAGCGCGCGATCGGCGACTGCGGCCACATCCCCCGCCGCCGCAGCTCGTCGCGGGTGACGTAGATCAGCGGCGGGATCGCGGTGATCGCGCCCACGATCAGCCCGATCTTCGCCTGGAGGAGGATCACCTCGAACGGCGTCGTCGCGATGATGTCCGCCTCCTCCGCGACCGCCGCGCTCATGTTGGACTCGGTCACCTCCCGGAGCCGGTCCCAGATGTACGTCCGGAGCGCCCAGAACGTCGCGAGGAAGCCGATGAGGAAGACGACGAACACCTTCTGGAGGTCCTTCTGGACCGACCGAAGGAACGCCTTCGCCGTCTCGCGGCCCTCCGCGATCGACTGCTGAGTGTCTTCGTCGAGGGCGCTCGCCATACGGAGGGCGAGGGCCGTCGCCGTTATCAACCTTTTCGACCGCGGGCGCTCACGCGCGCCCCGCCCGCCGGCCGATTCGGCGAGCGGGGTCGAACGGAGCCGCGCGGCGGCGCTATCCGAAAAGGTTGATAACCGCCCGGTCGCGAAGGGAAACTGAATGGACGACTCGGACCGGTCGCGCGACGACGACTCCGCCGCCGCTGACGGGTCGACCGACGAGGGCGAACCCGAGAGCGACGGCGCCGTCGAAGGCGGGTCCGAGACCGACGCGTCCGCCGACGGAGCCCCCGAGCCGGCCGATACGGACTCGGACGCCGACGAGCCGGACGCGGCTGCGGACCCGGATCCGGACCCCGACGAGGGGCTCGAACCGGACGAGGTCGTGGCCGCCGAGGACGCCGCGCGCGCCGAGGCGGTCGGCGACGACGCGGACGGTGAGGATGCGGACGACGACGCGGCCGCCGCCGGCGCAGACGACGCCACGGCCGCGTCGCTGAGATACGACACCGAGACCGCCGGCGACGGCGGCACGCCGGCGACGGCCGCGGAGACGCCGCCCGCGGACGCCGCGACGGCGGTCGACGACGAGCCCTTCGAGGGCGTCGAGGGGCCGGAGACGGACGAGGAAATGCCGCTGGCCGCGCACATCGAGGAGATGATGCGCCGGCTCGCGGTCGTCTTCCTCATCGGCGGGCTCGCTACCCTCGTCGTCGTCACCGAGTCGACGGAGCTGATCAACTACTTCTGGAGCTACCACATCCCCGCGCCGCTGGAGAACCGACCGCGGCTGTACGGCCCCCTCGAACTCCCGCTCACCCAGCTGAAGGTGGCCGGGCTCGCGGGCGTCGTGGTCGGGCTCCCGGCGTTCGTCTACGAGACGTACCGGTTCATGCGCCCGGGGCTCTACCAGACCGAGCGGCGCTACTACCTCGCGGCGGTCCCGACCAGCCTGATCCTCGGCGGGATCGGCATCGCGTTCGCGCACTTCCTCGTGCTGCCCGCGATCTTCTCGTATTTCACCACCTACACCTCCGACGCCGCGACGATCGCCTTCGGGCTCGCGGAGACGTTCAACCTGATCGTCATCATGCTCGCGTTCATGGCGATCGTCTTCCAGATCCCGCTTTTCATCATGCTCGCGATCATGATGAACCTCGTCACCCGGCAGTGGCTGGAGGCGAAGCGGCTGATCTTCTGGGGGTCGTTCCTCGGGATCGCCTTCCTGTTCAGCCCCGACCCGACCGGGATGGCGCCGATCATCGTGACGCTCACCATGATCGCCCTCTTCGAGGGGACGCTGGCGATACTGCGCTGGACCGGAAACTAGGCTCTCCTCCGCGATCGAACGTTCCGTCGATTGCCATGTTCCATGTTGTGTGGCGTCACATGTCGTCAATATTTTATATTCTTGCGAACGCTCACCCAAAGTATGGCGATCAGAAGGAGAGCAAAATTGTGTCCGTTTGATTGGGAATTTGGACCTTCACGCGAGAAAATACGCAGTCACGGCGAGAACGCATTCCGGACGTGATATTCGAGCTCGTTTCGCTGGTGGGACTGAGCCTCGCGGTACTCGCCGCCGTCCTCTTGGCCGTCCAAAACCTCCTGATTCGGGTGGCCACCGACGGCGGTGATGTCGGTGACGCCGTCGTCGTCATGATGGGTGTCAACCTCCTGCTCGTCGTTCCGGTGGCCGTCGTCCGCCACCATCCGGCGTACGGCCTGTCGCCGGTCGCCGTTGGAGCGTTCGCCGCGGCGGGGATCACCGGCCTCGTCCTCGGGCGCCTCTGCCTGTTCGCCGGGATCGAGACGATCGGCGCGAGCCGAACGACGCCGATACTCTCGGCCTCGACGCTGGTCGCCGCGGTCTTGGCCGTGCTGCTGTTCAGCGAATCGCTCACGCCGCCTCACGTCGTCGGGATCGCGCTCATCGTCGCGGGGATCGCCGTTATCTCGTGGGTGACCGCTGCCGACTCCCGGTCGACCGCCTCGCCGCGGAGCGTCGGCGTGTCGCTGCTGTTCCCGATCGCCGCCGCGGCGTTCACCGGTATCGAACCGATCCTCGTCCGGATCGGGCTCGACGCCGGAACGCCGATCCTCGCCGGCCTCGCGGTGATGATGACCACGGCGTTCGCCGGTTACACGGGATACCGTCGGCTTCGCAGAATCCCTTTTCCCACGCTCGTCAGGAACCCGCACGCGCGGTGGTACGTCGGTGCGGGGGTAGCGAGCACGGTCGGACTGCTCGCGTACTTCGGCGCCCTCGCGTCCGCCCCGGTGGTGATCGTGGTCCCGATCACGCACACCGCACCGCTGATCGTTATCGCCCTGTCGGCCCTATTCCTACCTAACCACCTCGAGCGAGTCACCTGGCCGCTGGTTGCCGCCGCGTTCGTCGTGGTCGTGGGTGCGTCGCTCGTCACGCTCTCCGGGTGAGCGTCCGTGCCGAGTTTCGGGCGTCCGCGATCGCGCCGCGACCGATCTCTCGGTCGCGATCGGGGCCCAGCCGACCGCCGTTTTCGTCTCACTCCCCGCCGAGCAGTTCGACCAGCAGCGCGTTCTGCGCGTGCATCCGGTTCTCCGCCTGGTCCCAGACGAGGGCCCGGTCGGATTCGAGCACGTCGTCCGTGATCTCCTCGCCGCGGTGCGCGGGCAGGCAGTGCATCACCTTCGCGCCGGTGTCCGCGAGCAGGTCGGCGTTCACCTGGAACCCGTCGAAGGCGGCGAGCTTCTCGTCGCGCTCGTCCTCCTGCCCCATCGAGATCCACACGTCGGTGTAGACGACGTCGGCGCCCTCGATAGCGGTCGCCGGGTCCGTCGTCGGCGCCACGTCCGCGCCGAACTCGGCGGCGCGCTCGAACACGTCGGGGTCCATCCCGTAGCCGGCGGGCGTGGCCACCTCCACGTCGACGCCGGCCATCGCCGCGCCGACGACGAACGACTGCCCGACGTTGTTGCCGTCGCCGACCCACGCGACCGCGGCGTCCTCGCCGACCGTCTCGCGGATGGTGAGGAGGTCGGCGAGCGTCTGGCACGGGTGCGCCTCGTCGGTGAGCCCGTTGATCACGGGGCAGTCGGCGTACTCGGCGAGCACCTCGACGTCCGCGTGGTCGAACAGGCGCGCCATCACGCCGTCGACGTACCGGCCGAGGACGCGCGCGGTGTCCTTCAGGGGCTCGCCGTGGCCCAACTGGATGTCGTCGGGACCGAGGAACATCGCGTGGCCGCCCAGCCGCGTCATGCCCGTCTCGAACGAGACCCGGGTGCGCGTCGAGGGCTTCTCGAAGATCATCCCCAGCGTCGCGTCCCCGAGTCGGGGGTCGGTCTCGCCCGCCTTCATCGCGGCGGCGCGGTCGAGCAGGGCGT